>NZ_BCQR01000165.1 GCF_001552175.1 Actinomadura kijaniata NBRC 14229
ACCCGTCCCCGGCCGCGACCGCCATGGCCCGCGCCGCCGTCGCGCGCGCCGGGCTGCCGGTCGAGGCGCGCACCGCCCCCGCCGAGGCGCCGGGGCTGCCCGAGGGCGGCTTCGACCTGGTGTACGTCGCCGACACCTTCGAGGTCACCGGCGACCTGGACGCGGTCGCCGCGAGCGCCGCCCGCCTGCTGGCCCCGCGCGGGATCCTCGTCTACGACACGGTGAACCGGACGTGGGTGTCCCGGCTCATCTACCTGGGGGCGTTCCAGGCCGTCCCGATGACGCGGATCATGCCCGCCGGGCGCTACGCGCGCGAACGGCTGCGGCCGCCCGCCGAGATCGAGGTCGCGCTCGCGGCGCACGGGCTGCGCGTCGAGGACGTGTGCTCCTTCAAGCCCACCCGCGCGCTCGACCTCGTGACGGCCGCGCTCGCCCGGCGCAAGGGCCGGATCGGCGACGAGGAGATCCCGGGGAGGGTCGAGTTCGTCCTCGACCCGAAGGGCGCGCCCGTCGTCACCTACCTGGGGTACGCGCGCGGGGTCACGGGCTGACGCCGGTCACGCGCCGTCGGTCGTGATCCGGTAGCCCACCCCGGGCGTGGTGGTGATGACCGGGGGTTCGCCGAGCTTGCGGCGGAGGCGGCCGATCGTGACCGTGACGGTGTTGGTCAGGGGGTTGGCGTGCTCGTCCCACACCTGTTCCAGCAGGTCCTCGGCGCTGAGGAACGCGGGCACGGCGCGCAGCAGGGCCTCCAGCAGCGCGAACTCCTTGACCGACAGCTCCAGGTGGCGGCCGTCGCGGGTGACGGTGCGGCGCAGCGGGTCCAGCTCGATGCCCGCCGCGCGCAGCGTGCGGGGCCGCGCGGCGGGCCGGCGGCGGGCCAGGGAGCGGATGCGCAGCACCAGTTCCGGGAAGTGGAAGGGCTTGGTCAGGTAGTCGTCGGCCCCCAGGGTCAGCCCGGCGACCCGGTCGACCGGCGAGTCGGCGGCGGTCAGCATCAGGACCATGGTGCGGTCGTCGCGTTCGGTGATCATCCGGCAGAGCGTGTCGCCGTGGATCCCCGGCAGGTCCCGGTCGAGGACGACGACGTCGTAGGCGTTGACGTCGAGCTTGACGGCGGCCTCCAGGCCGTCGTGGGCCACGTCCACGGCCATGCCCTGGTCGGCCAGCCCCTCGGCCAGCACGGCGGCCAGGGAGCGGGCGTCCTCGACCACCAGCACCCTCACGCCGGGACCTCCGCCGGGACCTTCGCCGGGGGCAGCGAGACGGTGACCGCGAGGCCCCCGTCCGGCCGGGCCCGCAGGCGCAGGGCGCCGCCGTGCGCCGCCGCGACGGCCGCGACGATCGACAGCCCGAGCCCGGAGCCGTCGCCGGAACCGGTGCGGTCGGCGCCGAGCCGCTGGAAGGGCCGGGCCAGCCGGTCGACCTGCGCCTGGTCGAGGACGGGCCCGCCGGTCTCCACGACGAGCTCGGCCGCCGCGCCGTCGGCGGCGGCGACGCGGATCCAGCCGCCGCGGTGGTTGTGGGCGACGGCGTTGTCGATCACGTTGTCGACCATGCGGGTGAGGAGCGTCGGGTCCCCCCGCGTCCACGCGCCGTCGGCGACGCCGGAGAAGTCGACGGTGAGCTCCTTCGCGGCGAGGTCGGCGGCCCGGTCGTCCAGTGCCGCGGCCGCCAGGCGGCCGAGCGGGAGCGTCGTGCGGCCGGGCGGGGAGCCGTGCTGGGCGCGGGCGAGCGTGAGCAGCCCCGCGAGGAGCCGGTCGATCTGGTCGAGCTCGGCGCGCAGCCGGTGGGCCAGCGCGGCGGTCTGCTCCGGGACGGGCTCCGGCTTGGCCAGGGCCACGTCGAGGGAGGCGCGCATGGTGGCCAGCGGGGTGCGGAGCTCGTGGGAGGCGTCGGCCACGAACCGGCGCTGCGCGGCGAACGCGTTCTCCAGCCGTTCCAGCAGCCCGTCGATGGTGTCGGCGAGGTCCTTGACCTCGTCGTCGGGGCCCCGCACGGCCAGCCGCTCGTCCAGGTTGTCGGCGGTGATCCGGCGGGTCGCCGTGATGATCATCCGGAGCGGGCGCAGCACCCGGCCCGCGACGACCCGGCCCAGCACGACCGACACCACGCCCATGACGACCAGCGCCACCGCCGATCCGATCAGGAGCTGGCGCGTCTGCGCCGCGTGGGCGTCGGCCAGCTGGGCCTGCAACCGCGCGATGCGCTCGGTGGCGGCGGCGAGCGTGGTCGGCTCGACCGGCGGGACGCCGGCGGGCGCGGACCGGCTGACCCTCGTCCCGCCCAGTCCCACGAGGTTGGTGATGGCCAGCAGCCCGACGCCGGACAGCAGGAACATGCCGCCGTACAGGACGGTGAGGCGCAGTCGTGCGGTGCGCGCCGGGAGTCGCCACGTTCTCATGCGGTCCAGGATGCCGCGCGGGACCTAACAGCGATGTGACGGCCCTCGTTCGGCCCACGTCACGGGCCGGTCCGTAGAACCGGTGGCATGCGAGCAACCATCGAAGTCAGCGGGCTGCGCAAACGGTTCGGCCCGACCGTCGCGCTGGACGGCATGTCGTTCACCGTGCGGCCCGGCCGGGTCACCGGGTTCGTGGGGCCGAACGGCGCGGGCAAGTCCACCACGATGCGGGTGATCCTCGGCCTGGACGCGGCCGACGAGGGCCACGCGCTGATCGGCGGCCGGCCGTACCGGGCCCTGCGCTCCCCGCTGCGCCACGTCGGCGCGCTGCTGGACGCCGGGGCGCTGCAACCGGGCCGTACCGCGCGTGACCACCTGCTGTGGCTGGCCCGTTCCCAGGGGCTGCCGGCCGGGCGCGTGGACGAGGTGCTGGAACGGGTCGGGCTGGAATCCGCGGCCCGGCGCAGGGCGGGCGGCTTCTCGCTGGGCATGCGGCAGCGGCTCGGCATCGCGGCCGCGCTGCTCGGGGACCCGCCGGTGCTGCTGCTGGACGAGCCGGTCAACGGCCTCGACCCCGAGGGCATCGTGTGGATGCGCGGCCTGCTGCGGTCGCTGGCGGGCGAGGGACGCGCCGTGCTGGTGTCCAGCCATCTGATGGGCGAGCTGGAGGGCACCGCCGACCATCTCGTGGTGGTGGGCAGGGGCCGCGTCATCGCCGACACCGGCGTGGCCGACCTGATCGCGGCCGCCTCCCGCGACCGGGTGACGCTGCGGACGGCGGCGCGCGCCGCGGCGGCGTCGGCGCTGGACCGCGCCGGCGCCGCCGTGGCCGCGACCGGCCAGGACGCGCTCGTCGTCTCCGGGCTGCCGCCCGAGCGCGTCGTGGCCGTCCTCAACGCGGACGGGGTGCCGTTCTCCGAGGTCGCGGCGTACCGGGTGACGCTGGAGCAGGCGTACCTGGACCTCACCGGCGACGCGGTCGAGTACCGGGGAGCGGCCCGATGAGCGCCGGGTCCGGGGAGTTCGGGCGGCTGCTGCGCGCCGAGTGGACCAAGTTCCGGACGGTGCGCGGCTGGGTGGCGGCCATGGCGGCGGGGGCGCTGGTCACCGTGCTGCTCGGGCTGCTGTCCGCGTCCGGAAGCCACGCCTCGTGCGGCGCGGGTCCCGTCGAGACCGCCTGCCCGCCGCATCCGGTGGGGCCGGGCGGCGAGGCGGTGACCGACAAGTTCTTCTTCGTGCACCGGTCCCTCACCGGGAACGGCGGCATCACCGTCCGCCTCACCTCCCTGACCGGCCAGATCCGCAAACCCGACGCCACCCCGGGGGTCCGGAACGTGGTCCCCGGGGTCGTGCCGTGGGCGAAGACCGGGGTCATGGTCAAGGCGGGCACCCGGCAGGGCGCGCCCTACGCGGCGGTGATGATGACCGGCGCGCACGGGGTGCGGATGCAGCACGGCTTCACCCACGACGTGGCCGGGCGGCCGGGCGGCGTCTCGAAGGGGTCGCCGCGCTGGCTGCGGCTGACCCGCTCGGGCGACACGCTCACCGGGTACGAGTCCGCCGACGGCGCGCGCTGGACCCGGATCGGCGCCGCCACCCTGGCCGGGCTGCCGCGGACCGTCCGGATCGGGATGTTCGCGACCTCCCCCGGCGACCTGACCGTCACGCGGGCGGACCTCGGCGGGTCCGTCGCGGCGGAGCGCTTCACCGAGGCCACCGGCGAGTTCGACCGGATCGCGGTGGAGGGCGACGCGCCCGGCGGCTGGCGCGACGACGACATCGGCGTCACGCTCGGGCCCGACGGGTCGCCCCACCACCCCGGCCGCGCCGCCCGGTCCGGCGGCGCCCTCTCCGTCACCGGCACCGGCGACATCGCGCCGACCGTCGAGGGGCCGGCCGTCGAGGACCCGCTCGGCGGCGCGCCGGCCGGGCTCCTGCCGGTGATCGTGGTGGCGGTCGCGTTCGTCACCGCCGAGTACCGGCACGGCCTGATCCGCACCACCCTGCTCGCCGGTCCGCGCCGCGGCCGGACGCTGCTGGCCAAGGCGTTCGCGCTCGGCCTGGCCGCCTTCGCCGCCGCGCTGCCCGCCGTCGCGGTCGCGTTCACGGCCGGGGGGCGGATCCTGCGCGCCAACGGCAACGTCCTGCTCTCCGCGCCCCCGTCCACCCAGGTGCGCGTCGTGGTCGGCACGGCGGTGCTGTTCGCGCTGGCCGCCGTGCTCGCCCTCGCCCTGGGCGCGCTGCTGTGGCGCGGCGTCGCGGCGGTCGTCACCGCCGCCGTCGTGATCGTGGTCCCGCACGTCGTGGCGACCACCTCGGTCCTGCCCGACGGCGCGGCGCGGTGGCTGCTGCGCGTCACCCCGGCGGCCGGTTTCTCCGTCCAGCAGAGCATCCCCGAGTACCCGCACGTGCTCGGCCACTACACGCCCATCGCCGGGTTCTACCCGCTGCCGCCCCTGGCCGGCCTCGCGGTGCTCGCCGGCCACACCGCCCTCGTCCTCGGCCTGGCGATCCTCAGGCTCCGCCGGAGGGACGCATGAGGACCTACCTGCACGCGGAGTGGACGAAGGTCCGCACCCTGGCGGGCACCGGCCGGCTGCTGCTCACGATCATCGTGCTGACCGTCGCCGCCTCCGCCACCGCCTCGGCGCTCGTCTCGTGCACCGCCGAGGGCTGCGGCCACGACCCCGGCAGGATCGGGCTGTTCGGGGTCCAGGTGGGACAGGCGGTCGTCGCCGTCCTGGCCGTGCTGGCGGTCACCGGCGAGTACGGCACCGGCATGATCCGCCTCACCCTGGCCGCCATGCCGCGCCGGACCGGCGTGCTGGCCGCCAAGGCGGCCGTCCTGACCGGCCTGACCCTGGCCGCCGGGGGCGTCGCCGTGCCCGTCTCCCTGCTGGTCTCCCGGCGCGTCCTGCTCGGCAACGGCTTCCCGCCCGACCCGCTCGACCCCACCGGCGGCCCCCTGCTGCGCGCCGCCGTCGGCTCGGTCCTCTACCTGGCGCTCGTCGCCCTGCTCAGCCTGGGGGTCGCCACGGCCGTACGCGACTCCGCCACCGCCGTCGGGGTCGTGCTGGGCCTGCTCTACCTCTTCCCCGCCCTCATCCTCGTGGTCTCCGACGAGGACTGGCAGCGGTTCCTCTGGAAGGTCTCCCCCACGAACGCCGGGCTCGCCGTCCAGGCCACCACCCGCCTCGCCGACCTGCCCCTCACCCCGTGGGCGGGCCTCGGCGTGCTGGCCGCCTGGACGGCGGCGGCGCTGCTGGGAGGCGGCCTGCTGCTACGGATCCGCGACGCGTAGAGGCCGCCCCGGCCGGGCTCCTACCAGAACCTCACCTCCGGGTACTTCGCCGACGGCCCGTCCAGCAGCGTCCGGTGCCCGCCCTTCAGGTGCGTGTCGAGGAAGGCGGCGAGGTACTCCCGGGTGATCTTCAGGGAGCGCTCGCCGTCCAGCGGGTACGCGGGCATGCCCAGCCGCGGCGCGAGCACCGCGTAGTCGACGAAGCTCATGTGCTCGGTCCCGGTGACGGTGAGCCAGCGCTTCCGGTCGCCGGTCACGTGGGGCCAGAACAGGTCCCACGACTTCGGCTCCCCGCCGGCGACCGGCTGCTGGCGGGGGTTCCCGATCATCATGAACGGCTTGGTCACGGGCCTGGCGGGGGTCTTCGGGTTGTAGGAGCCGTCCAGGTTGACCGCGGCGTCGATCCGGTCGTTCAGCGGCAGCAGGTGGGCGGCGCTCTGGCCGCCGACCGAATGCCCGGCCATCGCGGTCCTGCGCTCGTCGATCAGCCTGTTCCAGCGCCGGTCGCGGTCCAGCCGGTCCAGCACGAAGGCCGTGTCGGCGGCCCGCACCCGGGCGACCTTCTCGCCCACCTCCTCGGTCATGCCGCCCTTGCCCGCCTCCATCGGGACGGTCCTGCCGTCGGGGAACGTGGTGGCGACCGCCTCGTAGGCGTGCCCGATGCCCGCGACCACGTAGCCCCGGCTCGCGAGGTCCTCGGCCAGCGAGGTCAGCGTGGCCCGCGGCAGGGACATGCCGGGCGACATGATCACCAGCGGCCATCCGCGTCTCCGGCCGAGCGCGGGCGCGTCGGCGCGGGCGTGCGTCCGCGTCCTGGCCAGCGTGTCCGGCGGGAGGCCCCTCGTCTGGGGGTACCCCTTGAGGACCAGCGCCGACTCCCGCGGGGTGACGTACGGCGCGGTCCTGCCCGGCGCCCTCCGCGCGGGGTACCAGAGCGAGACCATCAGCTCGCGCGGCCTGCCGGACACCCAGGGGTCGGGCCGGCCGGAGTCGACCAGGTGGACGTCGGACCGCCCGACCGCGTGGCCGCCGGTCGGGGCGGGCAGGGCGAGCGCCGGAGCGGGTGGCGGAGCCGGTGGCGGGGCGGGCGCCGGGGCGGACGGGAAGGTCAGGGCGAGCGCACCGGCGACGAGCAGGTTCTTCATGCGCACCACCCTGCGGGACGGAGCCGCCGTGCCGCCCCCCGCCGAAGTCACACGACGTGCGTGACTTTCGTAGGGGGTCGCCCCCGGCTCATGGCCTCCGGCCACGATCTCTGCCGGTTCGGCTGACCGTTCTGACGTACCACCCGATCCGTCACTGAGATCATGGGCGTGCACCGGGAGCGTTCCGCCATGACCGGCCCCACCCCGTTCGCTCCTCGCCCCAGTGCCCACCGACGACGAAACGACTGACTGATGACCTGGTTGCAAGCCCTCATCCTGGGGGTGGTGCAGGGACTCACCGAGTTCCTGCCGATCTCCTCCTCGGCGCATCTGCGGCTGACCGCGGTCGCGGCGGGATGGCCGGACCCCGGGGCCGCGTTCACCGCGGTCACCCAGATCGGCACCGAGACGGCGGTGCTGCTGTACTTCCGCTCCGACATCTGGCGCATCATCACCGCCTGGACCCGCTCGCTGACCAACGCCGCCGCGCGCAGGGACCCCGACGCCCGCATCGGCTGGCTGGTGATCGTCGGGTCGGTGCCGATCGGCGTGCTGGGCGTGACGTTGAAGGACTACATCACCGGGCCGTTCCGCGACCTGCGGCTGATCGCCTTCAGCCTGATCACGCTCGGTCTCGTGCTGGCGGTCGCCGACCGGATGGCCACCCGCGCCGAGCGGCGGGCCGCCGCCGCGCAGCAGGCCGCGGTGCCGCAGACCGCCGGGCAGTACGCCGCCGGGCCGCACCTCACCGGGCCGCAGACCGCCGTGTCGCAGACCGGGCGGCACCGCGCCGCCCGCCGCCGCCCCAAGACCCTGGACGACCTGAGCGTGCGCGACGGCCTGCTGTACGGGCTGTGCCAGGCGCTGGCGCTGATCCCGGGCATGTCCCGGTCGGGCTCGACCATCACCGGCGGCCTGTTCCTGGGCTACAGCCGCGCCGCCGCCGCCCGCTACTCGTTCCTGCTGGCCATCCCGGCCGTGCTGGCCTCCGGGCTGTACGAGCTGACCGAGATCGGCGAGCACGGCACCCACGTCTCCTGGGCCCCGACCCTGGTGGCGACGCTGGTGGCCGGGCTGGTCGGCTACGCCGTCATCGCCTGGTTCATGAAGTTCATCTCCACCCGCAGCTTCCTGCCGTTCGTCTGCTACCGCGTCGCCCTGGGCGTGGTGCTGCTGGTGCTCATCGGCCTGGGGGCCCTCGACCCCATGGCCGGCAGCAACATCGGCGGCTGACCCGCCGGCGGCCCGGCCGGGAGACCGGCCGGGCCGCCGCCTACGTGTCGCTGGAGCGCCGCATCGGGCCCCACCGGCCCTTCTGCCCGGCGACGACGCGCCGGGCGTCCTCCAGCACCGACTCCTCGATCCAGGCGACCGGCCGCAGGCAGCTCACCAGCGGCTCGTTGTCGGGACCGCGCCCCCGTTCCTCCCCCACCAGCACCCACGGCCGCACCCCGGGGCCCTTCTCGCGTTCGAGATGCGAGTAGTCGTACAGGCGCCGGGCCACCCACACCAGGAGCGGACGCGGCGCCCACCAGTCCTCCATCGCGAGGGGGTTGGCCGACAGGCCCGGCATCGGGACGCCGGTCAGGTCGTCGCGGCTGCTCCCCTTGGCGTCGGCCTCGGGCCCCCGCGACCAGCGAACGAACAGCCGATCGTCCTCGTCGACCAGTTTGGCCAGGTCATCGAGGGTGCTGATGGTGGGCATGTCCTCCATTGGGCGCTCCCTACCCCCGATCCGGTGCTCCTATCCGGGCGCCGGGGAGCGGGACGCGCGGGTGGCGTCAGTACTCCCGGGAGGCGATAGACTCGTGGGGCAGCGAGGTCCTGTGGAGCAGCTAGGAGTGCTCGCCACCCTGTCAAGGTGGAGGCCGCGGGTTCAAATCCCGTCAGGACCGCAGAGGGAAGGCCCCGGAGCGACGCTCCGGGGCCTTCGTCGTTCCGGGGTCAGGTCGTCCACAGGTCGCACTTGTGGTCTCGCGCGAAGGTCGTCATGGGGCCGGTGTCCGTCGGGGACAGGTTCTGGACCCGGGGGAACGGGTGCCAGGCCGGGGTCGCCGGGCCGTTCGGGGTCCCGGTGCGGGCGAACGTGGTCCAGTAGGAGAGCATCCGGTCCGACAGCCTCCGCTGCTC
The DNA here is from genome assembly GCF_001552175.1 of Actinomadura kijaniata NBRC 14229. Classification (GTDB taxonomy): domain Bacteria; phylum Actinomycetota; class Actinomycetes; order Streptosporangiales; family Streptosporangiaceae; genus Spirillospora; species Spirillospora kijaniata. Next base: position 8,981 of record NZ_BCQR01000165.1, read on the forward strand.
GGGGGTGCCCGTCACGCCGCCGAAGACGTAGCGGATCTCCGAACCGTGCGGGGCCCCGAGCGGGAAGCTCAGCGGGAGGCCCAGGTAGTCCATGGCGTGCGGGTCGTTGAACTCGTAGGCGTACGCGCGGGTGTGGCGGGCCAGCAGCGTCGTGGACGCGTGGGACGGGCACGCGAACTGCGCGTCGGTGAGGACCGCCGCGAGGGCCTCGGCGGGAGTGCCGTGGTCGGACAGCGGGTAGCGGGGCAGGATCTCGTCGGCCCTGGCCGGGAACGCGCGGCGCACCGCCGCCGGGTACTCCTCGGCGGTGAGGCGGCGTCCGGCCAGGTCGTAGGTGGTCGCGACGGTGAGGCGGGCCTCGTCGCGGGTGGAACCCTGCATGATCGGGATGCGGGGGAGGTCGCCGGTGCGGAACGCCTCGGTGACCTGGCCGCGGAGCACGTGCCCGTCCTCGACCGGGGTCCAGCGACCGGGGACGGCCTGGACCTCGGCGGCGGGCCGGGCGCGCAGACAGGCCGGGTCGGCGCAGCCGAGGGCCGTCGCGAAGCGTTCGCCCGCGGTCTCGGCGGTCCGGCGGTCCGGGGTCGGGAAGGCGCAGCCGGACTGCGCGACGGCCCGGTGGAACAGTCCCCGGGCGAGGGGCGAGACCAGGTTCTGGCACACGCTGCCACCGCCGGCGGACTCACCGAAGACGGTGACGTTGCCCGCGTCGCCGCCGAACGCGCCGATGTTGCGGCGCACCCAGCGCAGCGCGGCCTGCTGGTCGAGCAGGCCGTAGTTGCCGGAGTGGCCGGACTCGGCGGACAGCGCGGGGTGCGCCAGGAAGCCGAACGCGCCCAGCCGGTAGTTGAGGGTGACGACCACGACGTCGCCGCGGTCGGCGAGCGCGCCGCCGTCGTAGAAGGCGCCCGAGCCGATCGTGTAGCCGCCGCCGTGGATCCAGACCATGACCGGCCGTGGCCTGGACGTGTGGCGGGAGGGGACGTGGACGTTGAGGTACAGGCAGTCCTCGCTGGGCGTGCCGGGTCCGGCCAGGTCGCCCCACGGGGTCTTCGAGCCGGTCTGCGTGCAGGGGTCGCCCGGCTTGCTTCCGTCGCGCACGCCCTTCCAGGGCGCCGCCGGGGCGGGGGGCTTCCAGCGCAGCGCGCCGGTGGGCGGGGCGGCGTAGGGGATGCCGAGGTAGGAGGTGCCGTTCGGGCCGGTGACCCCGGCGACCGCTCCGGTGTGGGTGGGCACGACGTTATCGGTGGCACGTGCGGGGGCGGCCAGGAGGCCGAGGGCGGTGAGGGAGGCCAGGAGGGACGCGATGACCCTGCGCCGTTCGGGGGGAGCCATGGGGGTTCCTTTCGCGGGGGCTCAGCTCAGGTTCTTCTGCATGACGTCCCAGTCGGTGCCGCACAGGCCGCAGTCCGGGCCGACGAACAGGCTCCTGGCCGCGGTGTCGCCCTTGAGCCGCCACCGGAGCCAGGCCGAGCCGACCCGGCCGAACTCGCCGCCGTCGGGCTGGTCGTAGGTGCCGAAGTGGCCGACGTCGAGGTTGCCCATGAAGGCGGGCAGGCCCGCGGGGAGCCGCCGCCAGTCGTCCATGGCGTTCGGGTGGGCGATGTCGGACGGGCCGCCGACGAAGTAGCCGATCGGGGCGCGCAGCCGGGACAGCATGGGCTTGTCCAGCGGGCTCATCAGGCCGCTGTTGAAGATGCCGGTGGTGGTCACCCGGCGGTCGGTGCTGGAGACCTCGTAGGCCTCGATGCCTCCGCAGGACTGTCCCATCACGGCGATCCTCGTCGTGTCGATCCGGCCCCGGTACCCGCTGCCGACGCGGCCGTTCTCGGCGATGGCCCAGTCGATGGCCTCGACGAGCATGTCGGAGTCGGTCTGGCCGGAGCCGCCGGGCCGCCCGTTGGCGATGACCAGGAAGCCGTGCGAGGCGAACTCCCGCAGGATGTTCTGGAACCAGGTGCCGTCGGCCCGGCACGCGCCGTTGCCCCAGGCCACGATCGGCAGCCTGAGGCCCGCCGGGATCGTGTCGGGCCGGTAGATCGTGTGGTCCCTGAGCCGCGGGGACGTCTCGTAGTCGGCGGGGTAGGGGCCGGAGCCGCCCGGGGCCGCGCGGGCGGCCGGGGCGTGCAGCAGCACGGCGGCCGTCCCGAGGGCCGCGGTGACCCTGGCCAGCCGCCGGAGGGAGCGGGGGAGCTTCATGGTGCGGTCTCCTCATCGGGGACACTTTCGTGACCGGGCACGCCTTGGAATGTCGCAAGACGGCGGGGACGCTTCAATGCCCTGGAAGAAGGAGTGGGAGCGGGGCCAATGCGAACGTTCCGAGGATGTGGGCGCTCCCCGGATGTCGCACGGCGGTTCCGGTGAGATCGATCGATGATCTGTCGTGTACGGCGTCCGGTCCTGGACTCGGGCGGTGTGACGGGGACGGCGGCCCAGGCGGGGGACGGGGAGGCCCGGCCGCCTCGCGTGCGGAACGGTTCCCGGCCGCGGCACCTGCTCCTCACGCTGCTGGGCGACTACTGGTACGGCCGGCACGACCCCCTGCCGTCGGCGACGCTGGTGGCGTTGCTCGGTGAGTTCGGCGTCTCACCGGCCGCCGCCCGCGCGGCGCTCAACCGGCCGACGCGCCGGGACGTGCTGGAGTGCTCCCGGACGGCGCCGGACGTCCCGCAGGGCGTCGCCCCGCTTGACGCGTGGGACCTGGACGGGGTCAGGGCGGAGTACGACGCGTTCGTCGCGGAGTGGGAGCCCCTGGTGGAACGGGTGCGGGACGGGGCCGTCGGCACGGCGGAGGCCCTGCGCGCCCGGACCGGGCTCATGGACGACTGGATCCGGTTTCCCGGTCTCGATCCCCGGATGCCCGGGGAGCTGCTTCCGGCGGACTGGCCCCGGCGGCGGGCGCACGGGGTCTTCGCCGAGCTGTCCGACGCGCTGGGCCCGCTCGCCGAGACGCGCGTGCGGCAGGTCGTCGCGCGTCTCGCGCCGGAGTCGGCCCCGCTCGTCCGACACCACACCCACCGGGGGCCCGCGGACGCCGCGGGTCCCCCGGGCGGGTCCGGTCAGTGCCGGTGAGAGGCCAGCTGGTCGGTGTAGGCGCGCTCGGCGAGGTCCATGCCGGGGCCTTCGCCGAGGTTGCACTCGGCCTTGATGTGGGCGACGCCCTTCAGCATCCCCGCGTAGGTGGCGTAGTGCTCCCAGACCGAGCGGCCGCAGTCGAGGGGTTCGCCGGGGAGACAGCGCGCGAGGGGCGCGCCCAGGATCGTCAGGGCCTCACGGAGGGCGCGGGTCTCCCTCATCCACTCGTCGAGCGTCCAGGACGAGTTCGGTGTCCACTGCTTCATGTGCGCACCGTATCCGCGCGGTCACGTGCGGTGTTGGATTTCGGGGGAATCGGTCCGGTCTACAGGGACAGGCCGTGGCCGAGCGGGAAGACGGGGTCCGCGGTGTCGCCCGGAACGTCGGAGCGGCTCCTCTCCACCTCCGCCATCGAGCGCGGCAGCTCGAACGGCAGGCGGCCCTCCGGCCTCGCCCGGCCGAACACCACGTCGAGGACGGCCTCGTCGCTCGCCCCGTACTCGCCGATCAGGGCGGCGGCGTGGGCGGCGATCTCGGGGACGGCGGCGGGGCGCTCCAGGTTGATCGCGACGACCGTCGGGAGCCGGTCGAGGAGTTCCACGATCTCCCGGACGCGGTCCGGCGGGAACTCCAGCGAGCCGCCGTGGAAGAAGGTCTCGAAGAAGCCGCCCTCGCGGGGCTCGAACGGGGCCGGCAGGCGCAGGACCGCCAGGTCGGCGCGGTCCGGGGAGTCCACGACCTCCGCGTACGCGGCGGCCCTGCCCGGGTCCACGCCCTCGACGTACAGGCGGGGGCGGTGGCCGACCGGCAGGACGTCCTTGTTGGTGAGCAGCGTCAGGGAGCGGCGCTGGGCGGCGTTCCCGGCGGCGGCGAAACCGGCGTTGCCGACGATCTCCTCGGCGCGGTCGGGGTCCACGGACCGGTGCTCGAACAGGCCGAGGCGGAACTTCTCGCGCAGCAGGCGGCGGACCGAGGCGTCGATCCGGTCCTCGGGGATCCGGCCGGAGCGCACCAGCTCCACGACCAGCTCGGGGCAGGACTCGCCGCCGAACTGGTCGACGCCCGCGCGCAGGGCCTTCTCGGCGCGTTCGAGCGGGGTCAGGTGCTCGGCGCCCCACGCCTTGGCGGGCTCCAGGAACGGGCCGATGCGCGTCTCGTTCAGCAGGCCCCAGTCGGTGCAGACGATGCCGTCGAAGCCGAGCTCCCCGCGCAGCAGGCCGGTGATGACGCGCTCGTTGAAGCCGAAGCCGACCTCCTCGTACCCGGTGCCGACCGGCATGCCGTAGGAGGGCATGACCTGGGTCGCCCCGGCGGCGAGGGCGGCCCGGAACGGCTCCAGGTGGTAGGCGAAGGCGCCGCCGGGGTAGACCTGCTCGCGGCCGTAGGGGAAGTGCGGGTCCTCGCCGTCCAGCTGCGGGCCGCCGCCGGGGAAGTGCTTGACCGTGCACGCGACGCCCTCCGACCCGGGCCCCGGGCCGCGCATCCCCTCGATGTAGGCCGCGACCAGCCGTGACGTCAGCTCGGCGGAGGCGCCGAAGGTGCCGCTGACGCGGGGCCAGCGGGGCTCGGTGGCCAGGTCGATCTGGGGGTGCAGCGCGACGCGGAGGCCGACGGCCAGGTACTCGCGGCGGACGATGTCGGCGTGGCGGCGGACCTCGTCCGGGTCGCCGATCGCGGCCAGGCCGGTCGCCTCGGGCCACTGGGAGAACGCGCCGGACAGCAGGCCCGCGCCGGGGTTGTCGGTGAACGCGTGGCGCGGGTCGGTGGAGAGGGTGACGGGGATGCCCAGGCGGGTGTCGGCCGCGATCTCCTGGACGCGGTTGTGCCACCGCGCCATGGCGGCGGGGGCGCCGCCGCCCAGCAGGTTGAAGTGGTTCAGCAGGCCGCCCTGGAGCATCTCGGTGGTGGTGCGGCCGCCGGGCTGCGCGCCGGGTTCCTCGACGGGGGTGCCGTCGTCGTTCATGGCGAGCATGGTGTGGAACATCAGGCCCGCCTTCTCCTCCAGGGTCATGCGGGAGAGCAGGTCGGCGACGCGGTCCCCGGTGGGGCGGGAGGGGTCCTGGTAGGGATGCACGGGGTCTCCTTCAGCGCACCGAGCGCACGAGCTGGACGGCGAACGCCCCGAGCAGGCCGCAGACGGCGCCGGTGACGAACAGGGCGGAGTAGTTGCCACCCGGTCCGTCACCGGCGCCGAGCGCCAGCAGCGCGGGCGCGACGATCGGGACGAGCGACTGCGGCAGGGCGTTGGCGATGTTGAGCACGCCCATGTCCTTGGCGGACTCGCGGGGGTCGGGCAGCACGGCGGCGGCGAGCGCGACGTCGACGGCCATGTAGAGGCCCTGGCCGAAGCCGAACAGCGCGACCGCGCACAGGAACAGCGGCAGCGAGTCCGCCAGCGCGACGACCAGCAGGGCGAGGCCGGTGGCGGCGGCGGAGAAGACGACGTAGGGCTTGCGGCGGCCGGAGCGGTCCGACAGCGTGCCGCCGAGGATCGAGCCGACGACGGTGGCGGCGGTCATGACCAGGGTGCTGAGGAACACCTTCCCGGCGGCCTGCTCGGTGCTGAAGCCGAGCCGGTCCACCAGGTAGTAGGTCTGGTAGCTGGTGAGGGAGGCCAGCCCGACGTACACCATGAAGCGGCCGAGCCAGTTCCAGCCGAAGTCGCGGTGCCGGAGGGGGTTCACCCAGAAGCTGCGCAGGAACGTCCGCACGCCGTAGGGGGCGAGGGCGGCGCGGTCGGCGGGGGCGTCCCGCAGGACGAGCACCAGCCAGCCGACGCACAGCAGCCCGACCAGGCCGGGCACGGCCATCATCAGCAGCGCGTGGCCCGCGACGGCCTGCGCGACGAACGCGCCGCCGACCATCGCGACCGAGGTCATCATGCCGACCAGGCCGGAGACGCGGCCGCGCTGCCGGTCGGGGATCTGGTCGGGGATGAGCGCGGTGAGCGCGGCGAGGGTGGCGTTGACGCCGAGCTGCGCGACCGCCCAGCCGAGGGCGAGCAGCGGGACGGTGCCGCCGACCGCGACCAGCAGCAGCCCGGCCAGGCCGACGACCATGCCGCCGAGCAGCCAGGGGCGGCGGCGGCCGAACCGCGAGGTGGTGCGGTCCGACAGCGCGCCGAACAGCGGGTTGGCCACCAGCGCCAGCACCGCGCCGACCGACAGCACCTGGCCGAGGCTTGCGGCGCGCGTGTCGGGGGCGACCTGCGCGACCCGGATCGCCAGCGTGACGATCACCGGGGTGAGGATGGCCATGTAGGCGCCGAACTGCGCCGCGACCAGGGCGGCCACGAGCCGCGCGGGGGCGGCGGGTCGGTCGTCTGCGCCGGGGACCGGGAGCACCGGTTCGGCGGCGGCCCCATGAACGGCGGTCATGGGCACCTCCTTGAAAACGGACGAAGTGCACGACATCGCCCCTGCGGCGAGTGCGTTCACGGTAGGAGAAAACCAAGTGAACAGTAAGTTTTCACTGCTGTGACGTGCGTCACCCACCGGGTGCGCGGGTCCGGGCACGGCGGCCTAATCTGGGGCGATGAGCCCCCGTACCAGCGCCCCGCGCGGCGGCTACGCCGTCGGCGACGCCCGCCGCCGGCGCATCCTCGACGTCGCCGTCCGGCACCTCGCCGAGCGCGGCTACCACGGCTCGTCCCTGGCCCGCATCGCCGCCGAGGCCGGGCTGTCGCAGGCGGGGCTGCTGCACCACTTCGGCAGCAAGCAGGAGCTGGTGGTGGCGGTGCTGGAGCACCGCGACGAGGAGTCGACCGGGCACGCGTTCACCGGCGGCGAGTCCGGCCTGGACGTGCTGCGCGCGCTGGTGCGGCTGGCGGAGATCAACCTGACCCGGCCCGACCTGCTGCGGATGTTCACCCGGCTGTCGGTCGAGGCCGCCGACCCCGGGCATCCGGCGCACGGCTACTTCGTCCGCCGCTACGCCGCGGTGACCGAGCGGACGGCGGCGGCCCTGGCCGCCGGGGTGGACCGGGGCGAGATCCGCGCCGGGCTCGACCTGACCGGGATCGCCCAGGAGATCATGGCCGTCATGGACGGGTTGCAGGCGCAGTGGTGCCTGCGGCCCGAGGCGGTGGACATGGTGGCGCGGTTCCGCGACCAGCTGGACCGGATCGCCCGCTCGATCAGCGTGGACGGGCGGGGGCTGGCCGGGACCCCCGCGCCACCGGCCGGGACGGAACCGCGGCCGGCGGCCCGGCGGGACGCGCCCCTGCCCCGGCGGCGCGACGACGGGCGGGCGCGGGACCGGCGTTCGGAGATCCTGCTGGCCGCGCTGGAGGTGTTCGGCGAACTCGGCTACCGGGGCGCGACGCTGGCGGCGGTGGCCGAGCGGGCCGGGCTGACGCAGCAGGGGCTGCTGCACCACTTCCCCGGCAAGGAGAGCCTGCTGGTGGCGATGCTGGGCCTGCGCGAGCACCTGGACACGCTGCGGATGCTCGCCGAGGGCGCGGCGGCGCCGAGGCTGGAGCACATCGAGCAGCTCGCCGAGTACAACGCGACCCGGCCGGGCGTGGTCCAGACGTTCACGGTGCTGGCGGCCGAGAGCGTCACCGACGGGCATCCGGCGCGCGACTACTTCGTGGAGCGGTACGCGCGGCTGCGGACGCTCGGCGCGGACGCGCTCCGCGCCGAGCTGGGCGGGGACCTGCCCGGTGGGGTCGCCCCCGAGGAGGCCGCCGCCCTCCTGCTCGCCGTCCAGGACGGCGCGCAGCTGCAATGGCTGCTGGACCCCGACGCGGTGGACCTTCCGGCGCTCGTGCGGGCCTTCACGCGCCTGCTCCGTGAATAACGAATAGGTCACGACACCTACCGATCACTCGGCCTCGTGCCCCATGCTCCGTGCAGCGCTCCCCGCCCCCACCTCCCTGGAGCAACCATGAGGCCCAACCGCCGCGCGGTGGTCGTCGCGACCGCCGCCGCCCTCCTCACCCCCGTCCTCCCGGCCGCCGCGTCGCCCGGACCGCGGCCCGACCGGCCGCTGCGCATCCTGCTGAGCAACGACGACGGCCACGCCGCCCCCGGCATCAGGGCCGTCTTCGACGCGCTCACCGCCGCCGGGCACGACGTCACGATCGTCGCCCCGGCGACCAACCAGAGCGGCGCGGGCGCCAAGCGCACCGTCGAGGACGGCCACGTCGTCAGGGCCCGGCAGGTGTCGGACCGGGTGTGGGCGGTCGAGGGGACGCCCGGCGACTCGGTGCTGTTCGGCCTCGGCCGGGTGTTCGCCGGGCGGAAGGTCGATCTGGTGGTGTCGGGCACCAACCTCGGCCAGAACGTCGGCGCCATCAACAACAACTCCGGCACCGTCGGCGCGGCGGTCACCGCGATCGACATGGGCGTGCCCGCCGTCGCGGTGAGCACCCAGTTCGACTTCGCGAACGTCCAGAACACGATCGCGAACATGCCCGCGACGGCCGCGTTCACCGCCAGGCTGGTCGACCGGCTCCGGCGCGACGCGCGGGGCGGGGCGCTGCTGCCCGCCCACTCCGGGATCAGCGTCAACTACCCGACCCGCCCGAACCTGGCCGCGCCGGCCGGGGTCGCGCTCACCCGGCCGACCCGCGAGACGCTGTTCAGCGTCGCCTACGAGCCCGACGGGTCCGGCGGGTACCGGATGAAGCCCGTCATCGGCGCGGACATCGCCGCCGAACGCGACAGCGACTGGGCCGCGCTGGAGGCCGGGAAGGTGAGCGTCACGCCGATCGACGCCGACTGGGGCGCGTCCGGCTCCTCCTTCGCGCGGACGGCGGCGCGCATCAAGGGGCTGCGCTGACACTCGCCGGGCCGGGTCGCGGCGCTCCGGAGAGCGCCGCGACCCGGCCGACGTGGATCAGGCGCAGGTCGTGCCGTTGGGCGGGACGGTGCCGTTCAGCAGGTAGCCGTTCACCCGCGTGCGGACGCACAGGTTCTTCGTGGCGTAGGCGCCGTGCCCCTCACCGTTGAGGGTCAGCAGGACGGCGGAGCCCATCTGGCGGACCAGGGCCGGGGCCTCCTCGTAGGGGGTCGCGGGGTCGCCGGTGTTCCCGATGACCAGGGTCGGCGCGGCGTTCGGAGCCCAGACGCGGCGGCCGGACTCGTCCCCCCGGAACGGCCAGCCGGCGCAGCCGAGCAGCGACCACGCCTGGGAGGCCCCGAACAGCGGGGACGCCTGGGTGAAGCGCGGCAGCGCCTCCCTGACGTCCTCGGCCGTGTAGCGCCTGGTGGTGTCGGCACAGGTGATGGACGCGAACGCGTCGCCGCCGTTGGTGTAGCGGCCGTCCTCGCCGCGCTCGTTGTACTCGTCGGCGAGCGCCAGCAGGTCGGAGCCGTCGCCCTGCCACGCCTTCACCAGGGCCTCGGCGAGGACCGGCCACTGCTCCCTGGAGTAGAGCGCCGACAGGATGCCGGTGTGGGCGAGGTTCTGGGTGAGGGGCCGGGCGGGGTCGGACGTCCGGATCGGGGTCGCGTCCAGGGACTGGAGGAGGGCGCCGGTCCGCTGGGTGATCGCGGCGGCGGTGACCTCGCCTCCCGTCTGCCGGGACGTCCAGGCCGCGAAGTTGCCGAACGCCTTCTGGAAGCCCGCGGCCTGCCGGAGGAAGCTCTCCCTGGGTGCGAGGGAGGTGTCCATGGCTGCGTCCAGGACGAGACGGCCGACCTTGCCGGGGTACTGGTGGGCGTAGTTCGCGCCCAGCCAGGTGCCGTAGGAGATGCCGAAGTAGTGCAGTTTCGCGTCGCCCAGCGCGCGGCGCATGACGTCCAGGTCGCGGGCGACGTTCGCGGTGGTGATGTGCGGCAGGTGGCGGCCGGCGCGCGCCCGGCACTTGCCGCTGTAGTCCCGCGCCTCCCTGGCGTAGGTCTCCTCCTCCTGCGGGGTGTCCGGAGTGGAGTCGGCGGCCGCGTCGGCGTCCTGCTCGCGGTCGGTCAGGCACCGCACGGGGATGCTGCGCCCGACGCCGCGCGGGTCGAAACCGACCAGGTCGTAGCGGGTCCGGAGGGTGGCGTAGTCACCGGTGCTCGCGGCCAGCGTGTCGACGCCGCTCGCGCCGGGGCCGCCGAAGTTGAACACCAGCGAACCGACGCGGGTGCCGGCCGGGCCGCTGGACCTCAGGCGGACGAGGGCGATCTCGATCTGCTCGCCGTCCGGCTCGGCGTAGTCGAGCGGGACCTTGAGCGCGGCGCACCGCAGCGCCGGGTGCGTCCGGCCGGTCTGCGGCAGGCCGGCGCAGGGCGCCCAGGTGAGGGCGGGCGGGGTATAGCGGGCCGCGTTGGTGCGCGCGGCCGGTTCCGCGGATCGTCCGGTCCCGTCGAGATCGCATCCGGCGAGCGGAGCGATCAGGACCAGGGTCAGGGTCGCGGCACCCAGCGTTCGGGTCTTCGGCATGGCGGTCTCCCCCTTTCAGGGGAGGTAGACGCGCACGGGAACGGGACCGCCGAAGATTGTCGCTGATTGTGCACGGGTGGGAACAACGGGTTTCCTGGGGTGGGCGCCGGGCTCCGGCGCCCGTTCCCGTCAGCCGACGGTGAGGACCATGCGGAAGCGGGCCGCGCCGCTGAGCATGCGCTGGTAGGCCTCGTTGACCTGGTCGAGCGGCAGGGTCTCGACCATGGGCCGGACGCCGGTCAGGGCGCTGAACGCCATGGTCTCCGCCACGTCCTGCGCGGTGCCGGACGGGTGGCCGTGGACGCTGCGGCTGCCCATGATCAGCGAGTGCGGGCTGATCCGGAGGGGCTCCGGGGTCGCGCCGAGCACGACCAGGCGGCCGCGCGGGCGGAGCCCGCCGACGGTGGCGGCCATGGCGTCGGAGTTGGCGGCCGTGCCGAGGACGACCTTCGCCCCGCCGAGCCGCTGGAGCGCCTCGGCCACGTCGCCCGCCGTGCTGTCGATGTAGTGGTGCGCGCCGAGTTCGCGGGCGAGGGGTTCCTTGTCGCGGCCCCGGGCGATGGCGACGGTCTCGTAGCCGAACCGGTTGGCGTACTGGACGCCCAGGTGGCCGAGGCCGCCGACGCCGAGGACCGCCACCAGGTCGCCGGGGTGGGCGTCCCCGTGCCGCAGGGCGTTGTAGGTGGTGACCCCGGCGCAGCCGAGCGGGGCGGCCTCGGTCGCCGACAGGGCGTCGGGGATGCGGGCCAGCGCGGTGACCGGCGCGACCATCGCCTCGGCGAACCCGCCCTGGTAGGCCCAGCCGGGGACCCTCAGGTCCGCGCAGTCGATGAAGTCGCCCTGGCGGCAGGGCACGCAGTGTCCGCAGTGCCCGCCGAACCAGCCCACCTCGACGCGGTCGCCCACCCGCCAGCCGGTGACGCCCTCCCCCAGGGCGTCGACGCGTCCGGCGACCTCGTGCCCGGTGACCAGCGGGAACGGTGTTCCGGGGAACGCCCCGGCCACGAACCCGGCGTCGCTGTGGCAGATGCCCGCCGCCTCGACGGCGACGCGCACGTGGCCGGGGCCGGGCTCGGGCAGCTCCCGCTCGACGATCTCGAACTTCTCGCCCGGCGCGCTGACCTGGGCGACCCGCATGACGTTCATGGCTTCTTCCCTCCGTCGTGGTGCTGGACGCGCGGGAGCCCGGCGGCGACCGGGCGGGCCGAACCGCGCGATATCAACGATACATGATGTTATAGAGCGCTGCTATATAACACTGTCCGGGCAGGTCAGAAGCGGTAGCGCAGGATGCGCCCGACGTCCCGGAAGCCGGGGAGGTGCTTCAGGATCCGCATCTGGACGCGGCCCGCCCGGGGCAGCTCCTCCAGGCCCGGCATGTCGACGCTGCGCAGGTCGTCCAGCAGCGTCAGGCCGTCGTACCAGGCCTCGATCGCGTGGGGGTCGTCGACGCCCCAGTGCAGGGTCGCGCCCGCGTTGCGGACGGCCGGGACCAGCTTCTGGAGGCGGATGCCGAGCGTCCCGTAGACGTCGAAGCAGAGCTGGCCGCCGGGGAGGTGGAAGGTCAGGCGCTGGACCAGGCTCCTGACGTCCCGTTCGTGGAGGTACATCGTCAGCCCCTCGAACACGGCCACGGCGGGGCGGTCGCCGGGGATCTCGTCGAGCCAGGCGGGGTCGGTCACCGACGCGGCGATCGTGCGGTGGTCGCCGGGCGGGCGGGGCAGGAGGCGTTCGCGCAGCTCGATGACGTCGGGCAGGTCGAGGTCGAACCACCGGGCCGTGGGCGGCGGGGCCACGCGGTGGGCGCGGGTGTCCAGCCCGCAGGCCAGGTGCAGCACGGTGGCGTCGGGGTGCGCCCGCAGGAACTCGGCGGTCCAGGTGTCGAGCACGCGGGCCCGCAGCGCGACGCCCGCGGCGGTGACGGCGTTGATCCGCGTCCTGCGGAAGTCGTAGTCCAGACGGCGGACGACGTCGGCGGCGGTGGCGTCGCGCAGGATCGGGTGCCGGGCGCGGCTGTCCAGCGCCCGGCCGTACAGCGTGGCGAGTGCGGTCTCCTGCGCGCCGGTGAGGGAGGTCTGCTCGCGGTTCGTCACGAAGATCGGCATACCCCGCCCGGCGCGGCCGGACCGCGACCGGGCGGGGGTGGCGTCATCCGGCCGGGCGGACCCGCTCGATCCGGAGCTCCTTGTGGAGCCGGTCGGCCCAGCGCCGGTCCTTCTCCTCGGCGAGGAAGCGGACGGCGACGCCGTCCCGGCAGACCTGCCAGCCGGTCAGCTCCATACCGATCCGCAGGTCGGGAACGCAGCGGTCGACCCTGGCGATGTTCAGTTGGCGCGGGCGGTCGTAGTCCAGACGCTGGGAGGCCAGCATCGGGCCGGAGCCCCAGACGTCGCCGTCGGCGAACTCGGAGACCGCGAGGCGGACGGGCGCGACGGCCTTGATCACCAGGTGGCCGCGGGCCGTCTCGCTCAGGTCGAGGGCGCGGAGAAGGATCCCCAGGCGGGACCAGGCGGAGGCGTCCGGAACCCCGTCGCCGACCGGGACGTACCAGCGGCCGACGCGGACGTACAGGTCCTCGGTTTTCTCCTCGTCCCCCGTCCCGTCCTCGTCCTCCTCGGGATTCGGGGCGGGTGGGCTCAGCCAGACCTCCAGGGGGCGTCCCTTCCGGTCCGGGAGGGTGCCCAGGAGGCGGGCCCCGGGCTCCAGGGAGGTGAAACCCTCGCAGCAGGGCAGGTCCTCCGGCGCCTTGACCTCGCGGGACGGCGTGAAGCCGAGGCGCGCCAGGGCCAGGTCCTTCGGGTAGCTGACGTCCACCGCAGTACCGTCAGGGAGTTCCAGGGACATGGTCTCCCTGCCACCCGCCGAACGGGTCGGCGGGAAGAAGAACCTCTCGCCCCGGGACGGTGCCCCGCTCGGGGCGGGTGCGGGGGTCGGCCGGAGCACGTGAGGCTCGTCCCGGTCACCGGGCAGCAGGACGAACGCCGCCAGGACCAGCGCGGCGACGGCGGTCAGGGCCGTGGCGGCACGGTGTCGGCGGCGGCGGACGCGGGAGGTGCGCAGGGCGCGTTCGCGCAGGTCGGCGGGTTCCGCGCGGTCGGCGAGGGCGTGCAGGTCGGCGCGGAGCCGGTCGAGGTCCAGATCGTTCATGTCCGGCTCGTCTCCTGGTTCGTCGGTTCGGCCAGCAACGCGCGCAGCCGGACCAGCCCCCGGGCGGTCTGGCTCTTGATCGTTCCGACCGAGCAGCCCAGCAGCGCCGCCGTCTCGGCCTCGCTGCGGTCCTCGAAGAACCGCAGCACGATCACCGCGCGCTGCCGGGGCGCCAGCCGCAGCAGGGCGCGGCGCAGGTCGACGCAGTCGTCGGGGGACGCGCCGGCGGGCGAGGCGCGGTCGGCGGCGCGGTCCAGGGTCGTCTCGGTGAAGCGGCGGCGCTGCCACCGGCGCACCTGGAGGTGGTACATGACCTTGCGGGTGTAGGCGTCGGCGTTGCCCGCGCGTTCCAGCCGCCGCCACGCGCCGTGGGTGCGGGCCAGCGCGGTCTGCACGAGGTCCTCGGCCAGGTGCTGGTCACCGGTCAGCAGGTACGCCGACCGCAGCAGCGCGGGCGTTCGCGCCCGCACGAACTCCTCGAATTCATCGTCCATCCACGACCCTCCGTCGTTCCGGCGATCGTGTAGATACGCCCGGAACGCCGAAAGGTTGCCTCGCCCGGTCCGGAAATGCGCGGCCGCCGGGCGGTCAGCGGCCGATGACGCACAGCAGCGGCCGGGAGGACGTCTCGGTGAGGGTCGTCGTCTCCAGGCCGCGGTCCGCCAGCGCCGCGCCGACGCGGGCGGCCAGCTCGGCGGTGCGGGAGGCGTCGGGGGGCTCGTAGAAGAGGTAGAGGGCCCCGCCGGGCTTCAGCCACGCCTTGATCAGGTCGAGTTCGGGCTGCGGGGAGCGGGTCCAGAACAGGTTCACGTTCACCGCGAAGACCTTGTCGAAGCGGGTCTCCGCGGGCAGGTCGAGCCGGTCCGGGGTGGCGGCCCGCAACGTCGCCCTGCCGGCGGCGACATGGGCGGCGTTGCGCCGCTCGGCGCGGGTGATCGCGGTCTCGGACCGGTCGACGGCCAGGATGTGCCCCCGGTCGAGCCGCCGGCAGACGAGATCGACCGCGACACCGTGGCCACAGCCGATCTCCAGGAGCCGGTCGTCGGGAGCGACGCGCAGGGTCTCGACCGCCCAGCGGAGACGTTCGGGGACCGGTGTGACCGCCATGAGGGGAAACTACCCGGAAACCGGGCTCCGGTCAGCGTTTCGGGATCAGAACAGCGCCGCGCGGGCCGTCGCCAGGTCCTCGAAGCAGGGCATGGCGGAGGTCAGGCCGAGCAGCCCGCACACGGTGCGGGCCGGTCCGCCCACGGGCAGCACCAGATGGACGGCGATCCCCGCCCGCGCCGCGCGGGCGTGGACGCGGGACAGCGCCTCGGCCCCGGTGGAGTCGCAGAACCGGGTGCCGCTCAGGTCCAGGAGCAGCGCCGGAGGCCCGTCGGCCAGCCGGGCGCAGAGCTCGGACCGGAGCGCGGCGGCGTTGACGAGGTCGATCTCCGCGGGGAGGACGACCACCAGCGTGCCGTCGTCGTCGCGGTAGTGCGGAGGGTCGATCGTGGTCAGGTACATGCGGAGCCTTTTCGCCCACGAGGAAGGGGGGGAAGCGGCCGCGCTGTTGGACCACGTCCGGAACGCGCCGGCGTTCAGGATTCCACCAGGATGCGCGGATGGCCTCCGTTCCGTCAACCCACCGCGCGCGTCCGGTGACGCCATGCTTTGACCACCCCTTTCGATAGCCGTCTCCAGAAAGCGCTTGACCTGCGAAGACACCCCTGGTCAGGCTGAGGGGACCGCCCTCGGCCGCCATGCGCACCGGATGCGGACCGAGCGGACGGCAGGGGTGCGGGAGCGGTGAGGATGAGCGGTGCGACGGCGGAGGCGCTGTTCGGCGGGTCGGGTCCGACCGGCGCGCTGGCCAGGGGGACCGACTGGGCGGCGACGCCGCTCGGCCCGGTGGCGGGCTGGCCCGGCGAGCTGCTCGCGGCGATCCGGACCGTGCTGCCCTCGCGGGTCCCGATGGCGCTGTGGTGGGGCCCCGAGCTGGTGCAGCTCTACAACGACGCCTTCGCGCCGTTCCTCGGCGACAAGCACCCGCACGCGATGGGCCGGCCCGCCGCCGAAAGCTGGTCGGACGTGTGGGAGCAGGTCGGGCCGAGGGCGGCGGGCGTGCTGGCCGGGCGCGGCGCGACGTTCGACGACGACCTGCTGCTGTTCATGAACCGGCACGGCTACCGGGAGGAGACCTACTGGCGGTTCTCCCACAGCCCGGTCGCGGCGGCCGACGGCCGGGTCCTCGGGATCTTCGTGGCGACCACCGACACGACCCGGCGGGTGCTGACCGAACGGCGGCTGCGCACGGTGCGCGGGCTCGGCTCGGTCCGGGCGGTCCGCGCCGCCGGGGACGCCGGCGCGGTCGTCGGGACCTGCCGGGCGGCGGTCGCCGAACTCGGCCGGGAACCGCGCGACATCCCGTTCGCGCTGGCCTACCTGGTCGACGCCGACCGGCCGGACCGCCCGCCGCGGGTCCGGCACGCCGCCTCGCACGGGGTGACGCGCCCGCCCGAGGAGGCGCTGCACGAGGCCGTGCTGCGGGCCGCCGCGACCGGCGCGGCCGAGACGGTGACCGGGCTGCGCGCGGGACTGGCCCCGGTGTTCCGGCCCGGCACCGCCGAGGACGGCACCGGCGACGGGACGGTGCCGGACGCCGCGGTGGCGCTGCCGCTGGCCGCCGGGGGCCGCACCTTCGGGGTGCTGGTGCTGGGCGTCAGCCCCTGCCGCGCGCTGGACGCCGAGTACCGGCTGTTCTTCGAGGTGGCCGCCGAACGGGTCGCGGTGACCGTCGCCGACGCGCTCGCCTACCAGTCCGAACGCCGCCGCGCCGAGTCCCTGGCCGAGCTGGACGAGGCCAGGACGCGGTTCTTCCAGAACATCAGCCACGAGTTCCGCACGCCACTCACGCTGCTGCTGGGGCCGCTGCGGGCGGCGCTGGACGACCCCGGAGCGCCGGAGCGGCGGGAGGCGCTGAGTGCCGCGTACCGGGCGGCGCTGCGGCTGCGGCGGCTGGTGGACACGCTCCTGGAGGCGGCGCGGGCGGACGCGGCGCGGCTGCGCGCCGAGCCGGAGCCCACCGACCTGGCGGCGCTGACCGCCGACTGCGCGGGCATGTTCCGGTCCGCCGCGCAGCGCGCGGGGCTGCGGCTGGTGGTGGACGCGCCGCCGCTGCCCGGCCCGGTGCCGGTGGACCGCGAGATGTGGTCGAAGATCCTGCTGAACCTGCTGTCCAACGCGGTCAAGTACACCCGCGAGGGGACCGTCACCGTGCGGCTGCGGGAACGCGGGGACCGCGTCGAGCTGACCGTCGCCGACACCGGGGCGGGCATCCCCGCCGACGAGCTGCCCCACGTCTTCGACCGGTTCCACCGGATCGCGGGCACCGCCGGGCGCAGCCGGGAGGGGTCGGGCATCGGGCTGTCGCTGGTGGCGGACCTGACCCGGGCGCTCGGCGGCGAGGTGACGGTGGCCAGCGCGGTGGGCGAGGGCAGCGCGTTCACCGTCCGGATCCCGCGCGACGCCGCCACCGGCGCGGCGCGTCCGCTGGAGTCGGTCGCCGGAACGGCCGAGCCGTTCGCGGCCGAGGCGCTGCGCTGGACCGCCGCCGACCCGGCCCCGGCGCGGCCCGCCGACCCGGACGCGCCGTGCGTCCTGCTCGTCGAGGACAACCCCGACATGCGCGCCTACCTGCTGCGGCTGCTGACCGGGGAGGGGTGGCGGGTCGTGACCGCCTCCGACGCGGACGGCGCGCTGGCGATCGTCCGCGCCGAACGTCCGGCCCTGGTGCTGTCGGACGTGATGCTGCCCGGCCGCGACGGCCTGGCGCTCGTGGCGGAGCTGCGCGCCGCCCCGGAGCTGGACCGGATCCCGATCGTGCTGCTCACCGCGCGGGCGGGCGGCGAGGCGGCGGTGGAGGGGCTGCGGCGCGGCGCCGACGACTACGTGACCAAGCCGTTCTTCCCCGACGAGCTGCTCGCGCGGGTGCGGGTGCACCTGGAGGCGGCGCGGCTGCGCGAGGCGCTGGCCGCGGCCCGGGAGCGGCGGATCGGGCACCTGGAGTCGGCGCTGGACAGCCGCGCCACGATCGGGCAGGCCGTCGGGATCGTGATGGCGCGGCGGCGGTGCGGGCCGGACGAGGCGTTCGCGGAGCTGACCCGCATGTCGCAGCACCGCAACGTCAAGCTCCGCGACCTGGCGGGCGAGATCGTGCGGACGGTCAGCGGATCGGCCGGGACGCGCCGCGTCCGCGACTCCTAGCGCGGGCCGGCGCCGGTCAGCGCGCGAACGCGGCGGCCCTCGGCAGGCGCCGGGCGCGGCCCCGCAG
>NZ_BCQR01000166.1 GCF_001552175.1 Actinomadura kijaniata NBRC 14229
GGGGGCGGCGGTCACGCCCCGCCCCCCACCGCGCCGACCGGGGCGGGGGCGGGCGCGAAGAACGCCGCGGCGTTGCCGCCCAGCACCTTCGCGCGGTCGGCGTCGTCCAGCTCGGGGCAGGCGCGCACGACGGCGCCGGGCTCCTTCTCCCCCAGCGGGAACGGGTAGTCGGTGCCCAGCATCACCCGGTCGGCGCCCATGACCTCCACCAGCAGCCGCAGCGCGCGGGGGTCGAACACGGCCGAGTCGACATGGAAGCGGTCGGTGTACTCCGACGGCGGGCGCGGCGAGTCGGCGCGGACGATGTCGCGGTTGCGCCAGGCGTTGTCGGCGCGGCCCAGCAGGAACGCGAAGCTGCCGCCGCCGTGGCAGAAGCACAGCCGCAGCGACGCGGGGATCCGTTCGAACGCCCCCGACAGCATCAGCCCGAGGATGCCGAGCTGGGTCTCGGCGGGCATCCCCACCAGCCAGGGCAGCATGTGCCCGCGCATCCGCTCGGCCGCCATCATGTCCCACGGGTGGGCCAGGACCGGCAGGCCGATCCGCGCGCAGTGGGCCAGGAACTCCACGATGCCGGGGTCGTCGAGGTTGCGGTCGCCGACGTGGTTGCCGATGTGGACGCCGCGGTGCCCGGCGGCCAGGGCGCGGGTGGCGACCTCGCAGGCGCGCCCGGTGTCCTGCAACGGCACCTGGCACAGCGGCAGCAGCCGGTCGGGGGCGGCGGCGCAGTAGGCGAGGATGCGGTCGTTGACCAGGTCGCACCAGTCGGCGGCGCGGGCGGGGTCGGCGTCGTAGCCGAACATCAGCGGGGTCGAGGACACCGCCTGCACGTCGACGCCGAGGGCGTCCATGTCGGCGACGCGCCGGGCCGGGTCCCACAGCGCCTCGGTGACGGGCCGGTACTCCTCGTCGCCGCTCATCATCATCCCGGTGCCGTCGCCGTTGACGCGCAGCCACGGCTCTCCCGCGTCGGTCAGCACGCGGCCCTCGGCGCGGGTCAGGCGCGGGAAGACGTGGGCGTGGACGTCGATGACAGTCACGGTTCCCTGCTTTCTGCTGGGTGGGTCGCGGGCGCGCTCCCGCCCGCCGGTCCCCGGTGGAGGGGTCCGGCGGCGTCGGCGGCGGCCTCGGGAGCTGGGGTCAGGCGCGGGGCGCGGTGGTCGGGACCATGTGGTCGGGCCACTGCTTGCCCGGGTGGGTCGCGCCGCAGTGCGGGCACTCGCGGTCGCTGTCGTAGAACGCCTGGAAGGCCGGCGGCAGGTCGTCCACGATGGAGCGGACCTGGAGCGTGGAGCGGCGCACCAGGTGGTGGCACTCCATGCAGTACCACTCGAACGACTCCAGCTCGCCCTCGGCGCGGGGGATCTCCACGACCAGGCCGATGGAGCCCTCCTCCGGCCGCTGCGGGGAGTGCCGCACGTGCGGGGGCAGCAGGAACACGTCGCCCTCGTTGATCTGGACGTCGACCGGCGGCTTGCCCTCCTCCTCCATCACGCGCAGGACCATGTTGCCCTTGAGCTGGTAGAAGAACTCCTCGCGCGGGTCGTCGTGGAAGTCGGTGCGGCGGTTGGGGCCGCCGACCACCATGACGATGAGCCCGGACTCGTCCCAGACCTGCACGTTGCCGACCGGCGGCTTGAGCAGGTCGCGGTGCTCGTCGATCCACTTGTCGAAGTTGAACGGCTGCCCGTGGGTCAGCTTGGGCAGGGTCATGAGCGGTCCTCCTTGCCTGGAGCGGTGCCCCGGGGGATGTGGGCCACGCAGGAGATCTCGATGAGAAGGTGGGGGTGCGGCAGCTGGTGGACGGCCACGGTGGTGCGCGCGGGGCCCGTCTCGTCGAAGTAGGAGCCGTAGACCTCGTTGTAGCCGCCGAAGTCGTTCATGTTCACCAGGTAGGTGGTGATGTTGACGATGTCGGACAGGTCGCCGCCGGCGGCCCGCAGCAGGTCGCGGATGTTCTCGATGACGGCGCGGGTCTGCTCGCGGATGTCGAGGTCGGTGACGCCCATGGGGTCGGCGCTGGCCCCGGCGAACGTGCCGTCGGGGCGGCGCGAGCTGGTCCCCGACACGAACACGAGGTCCCCGGCCCGCTTCACGTGCGGGAACCGCCCGCGCGGCTTGGCCTTGCCCTCGACCAGGATCGCGTCACTCACTTGGTGGTCACCTCCACGCTGCCGAGGCCCGCGCAGGTGACGCGGACGTGGGCGTCCCTGGGGAGCGGCACGGCGGCGGTGGCGGCCCCGGCCAGCACGACCGCGCCGGGCCGGAGCGGGACGCCCGCCGCCAGGGCCAGGCGGGCGGCGGCGCGCAGCGACC
>NZ_BCQR01000167.1 GCF_001552175.1 Actinomadura kijaniata NBRC 14229
CGCAGCGACCGGTAGGGGTCGCCGAGGATCGCCGCCGACGAGCCGGTCTGCGCGACCCGGCCGTCGATCTCCATGACGATGCCGAGGTTGGCCAGCCCACGCGGCGGATGCCAGGTGCCGAACCCGAACGCGGCGGCCGAGGCGTTGTCGGCGATCACGTCGGGCAGCGTGAACCGGAAGTCGGCGTAGCGGGAGTCCAGCACCTCGAACCCGACCGCGACCCCGGCGACGGCGGTGGCCGCCTCGGCGGGGTCGCGGATCTCCGCGCCGACCAGGAAGGCGATCTCCGGTTCGACGCGCGGGTGGATGAGCGCGGCGGTGTCCACCACCGACTCCACGAGCATCCCGTCGGTGAGCAGGCCCCAGATGACGTCGTCGACGCCCATCTGGACCATCTTGGCGCGGCTGGTGAAGCCCATCTTGACCCCGGCGGGGCGTTCCCCGGCGGCGATCCGCCGCGCGATGCCCTCGCGCTGCACCTCGTAGGCGGTCGGCACGTCGAACGCGACGGTGTCGGTCAGCTTCGGGATGGCCGTGCGGTCGGCGGCGGCCCGTTCCAGGGCGTCGGCCAGGGCCTTGACGTCGGGCCCGGTGGTGTCGGCCACGTTCCGGTCGCCGGTGCTCACGCTTCCTCCTTGGCGAACGCCACGCGCACGTCGCCGAGCCCGTCGATGCGGGCCTCCAGCACGTCGCCGGGCACGGCGGGGACCATGGGGCCGAGCGCCCCGGTCAGGACGGTGTCGCCCGCGCGCAGGGGGCGGCCGACCTTGACGAGGGTGTCGGCGAGCCACAGCGCGGCGTTGAGGGGGTGGCCGAGGCAGGCCGCGCCGGTGCCGGTGGACAGCTGCTCGCCGCGCCGTTCCACGACCATGCCGCACAGCCGCAGGTCCACGTCGGACAGCCGGGCGGGCCGGTTGCCGAGGACG
Source organism: Actinomadura kijaniata NBRC 14229 (assembly GCF_001552175.1). GTDB lineage: Bacteria > Actinomycetota > Actinomycetes > Streptosporangiales > Streptosporangiaceae > Spirillospora > Spirillospora kijaniata. The sequence continues at coordinate 927 of NZ_BCQR01000167.1, forward strand.
TACATGCCGCAGGAGGCGTTGTCGGCGACGGTGTCGGCGAGGGTGATGTCCCAGTCGCGGATGCGGCTGCCGACGACCTCGATGGCGGGCAGGACGAACGCGACCGCGCGGACCAGGTCGGCGACGGTGTGGCGCTCGTGGGTCAGGTCGTGCTCCAGCACGAGGGCGACCTCGGCCTCGGCCTTGGCCTGGAGCACGGCCCCGGCGGGGATCTCCGCGCCGTCGGGCACGGCCATGTCGGCGAACAGCATCCCGAAGTCGGGGCTGTCCACGCCGAGCTGCCGCTGCACGGCGGCCGACGTCAGGCCGATCTTGCGGCCGACCAGGCGGCGGCCCTGCGCCAGCCAGTGCCCGGTCAGCCGGTCCTGGACGGCGTAGGCGGCGTCGGTCGAGGTGACCAGGTCGCGGACGGGGTCGCACGGCACGCCGGTGGCGTAGGCGTCCAGGATGCGGTCGGCCGCCTGGTCGATCGGGGAAACGGTGGTCTCGGTCAAGGGTTCGCTCTCAGATCTGGATGCAGACGTTGACGGGCTCGGAGAAGAAGTCCAGGGAGTACTCTCCGCCCTCCCGGCCGATCCCGGAAGCCTTCACCCCGCCGAACGGGGTCCGCAGGTCCCGCAGGTTCCAGCAGTTCACCCACACGATGCCGGTCTCGACGCGGGGCGCGACACGGTGGGCGCGCGACAGGTCGCGGGTCCACACGGTCGCGGCCAGGCCGTAGGGGCTGTCGTTGGCGAGCCGGAGCGCCTCGTCCTCGGTGTCGAACGGCGCGACGTGGCAGACCGGCCCGAACACCTCCTCGCGGACCAGGCGCGCGGTCTCCGGCAACCCGGTGAGCACGGTGGGCTCGACGTAGAAGCCGTTGTCGCGGTCGTCGCCGAACGTGGGGACGCCGCCGCCCGCCACGACCGTCGCGCCCTCCTCGACGGCGAGCCGGTAGTACGACAGCACCTTGTCGCGGTGCTGCGCCGAGATCATGGGGCCGTAGCCCTCCAGCGCGCGGGCCCGCTCCCCCAGCGCCGCGACGAACTCCTCGAAGACCGGGCGTTCGACGTAGACGCGCTCGGTGCACAGGCAGATCTGGCCGGAGTGGGTGAAGCAGGAGCGCACGGTGCCGTCGAGGGCGGCGTCGAAGTCGGCGTCGGCGAAGATCAGCGCCGGGTTCTTGCCGCCCAGCTCGAACGAGACCGGGGTGATGTGGTCGGCGGCGTTGCGCATGATGGCCGCGCCGGTGGCCGACTCGCCGGTGAACGCGATGGCGTCCACGCCCGGGTGCCGGGTCAGCCACTCCCCGGCGGCGTCGGTGCCGTGCCCGTGGACCAGGTTGAACACGCCGTCGGGCAGCCCGGCCTGGTCGATGACCGAGGCGAGCAGGGTGGCGGTGGAGGGGGTCTCCTCCGAGGGCTTGGCGACCACGGCGTTCCCGGCGGCCAGCGCGGGGGCGACCTTCCAGGTGAGCAGCAGCAGCGGCAGGTTCCACGGGGAGATGATCGCGACGACGCCGAGCGGGCGGCGCACCGAGTAGTTGAGGGCCTGGCCGGTGCCCGCGCCGGGGGTGGCGCTCCAGCCGGGGACGTCGGTGGTGTAGGCGCGCTCGGGGCGGCCGTACAGCAGGTCGGCGTAGGCGCGGAAGTTGCCGATCGCCCGGGGGATGTCGACGGTGGCGGCCAGTTCGCGGGGCTTGCCGGTGTCGGCGACCTCGGCGTCCACGAACTCGTCGAAGCGGGCCTGGATGCCGTCGGCGATCCGGCGCAGCGCGGCGGCGCGCTCGGTCGCGCCGGTGCGGCCCCAGCCGTCCTCCAGCGCGGCGCGGGCGGCGCGCACCGCCTCGTCGACGATCTGGCGGGTGGCCTCGGGAACGTCACCGACCCGGCGGCCGTCGACCGGATCGACCAGGGCGAAGGCGGCGCCGTCCGTCCGGAAGCCTCCGCCGACGTAGTGCGCGGCCTTCATGGCGTTCCTTCCGTCGCGATGGTGGGGGACACACCTGCGATGATGGCGCGCGATGCTATGCCTGACAAATACCATTCACCAAGGTTGATATAGCAGAATGGGGATACCAGCTCCGGTCGGGCGCTCCCCGGCCGCGAGCCATGATCGATTCGTCGCCGGACGGCGGCGGATATGACCGTTCCGTGATAGGAAGTCGCCATGCGCGCGATCGATCTGCTCAACGGACGGCTGAAGCTGCGGCACCTGGTGCTGGTGGTCGCCATCGCCGACCAGGGCAGCGTGCTGCGCGCCGCCGAGCACCTGCACCTGGCCCAGCCCGCCGTGACGCGCAGCCTGCGGGAGGTCGAGCACATCCTGGGCGTGGAGCTGTTCACGCGCGGGCCGCGCGGGGTGACGCCGACGCTGTTCGGGGAGGCGTTCGTCGAGCACGCGCGGGCGGTGCTGGCCGAGCTGCGGCGCGCCGGGGAGCGCATCACCGGGCTGGCCGACGCCGAGGTCGGCACCGTCACCATCGGGACGCTGCTGGCCGGGTCGAACGTGCTGCTGCCGCGCGCCATCGCCGCGCTCAAGCAGGACCGGCCGGGCATCACCGTGATCGTGCAGGAGGCGACGTTCGACGCGCAGGTCCCCCGCCTGCTGGACGGCGAGATCGACCTGATCCTGGGCCGTCTCAACCCGATCGACGACATGCGCGGGCTGCGGCAGATCACCCTCTACAGCGAGCCGGTGCGGCTGGTGGCGCGCAAGGGCCACCCGGCGCGCGACCGGGCCGACCTGGAACTGGCCGACCTGCTGGCCTACCCCTGGGTGCTGCCGCTGGAGCAGACCGCGCTGCGGCGGGAGCTGGAGCAGGTGTTCCGCGCCGCGGGGCTGCGGCTGCCGACCGACCTGGTGGAGTGCACCTCGATCCTGACCGTGCGCACCCTGGTCCAGGACACCGACATGATCGCGGCGCTGCCGGAGCTGGTGGCCCGCACCGACGAGCAGATCGCGCCGCTGCCGGTGCCGCTGGACCCGGTGCGCCGCCAGGTGGGGGTGACCCTGCCCGACCAGCGGCCGCTGACCCCGTCGGCGCAGCTGATGCTGGACCACCTGCGCGAGCAGGCGTCCATGGTCACCCGCGCCGGGGCGGCCTGAGCCCGGTCAGACGGACCGGATCAGGTCGAGCAGGGCGCGGCTCATCGCGGTGCCGGGGTCGGTCCAGTCGAGGACGACGTCGAAGTGGTCGCGGCCCGGCACCACGAACGGCGCGCCCCCGCCCCAGTGGTCCCCGAAGCGCCGGGTCTGGTCCAGGAAGCCCGCGCCGTCGTGCTCGGCGACGGCGACCACCGCCGGGCAGCGGCGTCCGGCGGGCAGCAGCAGCGGGCTGAGCGCCGCCGCGCGGTCCAGGTCCAGCCCGACGGTCTTGTTCACGTAGACCCGGGTGAGGGGCCGCAGGTCGAACAGGCCGCTGACGGGCATCGCGGCCTTGACGACGTCGGCGGGCAGGCCCAGCCCGGCCTGCCAGCCGCCGACCATCGTCATGCCGGTCAGGTGGCCGCCCGCCGAGCTGCCGCCCACCACGATCCGGTCGGGGTCCAGGCCGTGGTCGCGGCCGTGCCGGTGCACCCAGGCGACCGCCGCGCGCACCTGGCGGACGATCTCCTCCAGGGTCGCCTTCGGCGCCAGCGTGTAGTCGGGGACGACGGTCGCGATCCCCTGCTCGTGCAGCATCCGCGCCATGAACGCCGACTCGTGGCGGGACAGCGCCATCCAGTAGCCCCCGTGGACGAACAGGAACACCGGCCGCGGCCCGTCGCCGGTCCCCCACACGTCGAGGCGCTCGCCGCTCGCCTCGTCGTAGACGACGCCGGGCGTTCCGGGCAGGCCCGCCACCGCCTTGCCGGACTCGGCGCGGTAGCGCTCCATGTGCCGGGCGAAGAGCTCGGGGCCCGCCTTGCGCCGCACGTTGTAGGCGACGTCCAGTTCCTCGTCGGTGAGTTCGTCACCGGGAAATCCGCTGTGCACTGCCATCCCCCCAGGCTCGCCCCCGCGCCCTATGTCGATCAAATACCGGCCTCGGCGCGGGTTATCACCGCCCGGTCATACCGGCGCCGGGCTTCAAGATCCGCACCCCGGGTAGCAACACAGTGCGATGGCGATGTGACGCACCGTGGAGAACGGCCGACGGGCAACGGGAGAGGCGGAGGTAGCGATGGCCGACACCGAACTCCTGCCGACGACGCACCCGGACGATCTGGCGCGTCCGCACCGCCGCTGGGCCGCGGCCGCCGCCGGGGCGGCCGCGGTGGGTCTGGCCGGCGCGCTCGTGCAGGTGTACGGGATCGCCGACGTCCTCCGGCACGTGCTGGCGGACGACGTGTCCCCGGCGACCGCGCGGTGGGGGGTGGGGCTGCTGGCGCTGGGCACGCTGGTCCGCGTCGTCGCCGCCCGCGTCCGGTCGCGCCTGGCCGCCGTGGGAGCGCGGCGGGCCGCGCGCGACCTGGGCAGGCGGCTGGTCGGGGAGGCGCCGGGCCGCGGGGAACGGTCCGGGGCGGCGTCGGCCCGGCTCGTCGAGGAGGCCGGGCGGGTCGAGCCGTACCTGCACCGCTACCTGCCCGCGCGGCTGGCGGTCGTGCCGGGGATGCTGGTGGTGCTGGCGGCGGTCCTGCCGGTCAGCCCGGTGATGGGGATCGTGCTGCTGGCGGCCGCGCCGCCGGTCCTGCTGCGCCCCTCCCGCGCCGGGGCCGCGACCGCGATGGCCGTCGTGGCGGCGGCGGTCTGCGTGACGCTGACGCTGGTGCTGTCGCCGGTCCTGCCGACGCTGGGATTCCAGTCCGAGATGGACCTGCGTGACGGGCTGTTCGTGCTGCTGGCCACGCCGCTGTACTTCCAGCCGTCCCGCCGGTTCGCCGCCGTCTCCCGTTCGGCGGACGAGATGAGGGCGGCGGCCGACGGTCCGGGCGGCGCGGTCGTCCTGGACGGGGTGACCGTGCGCCATCCGGGCGGGGACCGCCCCGCCCTCCAGGGCGTCTCGCTGTTCGCCCGGCCGGGCGCGCTGACGGTCGTGGCCGGGCCTCCCGGCAGCGGCAAGACCACCCTGCTGGCGGTCGCCGCCGGGCGGGTCGCCCCGGCCGAGGGCCATGTCGTCCCCGCCGTCCGGCACGCCTGGGTCGGGCGGCGCCCGCACCTGTTCCCCGGCACGATCGCCGACAACGTCGCGCTGCCCGTCCCGGACGCCGGCCGCCGGGAGACCGTCGCGGCGATGCGGACGGCGGGCCTGTACCTGAGTCCCGACCTGCGGGTCGGCGAGGGCGGCGTGCTCCTGTCGGACATCGACGTCCAGCGCGTGGCGCTGGCCAGGGCCGTGCTGACGGACGCGCCGGTCCTGCTCCTGGACGAGCCGACCGCCGATCTGAACATCAACGCCGAGGCGGAGTTCGCGACGTCGCTGACGCGGCTGGCGCGGACCCGCACCGTGCTGGTCGCCTCCCACTCCCCCGTGCTGCGCGCCGCCGCCGACCACCTGCTGGAGCTGGACGAGGGCAGGCCGCGCGAGACCGGCCGGTGGAGGGTGTCGGAGGCGGTGGGGTTCCGCCCCTCGCACGTCGCGGCGGCCGGGCGCGCCGTCCTCCGGCGGGTCATGGGCGCCCTGCGGCGCGAGTTCGGCCGCAACTGAGGCCGGCGCGGCGTCAGCTCCCCTTGCCGGCCTTGGCCTTGGCGGGCTTCTTCGCCTTCTTGTCGGACTTTTTGGCGTCGGCCTGCTTGGCGTCCGTCTTCTTGGCGCCGGATTTCTTGGTGTCGGTCTTCTTTTTCTTCTTCGGCTTCTTCGTCTTCTCGGCGGCCGGTTCGGCGGGAGCCTGCTCGGCGATTTCCTCGACCGCCGGGTCCGCGCCCCGCGCGACGCGGTTCTTGAACGTCTGGCCGATGCGGAACCGCGGCGCGTCGCCGGCGGGCACCTCGACCGGCAGGCCGGTGCGCGGGTTGCGGGCGGTGCGGGCCGGGCGGGCCACGCGGTCGAACGTGCCGAAGCCCGTCACCAGCACGCGGTCACCGGACGCGACGCTCTCCATGATGGCCTCGAAGACGGCGTCCACATGGCGGCGCGCGGCCGCGGGGTCGCTTCCGGCACGGGCCGCGACGGCCTCGACGAGTTCGGTTCTGTTCATGCGGGAATTCCCTTCGCCCTGCCGCCCGTTGTGTTGCGCAAAGGCTAGACCAGCGGGCTTTCCCTGGACAGGGGAGGCCGGGGCCGTTTTTCCCGCCAGACCGGCTCGGGGGACTCGCGGACCGTGCCGTCGGCGCCGAAAACCAGATACCGGTCGAAGTCGGCGGCGAACCACCGGTCGTGGGTGACGGCCAGCACGGTGCCCGCGAACCCGGCCAGCCCCTCCTGGAGGGCGTCGGCGCTGGCCAGGTCGAGGTTGTCGGTGGGTTCGTCGAGGAGCAGCAGGGTCGCGCCCGACAGTTCCAGCAGCAGGATCTGCAACCGGGCCTGCTGGCCGCCCGACAGCGTCTCGAACGGGCGGGCCCCGGCGGGCGCCAGCTCGTAGCGGGCCAGCGCCGCCATCGCGTCGTTGCGGGTCAGGGCGTGCTCGGTCGTGACGATGTCGGCGAGGGCGCGGCCGTGCAGGTCGGGGCGGGCGTGGGTCTGCACGAAGTGGCCGGGCACGACGCGCGCGCCGAGCCGGGCCTCGCCGGTGTGCGGGACGTCCTCACCCGCCAGCAGGCGCAGGAACGCGGACTTGCCCGACCCGTTGGAGCCGAGGACCGCGACGCGTTCGCCGTAGCGGACCTCCAGGTCGAACGGGCGCATCAGGCCGGTCAGCCCGAGCCGTTCGCAGACCAGGGCGCGCTTGCCGGTGCGGCCGCCGCGCAGCCGCATGCGGACGTTCTGCTCCTTGGGCGCGGCGCGCGGCGGCCCGGCCTCCTCGAAGCGCCGCAGGCGGGTGCGGGCGGCCTGGTAGGAGGAGGCGAGCGCGTCGTTGTGGGCCGCGCGCTGGCGGAGGGTGTGCACGAGCCGCCGGAGGCGGGCGTGCTCCTCGTCCCAGCGGCGTTTCCGCTCGTGGAGGCGTTCGGCGCGGTCGCGGCGGGCCTCGGCGTAGGTCGCGAAGCGACCGCCGTGGACCCACACGTCGCCGGACTCGACGGTGACGATCCGGTCGGCGACCTCGTTGAGCAGCCAGCGGTCGTGGGAGACCAGCAGGACGGTCTTGGGGGTGGCGGCCAGGCGTTCGGCGAGCCACTCCTTGCCGGGGACGTCGAGGTAGTTGTCGGGCTCGTCCAGCAGCAGGACCTCGTCGGGGCCGCGCAGCAGCGCCTCCAGGACGAGGCGTTTGCGCTCGCCGCCCGACAGCGTGGCGACGGGCCGGTCCCGGACCCGGTCGAACGGCAGGCCGAGCGCGACGGTGGCGCAGGTGTCCCAGACGACCTCCAGGTCGTAGCCGCCCGCGTCGGTGTACTCGTTGATCGCCTCCGCGTAGGCCAGCTGGGACGCCTCGTCGTCGCCGAGGGCGGCCTCGGCCTCCGCCAGCGCGGCGGCGGCGCGGCGCGCCCGTCGCGGCGCGACCGACAGCAGCAGGTCGTGGACGGTCCGGCCGCCGACGAACTGCCGCATCACCCCGAGACCGCCCGAGCCGGTCACCGTTCCCCCGGCGGGCGCCAGGTCGCCCGCGATCAGGTCGAGCAGGGTCGTCTTCCCCGCGCCGTTGGGACCGACCAGGGCGGCCTTGGCCCCCTCCCCCACCCGGAACGACACCTCGCGTAGCAGCGGGCGCCCGTCGGGCAGCACATGGGTCAGCCCGCGCACCTCGACGTGCCCCATGACACCCTCCTCGCACAGTGTTCGACCAACTGGATCAGCGATCCGGTACCCGTCCAACGTACTAGGGTGACCGCATGACCGACAGCGTGTGGCTCCGGGAACCCCGTCCCCGGCGCGAGAACCCGCCCCTGTCCGTCGAGCGGATCACCGCCGAGGCGGTGGCGCTGCTGGACGAGGAGGGCCCGGACCGGCTGACGATGCGCCGACTGGCCGAGCGCCTGGGCACCGGCTCCACAACGCTGTACTGGCACGTGAGGACCAAGGACGACGTGCTGGACCTGGCGCTGGACGAGATCTTCGGCGACGTCCCGATCCCCGGGCGCACCGGCGACTGGCGCGCCGACGCGACCGCCATGCTGGGCGGCTGGCGCGCGGCGATGCTGCGCCACCCCTGGTCGGCGGCGCTGCTGGGCCGCCCCCTGCTCGGCCCGAACGTGCTGGCCCGCACCGAGTTCCTGTACGCGACCCTGGCCGGCGCGGGCTTCACCGGCCCGCACCTGGTGGCGACCGCCTACGCGCTGTCCCACTACGTCATCGGCTCGACGCTGATGCAGGCGGGAACCGGCGACGACCTGCGCGACACCGTCGACGCGATGCTGCGCGAACGGCGCGACCGCTACCCCAGCCTCGCCGAGCACGGCCACACCAGCGGCCATGACTGGGACGAGGTGTTCGCCCGGGGCCTGGCCTACCTGCTGGACGGCATGACCCCGCACGCGGCCCCGGGTTCGAGGCCGAGCTAGAACGTGTTCCAAGGGGCCTCAGCCACGCACGCGAGCGCGTGACCTGACCGGCGGGCCCGACGCCGAAGGCGAGGGCCCGCCGGTCAGATCGCGCAGCGATGCCGCGCTCGCCAAGACCTGGTGAGGTGCGAGCCCCCGGGCGAGCGCCGTAGGCCAGGGCTTTTGAAATACAGCCTAGGAGTTGAGGTAGGCGAGCACCGCCAGCACCCGGCGGTGGCCGCTGTCGCTGGGCGGCAGGCCGAGCTTGGCGAAGATCGAGCCGATGTGCTTGCTGACCGAGCGTTCGGTGATGACCAGCGACGCGGCGATGGTGGCGTTGTCCAGGCCCTGCGCCATCAGCGACAGCACCTCGCGTTCGCGCGGGGTCAGGGCGGCCAGCGGGTCGCTGCGCGCGGTCATCAGCTGGGAGACGACCTCGGGGTCCAGCGCGGTGCCGCCGGTCGCCACCCGGTGCAGCGCGTCCAGGAACTGGTCGACGCGGCTCACCCGGTCCTTCAGCAGGTAGCCCACGCCCTCGGCGCCGCCCGCGAGCAGCTCGGCGGCGTAGGTCTCCTCCACGTACTGCGACAGCACCAGGATCGGCAGGCCGGGCAGTTCCCTGCGGGCCTCGATCGCCGCGCGCAGCCCCTCGTCGCGGAAGCCGGGCGGCAGGCGCACGTCCAGCACGGCGGCGTCGGGCCGGTGCTCCAGCAGCGCGGGCAGCACGTCGGGGCCGTTGTCGGGCGCGGCCACGACCTCGTGGCCCTCGGTCGACAGCAGGAGGGACAGGCCCTCGCGCAGCAGGGCGTTGTCCTCGGCGATCACGATCCGCACGGCAGCTCCACGGTGAGCGTCGTTCCTTCCCCATCAGGGCTGTCCAGGCTGGTGGTGCCGTCGAGGGCGGCGACGCGGCGGCGGATGCCGGCCAGGCCGCTGCCGCGCGCGGGGTCCGCGCCGCCCTTGCCGTCGTCGCGGGCCGTCAGGCGCAGCACGGGCCCGTCGCGGCGGACCGAGATCCAGGCGTGCGAGGCGCCGCTGTGCTTGGCGATGTTGGTCAGCGACTCGGCGACGACGAAGTAGGCGGCGGCCTCGACGGCGGCGGGGGCGCGCGGGTCGGCGTCCGGCAGGTCCAGCGTGACCGGGATCGGCTGGGCCGCCGCCAGCGCGCGGACCGCGCCGCCCAGCCCCCGGTCCGACAGGATCGGCGGGTAGATCCCGCGGATCACCGAGCGGAGCTGCGCCAGCGCGTCCTCCACGCCCTCGCGGGCCTCCAGGAACAGGGTCCGGGCCGCCGCCGGGTCGGCGTCGAAGCGGCGGTCGGCCAGGCCGAGGCGCAGCGCGACGGCGACCAGCTGGGCCTGGGTGCCGTCGTGCAGGTCGCGTTCGATGCGGCGCAGCTCCGCGCCGTGCGCCTCCAGGGCCTCGGCTCGGGTCTCGGTGAGCTGCTCGACGCGTTCGCTGAGGCTGATGCGGCGGGTGGGGCGCAGCAGCACCTCGGCGAGCCGGGCCTGCCAGTGCGCGCAGCGGGGGATGAACCAGACCAGTATCGCGGTGTTCAGGCCCGCCTGCGCGAGCGGCAGCGTCAGCGCCTTCGGCCAGCTGTCCAGGGCCACGAACGCCGACACCGACCCCTCCGGCGCGGCCCACCACCACAGCGGCGTCGACAGCGCGAACAGGATGCCCGGCACCAGCGCGATCGCCAGCACCCCCATCGTGAGGCCCGTCACCCCGTGCACGGCCATCCACGCCGCGTCCCGCCAGGTGGAGGCCGAACGCAGCAGGGCCACCGACCGCTCGACGGAGGTTCCCCGCAGCTCGGGATAGGGCTCGGGGATCTCCCGGCCGAGCGCCCGTCCGGCGCGGCGGCGCTCGGCGTTGGCCAGGGTCCGCATCGGGCGGACCAGGAACGGCAGCCACGGCAGCAGGACCACCAGCACCACCAGCAGGAAGAGCGCGTAGGGCAGCAGGCACATGCCGAGCAGCGCGGGCAGCGCGGTGCGCAGTCCCAGGATCAGGTACACCGTCGCGTCGCGGACGTGGTGGAGAGTCGGTCTCATGTCGGGAAGAACGTTACGGGGCGCCCGGCCGGTACGCATCCGGGCCCGCCCCCGGTCCGGTGGTGGAGCTGGCTACACCACCCTTTCGGGAGATCGCCCCGATGTGCCCGCCCCCTCCCGGAACCTAGCTTCGACCAGGTGAAGCAGACGATGACAATGACGGCCAAGGCCACCGCGGACGCGGTGCGGCTGGAGTCGGTGAGCAGGACCTATGGGGACGTGAAGGCGCTGGACGGGGTGTCGTGGGCGTTTCCGCGCGGTGCGTTCACCGCGGTGATGGGGCCGTCGGGGTCGGGCAAGAGCACGTTCCTGCAGTGCGCGTCCGGGCTGGACCGGCCCGACGCGGGGACGGTGCGGATCGGCGGCGTGGACCTCGGGGAGCTCGGTGAGGCGAAGCGGACGCGGCTGCGGCGCGAGCGCGTGGGGTTCGTGTTCCAGGCGTTCAACCTGGTCCCGTCGATGGACGTCGAGGAGAACATCACGCTGCCGCTGCGGCTGGGCGGCGCGGAGGTCGACCGCGCGTGGCTGCGCGAGGTGGTGACCCGCGTCGGGCTCGCCGACCGGTTGCGGCACCGGCCCGCCGAGCTGTCGGGCGGGCAGCAGCAGCGCGCCGCCGTGGCCCGCGCGCTGGTCACGCGCCCGGAGGTGGTGTTCGCCGACGAGCCGACCGGCGCGCTGGACCCCCGTACCGCGCGCGAGGTACTGCGGCTGCTGCGCGAGGCGGCGGACCTGACCGGGCAGACGGTGGTGCTGGTGACCCACGACCCGGTGGCCGCCGCCTGGGCCGACTCGGTGGTGTTCCTGGACGCCGGGCGCATCGTGGACGAGCTGGTCTCCCCGACGGTCGCGGCCGTCATGAACCGTTGGGAGGCCCTGTGAGGAAGCCGAAGGGGCGGGGTGCCGCCTGGACCGAGGAGCCCGCGACGAGGGAAGGCGGCGCCTCCACGGCGCCCCGGAGGCGACCGGGAGGCACAGCGAGGAAGCCGGAGGGGCGCGGCGCTGCCTGGACCGAGGAGCCCGCGACGAGGGAAGGCGGCGCCCCCACGGCGCCCCGCAGGCGATCGGGGAACACCATGAGGAAGCCGAAGGGGCGCGGTGCCGCGGGGAGCATGTGGGGTGTGTTCGCGGCGTTGCTGTTCGCGGCGGTGCTGGTCGGGTCGTGCGGGGTGCTGCTGGAGTCGGCGCTGCGGGCCCACGCGCCGGTGGAGCGCTACGGGGCGGCGTCCGCCGTGGTCACCGCGCCCCACCGGGTCCAGGAACGCATCAAGCCGCTCGGCGACGCTCCCGAGGTGCAGAGCCGCCCGTTGACGGAGCCGGGACGCGTTCCGGTCGCGCTCGCCGAGAGGCTGCGGGGCGTTCCCGGGGTGCGGGCGGTGGTCGCGGACGTGTCGTTCCCCGTGGTGTCGGAGGCCGGGCGGGCGATGCGGGGGCACGGCTGGGAGTCGGCGGCGCTGGGGCCGTTCCCGCTCCGGCAGGGGCGGGCCCCGCGGGCGCCCGGCGAGGTGACGCTGGACGCGGCGTCGGGGGCGCGGGTCGGCGACGCGGTGCGGCTCCAGACCACCGGGGCGCCGCGGCCGTTCCGGGTGACGGGGCTGGTCGCCGGCCCCCCGGCCGCCTACTTCGCCTCCGCCACGGCCGAGGCGCTGGGCGGGCGTCCCGGTCACGCCGACGCGCTGGCCGTGCTCGGCGACGCCGACGCGGACGCGCTGCGTCGGGCCGTTCCGGGGCTGCGGGTCGCCACCGGGGCCGACCGCGGCGACGCCGAGAACCTCGCGGTCGCCGCCGCCCGCCCCGACATGATCGAGCTGTCGGCGTCGCTCGGCGGCGTCGCCGTCATGATCGCGCTGCTGGTGGTCGGCGGGCTGGTCGCGCTGTCGGTCCGGGAACGCGCCCGCGAGCTGGCGCTGCTGCGCGCGGTCGGCGCGACGCCCGGCCAGGTGCGCGGGCGGATCGTCCGGCAGGCCCTCACTGCGGCGGTGCCCGCCGGCGTCGTCGGCGGCGCGTCGTCGCTCGCCGCGGGGGCCGGGCTGCACGCGGTGATGGCCTCCGCGCACGTGCTGCCCGACGGGTACCGGCTGTCGCTGAGCGTGCTGCCCGCGCTGGCGGCGCTCCTGGTCACCGTGCTGGCCGCCGCCGTCACCTCGCTGCTGGCGTCGCTGCGCGTCTCCCGGATCCGCCCGGCGTGGGCGCTCGGCGAGGCGGAGCTGGAACCGGCCGCGCTGCCCCGCTGGCGGGTCGTGACCGGGGTGGTCTTCCTGATCCTCGGGCTGAACTCGCTGGGGCTGTCATTCGCGGTCTCCGGCCAGGCGGCGGCCGCGTCGGTCAGCGGGCTGGTCCTCACGCTGGTGGTGGCGACGGCGCTGCTCGGACCGCTGATCGTCCAGCGCGGCAACCGGGTTCTGGGGCGGCTCGCCCGCGTCCTGTCCCCCGTCCCGGGGCGGCTGGCGCAGCACAACGCGGCCGCCGCCGCCCTGCGCGCGGGGTCGATGCTCACGCCGGTGGCGCTGGCGGTGGCGTTCGCCGGAACGCAGCTGTTCGCCTCCTCCACCGTCGCCCGCGCGACCACGGCCGAGGCCGCCGCCGGGAACCGCGCCGACCAGGTGCTGGTGTCCACCGGCCCCGGCCTTCCGCCCGAGGCCGCCGCCGCCGTGCGCGCCGTTCCCGGCGTGACGGCCGCGACGGCGGTCGCCCGCACCACCGTGGTCATGACGGTCCGCGAGCTGGGCGAGCGGCGGCTCCGTTCCCTCCACGGCCAGGGCGTCACCCCCGGCGACGCCGCCCGCATCCTGGACCCGAAGGTCTCCCGGGGGCGGCTCGGCGACCTCGCCGACGGCACCGTGGCGCTCAGCGAGAACGTCGCCGGCGGCGTCCGCCTCGGCTCCCCGGTCACCCTGTGGCTGGCCGACGGCACGCGGATCCGGCCCCGCGTGGTGGCGTTCTACGAGCGGGGGCTCGGCTTCGGCGACGTGCTGCTGCCGCGTTCGGCGGTCACCGCGCCGCTCGACGACCACGTCCTGGTCAAGGGCGACGCCGACCTGCGGCCCGTCGCCGCCCGCTACCCCGGGGCCCGCGTGGCGGAGCCGGAGGCGCTCGGCGTCGCGCTCGCGCGGGAGCTGCGGCTGCAGAACCTCATGTCGTGGGTCGTGGTCGCCGCCATCCTCGGGTTCGTCGTCATCGGCCTGGTCACCACCCTGGCGCTGGCCACCGGGGCGCGCCGCCGCGAGTTCGGGCTGCTGCGCGACATCGGCGCGACCCGGCGGCAGGTGCTGGCGATGGTGCGGATGGAGGCGCTGGTCGTGCTCGGCACCGGACTGGCCGTCGGCACGCTGATCGCCACGGTGACGCTGCTGGCGTTCGCGGCGGGCGTCACCGGGCTGCCGCTGCCCGCGGTGTCCCCGGCGGCGGCGCTGGCGATCCTGGCGTTCGTCGCGGTCTCCGGCACGGCCGCCGTGATGCTGCCCGCGCGCCGCGCGACCGCGCCCGGTACCGGATCGTGATCGGTTCCGTCCCGGGGCTCGGCGGCCGGGACGGACCATCGAAGCGCAGGTCCGGGGCGTGATGGCGAACGCGCGGCCCCCCGGGACCGGGCCGGGAGGGACGACCTAACCGGGCGGCCCGTCCCCCGCGCGGTCCCGACGCCGTTAACATCTCCGGAGTGCCAAGATCCTGTGTTGGCATGCTCTGTACCGGAACGGCGTGAAATGGATGACCTCGACCTTCGCTCGGGACTGCCGGGCGACCTGCCGCAGCTCTTCGGGGGCGAGTCCGCCCACCGCACGCTGTCGGTGCCGCTGCCGGCGGGCGAGGTGGTCTGGCCCGACCCCGGTTTCCCGCAGCGGCAACTGCTGCTGCGCCCCGCGTTCTGGGTGAGCGAGGAGCCTGTGTCGGGCGATCTGTGGGCGCGGCTGCGCGCCGAGCACCCCCGCTCGGGGTTGTGGCCGCTGCTGCTGGACGAGTCCGACCAGCCGTGGTCGGCCGGGCAGGTCGCGCCCGAGCCCGTCAGCGAGATCGACAACTACGCGCCGCACGCGTTCATGTCCGAGGTCTGGAGCGACTGGGCCGAGCAGGCGGGCGACGAGGAGGTCGAGGACCTGGCCCCGTTCGGGCGGCAGTGTCCCGGCCCCGCCCCGCGCGGCGCGGCGTTGCAGGACCCCGACGCGGTCGCCGACCGGCACGCCCGCGCCATCGCCGCGCGCGGCCTGTCCCTCGGCCTGGTCGCGGTGGACCGGGGCGCCGACGCGCTGACCGCCGTCGGCTGGCAGGGCGCGCTCAACCACAACGAGTGGACCGCGCCGCTGTCGGCGGTGGTGCGCAGCTGGGAGGACCGGTTCGGGGCGCGCGTGATCGGGCTCGGCTTCAACACCCTGGAGCTGAGCGTGGCCGCGCCGCCGGTCACCATCCGGCACGCGCTCCAGGTGGCCGCCGAGCACTGGGCGTTCTGCCCCGACATCCTGTTCCAGGGGCCCGGCACGCTCGCCGGGTACGCCGAGGAGATCCGGGGCAAGCACTGGTGGTCGTTCTGGTGGGACTGAGCGCGGGCGGCCCCTGACCCGACAGTAAAGTGACCGGCTAGTCACTTGAGTTCGGGAGGAAGCATGCGCCGCACCGTCTTCGACCAGGACCACGAGCTGTTCCGGGAGTCCGTGCGCGGGTTCGTCGAGCGCACCCTGCTGCCGCTGGACGAGACCATCCGCGACGAGCGCATGCTGCGGCGCGAGGTGTGGCTGGAGGCGGGCCGCCAGGGCCTCCTCGGCATGCAGGTGCCCGAGGAGTACGGCGGCCAGGGCGCGGATGACTTCCGCTTCAACGCCGT
Source organism: Actinomadura kijaniata NBRC 14229 (assembly GCF_001552175.1). GTDB lineage: Bacteria > Actinomycetota > Actinomycetes > Streptosporangiales > Streptosporangiaceae > Spirillospora > Spirillospora kijaniata. The sequence continues at coordinate 16,275 of NZ_BCQR01000167.1, forward strand.
CATCGGCGAGGAGCTGGCCCGCGTCGCCGCCGCCTACAACTCGATCGTCGCCATCCACATCGACGTCTGCGCCCCCTACCTTCTCGAACTGGCCACCGAGGAGGCTCGGAAGAGGTGGCTGCCGCGCTTCTGCACCGGTGAGCTGATCACCGCGATCGGGATGACCGAGCCGTCCGGCGGCTCGGACCTGGCGGGCCTGAAGACCACCGCCGTCCGCGACGGCGACCACTGGGTGATCAACGGCTCGAAGACGTTCATCACCAACGGCGGCCACGCCGACCTGGTCATCGTCGCCGCCAAGACCGCCCCGGACAGGGGCGCCAAGGGCATCACGCTGTTCGGTGTGGAGGCCGACACCCCCGGCTTCACCCGGGGCACCAAGCTCGACAAGGTCGGCCAGCCCGAGGCCGACACCTCCGAGCTGTTCTTCGAGAACGTCCGCGTCCCCGGCTCCCACGTCCTCGGCGAGGTGGACCGAGGGTTCATCCACATGATGGAGCGCCTGCCGCAGGAGCGCCTGTCCTGCGCCATCGCCAACGTCGCCCACGCCCGCGGAGTCCTGGAGGAGACCGTCGCCTACGTGAAGGAGCGGCAGGCGTTCGGCCAGCCGATCGGCCGCTTCCAGCACAACAAGTTCCTGGTCGCCGAGCTGGTCACCAAGCTCGACGTGGCGCAGGCGTTCGTCGACCAGTGCCTGGCCGCCCACGTGGCCGGGGAGCTCGACACCACCGACGCCTCCAAGGCCAAGTGGTGGACCTCCGACGTCCAGAACGAGATCATCGACGGCTGCGTGCAGCTGTTCGGCGGCTACGGCTACATGCGCGAGTACCGGGTGGCCCGCGCCTGGATGGACGCCCGCGTGACCCGCATCTGGGCCGGCTCCAACGAGATCATGAAAGAGATCATCGGCCGCTCCGTGGGCCTGTAGCCCCGACCCGCGCCTTCATGCTCCGGGACGCACGGAGCACGAACACGACGGCGCGGCCCCGAGACCTCCCGCCGCATCCGGGCGGCGGCCGGGACGACCGGCAGGGCCGGTCGCGGCCGCCGGGCGCGGATGTCCCCGCGCCCGTCCTGCCGTCCCGGATCATGGCGCGATCGCGGCCGGGGGGACACGGGAAGATCAGCGGGGGTTCACGCCGGGGACATCGCGGCTTCCCAGGATGAGGGGGTTTTGTCCGCCCGCTCCAAGGAGCCGTTGTCGTGCGTCAACTCCTCTGCCTGGCCATGGCCCTCGCGGCCGCGCTGTCGTGGGCCGGTCCCGTGCACGCCGCACCAGACGGCACGCTGTCGCCGGCCTCCGCCACCGTGACGGTCGGCGACCCGATCGCCCTGTCCTACTCCACACCGCGCCCCGACGACCAGAACTGGATCGGGCTCTACAGCGATCCCGGCAACGGGCCGGTCAACGAGAAGTACGTGGGACCGTCCACCAAATGGGTCTACGCGCCCAACGGCAGCGGCACCGCCTCCCTGCCCACCACCGGTCTGCCGCCGGGCGACTACATGTCTACTTCCTGCACGACGACGGGTACACCTGGCTGGCTCAGCCGCGGCGGCTGAAGCTGGCCGACTCCGCGCCGACGCGCTGGGCGTCCGCCTCGTTCTTCCTGCGCAACGGCCAGGTCGGCAGCTCCTACGACGCCACCGTCAAGGGGCTGGTGCGCGGTGACACCGCCGGCCTGACCTTCCGCAAGACCTCCGGCCCCGCCTGGGCCTCGGTCTCCCCCACCGGCACGGTCGGCGGCACGCCCACCGCGTCCGGCACCGCCACGATCGGGATCGAGGCCGCCAACAGCGCCGAGCTGAAGGCGACCGCCTCGGTCGGCGTCCGCGTCCAGGCGGCCGGAGCGCCGCTGGTGTCGGAGCTGAAGGTGCTGTCCTACAACCTGTGGCACGGCGGCACGCCCATCGTCGGCCACCGCGCCCCCTCGTCTCTCCCGGCGCGACCTGGTCTCCGGTCTACAAGACCTTCACCGGCGGCTATGGCCACGACTCCCACAAGGGCGAGCCCGAACCGCAGGACCGCATCGACTTCGTGCACTTCAAGGGAGCGGCGACCGTCCTGGCATCGAACGCGGTCGTCGAGGGCACACCCGCCCCCTACCCCGGTCACACCGGCAACACCTGGACCTCCGACCACGCCGCGGTGCTGACCGCCTTCCGCCTGCCGTAGCCCCAGCTCAAAGAGGCCCGCGCAGAGGAACCGCGTTCATCACGCCTTCCCTGACCCGCTCCTGCTGGTCGTGGGCGGCCAGCGCCCAGGTCTGAGCGGGTGGGCCGAGGACGTCGGGGACGCTCCGGGCCGCCGCGGAGGCAGGCCGTACGGCCCTCGGACGTCGCCTTCCCAGCGGTCCGGAACGCCCCTGCGGTCTTCCAGCCCCGGCCGCGGGTCCGCGTCCCGGCGCGGGCGACGCGCGGAGCACCCGCTGCGACCGGAGCCGCGCCACCGTCCGCGCGTTCCTCCGGCGCGGCCGTGGGGTCGCGCCGGAGGGGACGTGGTCAGCGGGCCGGGACCGGCGGTTCGGCCTTCAGGTGGTCGACGATCGCGGTGTGCTCCGGCGTCCAGTCCAGGAGCCGCCGCGTCCGGTCCGACGAGATGTCCTGGTCGAGGACGAACAGCCCGGCGATGGGGCCCAGCTCGGCGGTCGCCTCCTCCAGCGGCCACGAGACCGCCGTGCCGCCGCCGAGCGCCCGGGCGACCTCGTCGAGGCGGACCGTCTCGCCCGTCCCGTGCCAGACCGTGCCCGGCTCGGCGCGCTCGACCACCGCGACGTACAGGGCGGCCAGGTCCGCCACGTGCACGACCGGCCAGCGCACGCCGGGCTCGCCGATGTAGACGCCGGTGCCGCGCTCGGCGGCCTTGGCCGCCAGCAGGGCCGGGACGCCGCCACCGTCCCCGCCGTACACCATGCCGGGCCGGACCACCCGGCCGCCCGCCGCGCGGACCCGGCGTTCGACCTCGGCCCGCCAGGAGACGAAGGGGTGCGGGCGGGGCTCGGTCTCCTCGTCCGCGGTGCCGCCGCCGAGCACGGCGGCGCCGGTGGTGTAGACGAGCGGGCTGCCGGCGTCCACCAGCGCGTCCACCCCGGCCAGGTCGAGTTCCTCGCCCAGCGGCGCCCCGACGTGCACGACCCGGTCGAACCCGGCGGCGGCCCGCTTCAGCGAGGCCGGGTCGGTCAGGTCGCCGGGCACTGAGCGGTAGGGCAGCTCGCGGCTGCCGGGGCGCCGCAGCACGGCGATGTCGTGCCCGGCCTCGGCCAGGGCGGCGGCGACGGCCGAGCCGATGAACCCGGTGGCGCCGATGATCAGGACGTTCATGGGATCTCCTTGGTGACGCCGCCGTCGGCGGCGGACTCCTCGATGGCGGTGAGCAGGCGGTGGTGGCGGGCGGCGGTGGCGAAGTCGGGACGCGCGGGGCGGTCCTCGGCGACGGCCCGCGCGACCTCGGCGTAGACGGCCGCGACGCTGGCGACCGGTCCGGCGGGCAGGTCGGCGGGGACGGTCCGGTAGGCGTCCGGCACCGGCAGCGGCTCGCCCGACAGGTCGATGGCCCAGTCGGCCCAGTTGAGGTACATGCCGGGCTGGACGGGGGTGATGGTGAGGGTGCCGCGCTCCCCCACGATCCGCAGGTGGAAGGGGTCGGGGGCCGGTGCGCCGCCGCCGTGGACCGTGACCGACGCCGAGGCGCCGCCCTCCAGCAGGCCGTGCAGCAGCACCTGCCCGGGGACGCCGTTGGGAACGGTCCGCCCGGTGTCGCCGACGGCGACCCGGTCGTGGTGGCGCGGCAGCCGCGCCGAGACCTCGGTGAACGGGGCCACCAGGCGGTCCAGGGTCGCCAGCGAGTGCCCGGCCATGATCGTCAGAAGGGAGGTGCCGCCGGCCGGGTCGGTGCTCCACTCCATGCCCTCGGGAATGCGGCCGCCGCCGAGCGGGGCCCCGGAGGCGACCAGCGCGAGCGACTCGACCCGGCCGATCCGGCCCTCGGCGAGCAGGTCCGCCACGAAGCGGGCGCCGGGCAGGTGGTGGCCCTGCAGGACCACGGCGTTGAGCACGCCCGCCTGCGCCGCGGCGGCGGCCAGCTCCTCGGCCTCGGGGGTGTCGGCGCCGAGCGGCCACTCCGACAGCACGTGCTTGCCCGCGTCGAGCGCGGCCCGGATGGCCTTGGCGTGCTCGGGCGCCTTGACCGACACCACGACCAGGTCCACCTCGGGATGGGCGGCCATCGCCTCGACGCCGGCGAAGGCGTGCCGGACGCCGTGCGCGGCGGCCGCCCGTTCGGCGCTCTCGCGGCGGGTGGTGGCCACCGCCGTCACCTCGAACTCCGGCAACCGCCGCAACGCGGGCAGATGCGACGCCCCCGCCCAGCCGCCGGCCCCGGCCACGCCTACTCGGATCATGTGTCCCACTCCAGTTCTGTACCGATTGGTATTGAACTTAGCCGCACATCGCCGCCGGGGCAAGGGGTAATGTACCGATAGGTATGAAATTGGAGGTCACAGCATGCCCGGTGGTCGTCCCCGCGGGTTCGACGCGGAAGCCGCGCTCGATCGCGCGCTGGAGGTGTTCTGGCGGCAGGGGTACGAGGGGACCTCGCTGGCCGACCTGACCGCGGCGATGGGCATCAACAAGCCCAGCCTCTACGCCGCCTTCGGCAACAAGGAGGAGCTGTTCGCCAGGGCGCTCGACCGCTACCTCGCCGGTCCCGGGGCCTTCGTGGCCGAGGCGCTGGAGGCGCCCACCGCCCGCGAGATCGTGGAGCGCATGGTGTACGGCGCGATCGAGCTGGTCGCCGGGGAGGGCGCGGTGGGCGGCTGCCTGAGCGTGGGCGGCCTGCACGCCTGCGGCCCGGACGCCGAGCCGGTGCGCCGCGAGGTCGCCGCCCGCCGCCGGGCCGGCGACCTGGCCCTGGCCCGGCGCCTGGAGGAGGTCGGCGACCTGCCGTCCGGCTGCACGCCCACCGACCTGGTCCGCCTGGTCACCACCCTCACCGACGGGTTCGCCGTGCAGGCCCGCGCCGGCCACGACCGCGAGAGCATGCGCCGCACCGCCGCCTTGGTCCTGACCTCCCTCGGCTGGTGACCCGGGGGCCGGGACACCTCCGGGCCATGCCGGTGGGCCCTTCGGCTACGCGCCCGTGAAGCCGTCCCACAGGACGCGCAGGAGACGGCGGGCGTCGTCCGGACCACCGGCGGCGACGGCGGTCGCGCCCGCCAGGGCGAGCATGTCCTCCACGGTGAGACCGGAACCGACCGCGCCGGCCTCCCGGGCTCGGTCGAGCAGCTTCCGCGCGGTCGAGCGCATGGACTCGTGCCACCGGTCGAACAGCTCGGAGCGGCGCCGGTCGTCGCCCTCGGTCCCCGCCAGGGCCAGGGCGCGCTTGGTGGCGACGTGGACGACGAAGCCGTCCAGCCAGGCGAACAGCGCCTCACCCGCCTCCTCGGATCCGAGCAGGGCGGCCCCCCGCTCGCCGAGCGCGGCGACCTCGTCGGCGTAGACCGCCACGATCAGGTCCTGGCGGGTGGGGAAATGGCGGTAGAGCGTGGCGTTGCCGACGCCCGCCCGGCGCGCCACCTCGTCCAGCACGATGTCGGTGCCCCGCTCGTCGAAGAGCTCCCGGGCCGCCGCCAGGAGCAGCCGGGCGTTCCTGGCCGCGTCCGCCCTGCGCGGCCGCGGGTCCGCGGGCCGGTCCGTTCGCCTCATCGTCCGCTTTCCGGTTGCCAAACGGGGAATTCCTCGCTTACCGTAGCGCAGCATGAACCGGGGAGTTCCCCACTTTCTCTCCCCGCCGACGGGACGAAGGATCGGCATGCCCCTCACCTGCGAAGACCGCGCCGTCATCACCGAACTGATCGCGATGCACGGGCACCTGTGCGACGCCGGGGAACTGGGCCGTCTGGACGAGGTGTTCACCATCGACGTCGTCTACGACGTCACCGACTTCGGGCAGGAGGCCCTGCGCGGGGTCGCGGCCTGCGCCGAGGCGGGACGCGCCCTGGGCGAGCTGAACCCCGTCGGGCACCACGTCACCAACATCGTCCTGGACGAGCAGGCCGACGGCCGGGTGCGCGCCCGTTCCAAGGGGATCGGCGTCAACGCCGACGGCACGACCGCGAGCGTGACCTACGAGGACGTCGTCGTGCGCGTGGACCGGGGCTGGCGGATCAGCCACCGGACGGTGCGCGCGCGGCGCGTCCCGCTGGGCGGGTGACCGCCCGGCCGCCGGCGGGCCATGAGTAGCGGACCACGGGGCGATCTGAGTACGGCTACTCATGTGCCGTTCCAGCGTCCTTCCTACGGTGTGATCATGTTCCTGAAGCTGACCGCGGTCGCGGCCGCCGCCATCACCGCCACCGGCCTCGGGCTCTGGGGCGCCGCCCCCTGGGCCGACGGCAACGTCCACTGGAGACTGACGCTCGACCAGGGGTCGGTCGCCGACGGAAAGGTCATCGCCACCGGCGAGCGGGAGGCCTGGGCCTTCGGCTGGAAGGTCCTGGGCCTCGGCGCCTGGGTCCCCATGGTCGACGGCCCGCATCGCCCCCTGGCCTTCCGCTGGGACGGCACGCGCTGGAGGAGGAGCGACCTGCCGGTCGAGCGCGGCCACATCACGGCGGTCGCCGCGTCCTCGCCCTCCCGTGTCTGGGCGCTCGCCGGGACCGACGGCGGTCCCTCCGTCCTGCGCTGGGACGGGCGCGCCTGGACGGTCGTCAGGAGGCTGCCCGGAACGGCCGGGATGGGCGGCCTCGTCGCTGCCGACGACGACCTGTGGGTCTTCGGCGACCGCCGGGCCTGGCACTACGACGGCGCCACCTGGTCGGAACGGGCCCTCCCCTTCCAGGCCTCGCGGGCCAGCGCCCGCTCCGCCTCCGACATCTGGGCCCTCGACGCCGAGGCCCCGCGGGTGCACCACTTCGACGGCAAGGGCTGGACCCCGACCGACCTCGCCCCGGCGCTGCCGAAGGGCTCCCGCCCGTCCGGCGGTCCCTCGACGGGCCTGAACGGCCCCCGGCTCACCGCCGTCACCGCGGGCCCGTCCGGCGTCTGGATCACCGGGGAGGCCGGGGTGTCGTCGTTCGTGCTCTCCCGGACCGGCGCGGGCTGGCGCGGCGAGGACACCTCCGCGACGGCGGGCCGCATGGGCGACCGCGCCGCGCCCGTTCCCGACGGCAGGGGAGGCCACTGGTTCCTCGGCTCCACCGACGTCAACGGGGACGACTCCGCCCTCGCCCACCGCGACGCCTCGGGCCGCTGGACCAGGACCCCCGTCGGCGGCGGGCTGACCTCGCTGGCGGCCGTCCCCGGCGGTCCGCTCCTGGCCACCGGAACGGTCGGCAGGGCCTCCGGCGTCTTCCGCCACCTGCCCTGAGGCCGGCCGCGGCGTCGGCCGGGCGGGATTCCCCGATCTCCGCCAGCCGCGCGGACCGGCGGGCCGCCTCCTCGTGCCGGTCGGAGTCCCGCTCGCAGGCGATCTGGAGGCGGCAGTCGAGCGCGGCGAGTTCGGGCAGGCGGTGCCGGGCGGCCTCGACGATCGTCTCCACCTCGCCGCCCGAGGCCGGGTCGACGAGCGATCCGAGAACGCGGGCGCCGAGCTCCAGCGCGTACGGCAGGGCCCAGGTCGGCGGCCTCCAGCAGGTCCAGCAGCCTTCCGGCGGTGCCCGCGTCGCCGGTTCGGGCGTGGTGGAACGCCAGGTCGACGGCCACCTCGGCGGTCCGGGACCGCACCAGGTCGCCGCCGAGGCCCGCCATGATCTGCCCGGCGCGGGCGAGGTCGCCCCGGTACACCGCCAGGCCGGACGAGGCGACGCTCGCCGAGCCGTCGTCGCAGGCGGCGCGCAGCTCGGCGGCCGCCCGGGAGAGGTCGCCCGCGGCGGCGAGCCGGTGGCCGCGCTCGGCGGGGCTCTCCATGCCCGCGCGGCCCGAACGCGGGGACCCGGCGCCGTTCACAGGCGGCCCGCCGGCTGGGATGATTTCGGCGAGTCAGGCAAACGCGCGTGTTCTTTGGGTGGGGTGCGTTCGATGGCGTCGTTGCGGCCGGGTGATCCACGCCAGGTCGGGCCGTACCGGTTGGAACGGAGGCTGGGCGGGACGGGGCGGGTGTTCCTCGGCCGCTCGCGGGACGGGCGGCCGGTGGCGGTGAGGGTGGTGCGCGGGGAGCCGGCCGGGGACGCGGGGTTCCGGCGCCGGTTCGCCGCGGAGGCGCGGGCGGCCCGCCGGGTCGGCGGGCCCC
>NZ_BCQR01000168.1 GCF_001552175.1 Actinomadura kijaniata NBRC 14229
ACGCCGGGCCCGGACCACGGGCGCGGGGCGGTCGTGGGGCACGCGGCCCCCGCCGCGACGGAGGGGAACCGGAGCGGCCGGGACGCCAACGCCGCCGAGGACGCCGAAGGGGAGACCGACGGCGGCGGGCCGTCGCAGGCCGTCGCGGTCGACGCGAGCAGGACGAGTGCCGCCGCCCGCCTCGGTAGCTTCACCACGGCTCCCAGCCTCCGGGCCGGACCGGCGGGGCGGTTCCACCGTTATCCGATCGTGATCTCTGGTTGACGCGTTCCCCGCCCTGCCGGACATGTGGTGGTCGACAACAGGGAGGAACGGGGGATCCGCCGTGGACCGAAACGACCCCGGACAGGACGCCGATCTGCGGCGCCTGTCCGGCGCGGCCCGTGTCGCCGACCGCGACCTGGCCGCCGACCCCGAGCTGCGCGCGCTGCTCGACGACCTGCGCGACGGCGTCATGGCCACCGCACGGCCCCGCCGCCTCGCGTTCCGCCTCCCGATGCCGCGCCGCCTCGTGCCCGCCCTCGCCGCGGTGCTCACCATGGCGCTGATCCTGGGCGGCGGACTCGCGCTGCGGCAGCCCCGCACCGACCACGGCACGCCCGCCACCTCGTCCACCGCTCCGTCCACCGCGCCCGCGCCGCGCCCCAAGCCCACCGGGGGACGGAACTCGTTCGGCACCGGCCTGTACGGCGCGTCCCACGCCGGAAAGCTCGGTCCCCACGAGGCCGCCGACGCCAGCGAATGGCTCCTGCTCGGCCATCCCGAGACGCCCGGATACCTGGACTACATCCAGGGGAGCCTGGAACTGCCGCCCGGCGCGTCCTGGACCCCGCTGCGCCACCGCCTGTTGCTGCCCGGCAAGCGGATGCAGGCGTCGTTCCTGCATCTCAACTTCTTCCGGTACGCGGCGTGCCGGTGGGGCGACACCTGGTCGCGGGCCCGGAAGAACGGCGACACCGCCGCCGTCGACAGGGCCGAGAGGTTCTTCAGGGGCCACGCCACCCACCGCTTCAGCGGCCCCGACGGCAGGGGCGGCCGTTTCCAGGTCACGTACCCCATCATCCGCGAGCCGGTCGACCGGGACCGGATCCTCCAGTTCTACGTCCCGAACTGCGGTGAGGACTGGCGTCTGGTGGGGGCGGTCCGATGAGCCCCGACCTTCTCGCGCACCGGTTCGAGCACGCCTACCGCGCGCACAGCGCCGCCGTCCTCGGCTACCTGGTCCGGCGCACCGAGCCGCCGGAGGACGCCGCCGACCTGATGGCCGAGGTGTTCACCGTCGCGTGGCGGCGCGTGGCCGACATGCCGCCCGGCGACGAGGCGCGGCTGTGGCTGTACGGCGTCGCCCGCAACGTGCTGTCCAACCACCGCCGCAGCCGCATCCGCCGTCACCGGCTGGCCGACCGGCTGCGCGAGCACCTGTCGCGTTCGCCGCGCGTCCACCACGACGACGCCCGCCACGACGGGACCGACCACGTCCGCGCCGCGCTCGCCACGCTCCCCGAACGCGACCGCGAGGTCATCGCCCTCACCGCCTGGGAGGGCATGACCGCCGCCGAGATCGCCGTCGTCCTCGATCTCGACCCCGGAACGGTCCGGTCCCGCCTGTCGCGCGCCCGCGCCCGGCTGCGCGCCGCGCTGGCCGACCAGGACCGCATCCCCTGCTGACCCCGCCCGGCCGCCGCACGGGAACCGGAACCGGCCGTGCGGCCAGGCAACGGCGACCCCCATCGACCACGGAGCCCCGCGTGAACCCCAGACTCTCCCTCGCCGCCGCCCTCACGGCCCTGACCGCCCTGACCGGATGCTCCGGAGGGACCGGCGACGACGCCCGCGCCACCGCCGGGGGAGCGGGCGCGCCCGAGGTCACCGTCACCCCCCGCGACGGCTCCGGCGGAGTCCGCCCCGACAGCCCGGTCACGGTGACCGCGGGCGGTGGAACCCTCACTGACGTGCGGGTCCGCGCCTCCGGCGCCGCGGTGGCCGGGGCGTTCGCCGCCGACCGGGCGTCCTGGCGTTCCCGGGGCGGCCTGAGGCCCGGCGCGGCCTACGAGGTCACCGCGACCGCCACCGGCCGCGACGGCAAGACAGCGACGCTGACCAGCCGCTTCCGCACGCTCAAGCCCGCCGGAACGTTCCGGATCGCCGACGTCACCCCCGGCGCCCCGGGTGAGACGGTCGGCGTCGGCGCGCCGATCATCGTGACGTTCGACCGCGCCGTCACCGACCGGGCGGCCGTCGAACGCGCCCTGGAGGTGACGGCGGAGAAGCCCGTCGAGGGCGCGTGGCGCTGGACCGGCCCCACCCGGATCGTCTACCGCACCAGGAAGTACTGGCCCGCCCACCAGAAGGTCCGGTTCACCGCCCGGCTCACCGGCGTCGCCGCCGCCAGGGGCGTCTACGGCACCGCCGACGTGTCCCGCACGCTCACGATCGGCGCGCGGCAGATCAGCACCGTGGACACCCGCCGCCACGTGATGACCGTCCGCCGCGACGGCCGCGTGGTCAAGGAGCTGCGGATCAGCGCGGGCAGCGGCGGGAAGTTCGACCCGGCCAGGGGCGAGGACATCTACCTCACCGCCAGCGGGGTCCACCTGGTCATGGAGAGGAAGCGCACCGAGAAGATGACCTCCGAGTGGGAGGGCGTCGATCCCAAGAGCGGCAAGGGCTACGACGTGACGGTCAACTGGGCCGTCCGCATCAACGCCACCGGCGAGTACGTCCACCAGGCCACCCCCGAGGGCATGAGCACCCTCGGCCGGGGCAACCACAGCCACGGCTGCGTCCGCGCCTCCGCCGAGGGAGCCCGCTGGTTCTACGGCTTCGCCCGGCGCGGCGACGTCGTGGACGTCGTCGGCACCGCCCGCCGCCTCCCGTGGTCGAACGGCTGGTCCTACTGGCAGATGCCCTGGCGGGAATGGCGCAAGGGCAGCGCGCTGGGCCGGTGAGCCGGTCCGGCGGCGGGAACTTTCGTCCAAGACAGGGACGGCCGGAGTCGGCGACCGTGGAGGCATGCGCAGCCACGAGGCGGGGACCGTCCCCGCGGACCACGACGACGGCTGGGAGGTCGTCCGCCCGCCCGGCGGCACGCCCCTCGACGGCGTCCGGATGGCCGGGTTCCGCGACCGCGTCGCCGCCGGGCTGGACCTGCGGGTGCTTCCCCAGCCCGCCGTGACCGTCGTCCTCGGGTTCGGGGACGGCCCGGTCACGGTGGAGAACACCACCGGTCACCGGGCCATGAGGGGTCTGGTGGCCGCGCTGTCGCCCGGTCCGGCGCGCGTTCGCGGCGAACGCGTCGCATGCGTGGAGGCGCGCCTGTCGCCCCGGGCCGCCTACGCGCTGCTGGGCGTCCCCCCGCGCGAGCTGGACGGATCCATCACCGATCTGGAGAGCGTGTGGGGACGGCACGGGCGGCGCCTGCACGAGCGGCTGGCCGCCGCCGCGTCATGGCGGGAACGCTTCGCGCTGGCGGAGGGGTTCCTCGCGCGGCGGGCCGCGGCGGCACCGTCGATGTCCCCCGAGGTCGCCGCCGCCTGGGACACGATCGTGGCCCGCCGGGGCCGGGTGCGGATCGGGGACCTCGCCGCGTCCTGCGGATGGAGCCGCAAGAGGCTGTGGTCCAGGTTCGGCGCCCAGATCGGCCTCACGCCCAAACGCGCCGCCATGCTGGTCCGCTTCGACCACGCCGCCCGGGCGCTGCGCGCGGGCGGGAACCCCAGCGACGTGGCCCTGGCGTGCGGATACGTCGACCAGTCCCACCTCCACCGCGACGTTCGGGCCCTCGCCGGATGCACGCCGGGCTCCCTGGCGGCGGGCTGACCCGCGCCGGTTCACGCAGACGTTCGGCGCACGAGGTCACCACGCGAGTTCACCATGCGAGTTCACCATGCGAAGGAAGACATCCATGACGTATACCGACGCTCCGACGGCTCCGGATGCCCCGGCGGCGGACACGGCCGACCGCGACCTGGTCGCCCGGCTCGCGTTCGGGAGCATGGCCGCCCAGACCCTGCGCGCGGCGGTCCGGCTGAGGGTGGTCGAGCTGATCGGCGACACGCCGCGCGGCGCCGCCGAGGTGGCCGCGGACGCCGGAGCCCGGCCCCAGCCCATGACCCGGCTGCTGCGCGCCCTCGCCGGACTGGGCCTGCTGCGGGAGCACGCCCCCGGCACCTTCGCGGTGACCCCCGCGGGCGCGCTCCTCGACCCCGGCCACCCCGACTCGCTCGCGTCGTTCGTGCGGATGTTCACCGAGCCCGCGGTCGTGCGCGCCTGGGAGCACCTGGACGACGGCGTCCGCACCGGGCGGATCGTGTTCGACACCGTCTTCGGCACCGACTTCTTCAGCCACCTGGCCCAGGACCCCGAGCTGTCCGCCGAGTTCAACGCGGCGATGAGCCAGGCCACCGCCGAGACCGCCGCCGTGCTGCCGCACGCCTACGACTTCGGCCGGTTCCGCGCGGTCACCGACGTCGGCGGCGGCGACGGCACGCTCCTGGCCGCCGTGCTCACCGCGCACCCGGGCCTCACCGGCGTCGTCTTCGACACGGCCGAGGGCCTGGCCCGGACGCCGGAGACGCTGGAGCGGCACGGCCTGGCCGGGCGCTGCACCGTGCACGCCGGGGACTTCTTCCGTTCCGTCCCCGAGGGCTCGGACCTCTACCTGGTCAAGAGCGTCCTGCACGACTGGACGGACGACCAGGCGGTCACGATCCTGGGCCACTGCCGCCGGGCGCTGCCGCCCGGCGGGACCGTCCTGATCGTGGAGCCCGTGCTGCCGGACGTCGTCGACGCCGGGGCCGACGCCGCCGACGGCGGCATCACCTACCTGAGCGACCTCAACATGATGGTGAACATCGGCGGCAGGGAGCGCACCCGCGCCGACTTCGAGGACGTGTGTCACCGCGCGGGCCTGACGGTCACCTCGGTCACCCCGCTCACCGGCGCCGCACCGTTCTCCCTCATCGAGGCCGTTCCGCGGTGAGCATCCGGCGTTCCGGCGGGTCAGGCGGGAGCGGCTTCGATCAGGTGGAAGGCGTTCTGGGGTGGGAGGGGGGTGGCTTCGGTGAGGGTGAAGCCCGCGCGTTCGCACAGGGTGGCGAAGTCCGTGCGGGTGCGTTCCCGTCCGCCGACGTTCACCAGCATGTTCAGGTCGCTCAGGTACATGAGCCCGGGGGCCGACGGGTCCACCACGGGAGGCATCACCGGCTCGACGATCAGCAGCCGCCCCTCGTCGGGGATCACCTCCCGGCAGTGCCGCAGGATGGTGGCGGCGCGCTCCTCGTCCCAGTCGTGGATGACGCTCTTGAGCAGGTAGAGGTCCCCGCCCGGGGGAACGGCGGCGAAGAAGTCGCCGGTCTCCAGGGTGCAGCGTTCGGCGACGCCCCGGTCCCGCAGCGTCTTCCCGGCCTGGGCGAGCCCCTCGGGGCTGTCGAAGAGGACGCCGCGCAGCGACGGGTGCGCGTCCAGGATCGCGGCGAGCAGCGTGCCGTCGCCGCCGCCCACGTCCACGACCGTCCGGAACCGGCCGAAGTCGTAGTGTCCGGGCAGCGCGGCGGCGGTCAGGCGCGTGCCCTGGCTCATCGACGCGTTGAACCGGGCGGACAGCTCGGGGTCGTCCTTGAGGTGGGCGAAGAAGTCCTTGCCGAACACCTCGTCGAACGCGGTGCGCCCGGTGCGGACGCTGTGGTCCAGGTGCTCCCAGGCCCGGAGCATGGCGGGGTCGGTGAACATCCGGACGAAGGAGTCCACCGAGTCGGGACGGTCGGTCCGCAGCAGCGCGCCGGCGGGGGTGAGCGCGAAGACGCCCGGCTCCCTCTCGGTGAGCAGGTCCAGCGCGGCCATGGCCCGCAGGAGGCGCAGCGTCGCCTGCTCGTGGGCGTCGAGCTCGCGCGCGAGCGCGGCGGACGTCCGTTCCCCGTCGCCGATCAGGTCCGCCAGGCCGAGCCGGGCGGCGGCGGCCACGACCTGCGCGGCCATGGATCCGAAGACCAGCCCGACCATCGTGCCGCGCGCCCGCAGGGCCTCGTCGGCGTTCGGCTCCACCACGATCGCACCCCATCTCTCGCCGGATGCGGACGACTCTAGACGGATCCGGACATGGAGACAATGAAAATCGTTACCACAATTGGCCGACTCACTCCGGGGCCGCCCCGGCCGTCGCGGCGAGCAGCGCCAGGCGGATGCGGTTGGGGCAGCCGGTCTTGCGCATCAGGTTCGTCACGTGCGTCTTGACCGTCGTCACCCCCACGTGCAGCGCCTCGGCGATCTCCCGGTTGGACAGGCCCGCGCCGACCATCGCCAGCACGTCGCGCTCCCGCGACGTCAGCGGCGGCAGCGACGGCCCGCGCGGCTCCGGCGGCCGGTGCGCGTGCAGCGCCCGCGTGACCAGCCGCGACAGGATCTCCTGCGTGAACGGCGTCTCGTCGTTGGCCGCCCGCCGGATCGCGTCCAGGATGTCCGGCGGCGGCGCGTCCTTGGTCAGGAACCCCGCCGCCCCGGCCGCCAGCGCCGGGTACAGGTGGTCGTCGTCGTCGAACGTCGTCAGCGCGACGACCCGGGTGGCCGGATGGGACGCGGCGATGCGCCGGGTCGCGGTGATGCCGTCCACCCGGGGCATGCGCAGGTCCATCAGCACCACGTCGGGCCGGTGCTCGGCCACCAGGCGGGTCGCCTCGTGCCCGTCGGACGCCTCGCCCACCACCTCGACGTCGTCGGCCGAGTCGCACAGCATGCGCAGCCCCAGGCGGACCAGGTGCTGGTCGTCGGCCAGGACCAGCCGGATCACGCCGGTGCTCATGTCGGGGAGACCTTCCGGGAGCGGGCGGGCAGTTCGGCGAACAGGCGCCAGCCGTCGCCGGCCGGGCCCGACTCCAGCCGGCCGCCCAGCAGGGCGACGCGCTCGGACATGCCGGTCAGGCCGTGGCCCGGCGCGGCGGCGGGGGACGGGCCGCCGTCGTCGGTGATCTCCAGCCGGACGGTGTCGCCGTCCAGGCCCACCGACAGGCGCGCGGTGGCCCGGGGACCGGCGTGCCGGGCGACGTTGGCCAGGCCCTCCTGGGTCAGGCGCAGCACGGTCAGGCCCCGCGCCGCGTCCAGCGTGGCCAGCGCCGGGTCGATGGCCGCCTCGGTCGGGACGCCGGTCCGCCGGTTGTGGTCCACCGTGTCGCGCAGCGCCTCGGGCAGCCGCGCCGGATCCACGAACGCCGTGCCGTCCCCGCCCCCGGCCGGGTCCCGCAGCACCGCCACCAGCCGGCGCAGGTCCTCCAGCGCGGTCCGCCCGGACGCGTGCAGGTCGTCCAGCACCTCCAGGACGCGCGGGTCCTCGCTGCGGTCCAGCACGTGCCGCGCCACCCCCACGCGCAGCACCATCGAGGACACGTGGTGCGCGACCAGGTCGTGCAGCTCGCGGGCGATGGCGGCGCGCTCCCCGGCGCGGGCGGCGACCGCCTCCAGCCGGCGGCGGCGCTCCTCGGCGGCGGCGTGCGCGCGGGCCTGCCGGGCGTTCTCCCGGTACGAGCGGATCAGCGCGCCGAACAGCAGCGGCACCCCCGCCAGCACCGAGAGCCGGTAGAGCGTCGGCGCGAGGTCCCGCGCCGAGGGCAGCAGCGCGTGCACGACCAGCAGCACCCCCGTGAGGGCGCTCCCGGCCAGCACCTGGCGTCTCGGGGCGCGCAGCGCCAGCTCGAACAGCGCGATCGAGATCATCGCCTTGACCGTCATGGTCACGCTCAGCCCGGCGGTGTCGGCGGCGACCAGCAGCGCCGCCAGCACCGTCGCCGACACCGCCGGGACGGCGCCGCCCGCCAGGCACACCGGCACCGCGACCAGCAACAACATCCAGTCGCCGGTCTCCTGCGGCCGGTGCAGCAGGGCGAGGTCCCCGGCCGCCAGCACCAGCAGCAGGATCCACCGGGCGGGCGCCCGGGGGTCGTCGACGAGGCGTTCGAGGGGACGGGACAGCACGGTCCGATCGTAAGAGCGGGGCCGTGACGCGACTTCCTCCCACGGGAGGAGGCGGGGTCGTCCGGGTGGCCGCCGGAGGGGCCCGCGGGCGGAAGAGCCGCGTGCCCGCCCGCCGGGAGAGTCGGGGACGCAAGGAACCGGACCTTCGGGAGGACCGATGGACTGCGCACGGGAACGGGCGGTCCCGCTGCCGCTCAGCGGGTGCCTGGTGCGGCTGGGCACCGGATCGCGGCGGCGCGCCGTGCTGGAGATCTACGTGGAGCCCGGCGGGCTGTTCGACGTCGTGCTGGCCGACGTGCTCGGGGCCCGGCCGCTGCGCGCGGCGGTCCGCGGCGGCGGCACGCGCGACGGATGGTCGCTGGCGTGGGGCCACCTGCTCGGTCCCGCCGCCCCGGTGGTGACGTTCGGGCCGCGGCGGGCGGCGGCGCGCGCCCCGGTCGCGGTGGTCGCGGACGCGTTCTGGGTGGCCGAGGTCCCCGGACGCCACCGCCGCGTCCAGGTGACCTGCGCGGACGCGTCCGACACCGGCCGGCTGCACCGGATCCGCAGGTCGCCCGCCCCGGCGGGACCGGTCGCATGAGGGAGGACGGCGTGTTCGGACGTCTCGGCCGGATGATGGTGCGGCGACGGCGGTGGGTCGTGGCCGGGACCCTCGCGTTCCTGGTGTTCGCGGGGGTGTGGGGGCGGGGGTGTTCGGGCCGCTGACCGGCGGGTCCGGGTTCGACGACCCGGGGAGCGAGTCGGTGCGTGCCGACCGGATCCTCGACGGGCCGCTCGGCCGGTACGGCAACGACGTCGTCACCATCCTCGCCCTCGCCCTGGCCATCGACTACGCGCTGCTGGTGGTGGGGCGCTTCCGGGACGAGCTGACGCTCGCCCCGGACGTCGAGACCGCCGCGGCGGCGCTGGCGTGCACGCTGGTGTTCCCCTCGCGGTTCATGCACTCGATGGGCTGGGCGGGCGTCACGGTCGCGCTGACGGCGGTCGCGGGGTCGCTGACGCTGCTGCCCGCGCTGCTGGGGTTCGCCGGGCACCGCGTCAACAGCCTGCGCGTGCCGCCCGGCCGAGGCCGCGCCGCCGGGGACGGCCGCCACTGGTACCGGCTGGCGCACGCGGTCATGCGCCGCCCGCTCGCCGTCACGCTCGGCGTCGTGGCGCTGCTGCTGGCGCTCGGCGCGCCGTTCGCGACCGCCAACTGGGCGCGCCCCGGCGACTGGTGCAGCCGGCCGACGGGGAGGCGCGGCCGAGCATGATCGAGGAACGGGCGGGAACACCGTGAAGCATGCGCGCACTGATGCTCAACTGCACGTTGAAGAAGTCGCCCGAGCCGTCCAACACCGAGAAGCTGGCCGACGTCGTGGCCCAGGCGTTGCGGGAACGCGACGTCGAGGTGACCGCGCGGCGGCTGGTCGACCTGAACATCCCGCCGGGCGTGGAGACCGACCTCGGCGACGGCGACCAGTGGCCGGAGATCCACCGGCTGCTGCTCGACTCGCAGATCCTGGTGGTGGCGACCCCCACCTGGGTGGGCCACCCGTCCTCCATCGCCCAGCGGATGCTGGAGCGGATGGACGCCATGCTCAGCGAGACCGACGACGCGGGACGCCCGGTCGCGTTCAACCGGGTCGCCGGGGTCGTGGTGACCGGCAACGAGGACGGCGCGCACCACGTCATCTCCGAGATCGCCGGGGGCCTCGGCGACATCGGCTACACCATCCCCGGCCAGGCGTGGACGTACTGGAACCGGGGCCCCGGGCCGGGACCGAGCTTCAGCGAGACCGACGAGGGCCATGAGTGGTCGGTCAAGACCGGGCGCGCGATGGCGGCGAACCTGCACGCGGTGGCCGGTGCCCTGGCCGCCGTTCCGATGGGGCCGCCGCCGTCGTGACCCGCGCTACCCCGCGGCCAGCGGCTCGGGCAGCGGCTCGGCGTGCAGCACGTGCAGCGCGCTCACCGCCCGCGTCAGCACCACGTACAGCCGGTGCAGGCCCCGCGGCTCGGCCGCCACGATCCGGGACGGCTCCACCGCCACCACCGCGTCGAACTCCAGGCCCTTGGCGAGCGTCGCCGGAACGCACACCAGCCGCGACGCCTCCATCGCCGTCTCGTCCTCGCCCAGCAGCGACGGGGCCAGCCCCTCGTCGGCCAGCCTCCGGTGGATCCCGGGAAGGTCGGCGTCGGCCGCGATGACCCCCACCGACCCCTCGGTCTTCGCCTGCTCGCGGCAGACCTCCACCACCGCGCCGAGCAGGTCGTCCACCCGCGTGACGCGCAGCGCCCCGGGCGCCCGGCGGGCCGAGGCCGGGGCGCCGAGGTCCGGGGCGATGCGCGGGAGCAGCCGCGCCGCGTAGTCGATGATCTGGGCCGGGACGCGGAACCCCCGGTCCAGCACCTCCAGCCGCGCGTCCGGCCGCCCCAGGTGCTCCAGCAGCGCGGGCCAGTCCCGCACCGCCCACGGGCTGGTCGCCTGCGCGATGTCGCCCAGCACCGTGAACGACCCGTGCGGGCACCGCCGCGCGATCGCCCGGCACTGCATCGGGCTGAGGTCCTGGGCCTCGTCCACCACGATGTGGTCGCGGACCTCGGGACGTTCGACCAGGTCGGCCAGCTCGTCCAGCAGCGCCGCGTCCGCCTCCGACCACTTCGCCGAACGCCACGACCGCGCGGGACCCTCCCACAGCAGCAGCGCCCGCTCCTCCTCCGTGAGGTCCCTCCTCGCGGCCTTCGCCAGGAACTCGGCGTCGCTCAGCAACCGGAACAGCACCTGCTCCGGCGTCACCTTCGGCCACACGGAGTCGATGAGCCGCCTGACCGGCCGCGACCGCGCCACCGCGGCCTGCGTGCGGTCGTCGGGCGACTCGCCGCGCCGCTCCATCTGGACCAGCACCGCGTGCGCGAGACGCTGCGCGACCATCGCGCGTCCGGCGTTGTACCGCGTGGTCCCCCGCAACGAGGCGACGATCTCGCTGACCTCGTGATCGGCGACCCGATGCCGGTAGGTCCCCTTCGTGTAGACGAGCCCCTCGGTGGGCCGCGTCACATGAGCCCACAAGGCCCTGTGCAGCACCCTGGCCATCCGCCCGTCGCCCTTGATCCGCGCGACGGGCCCCGGGTCCGTCCCCGTCACCGGACGGCCGATCATGTCGGCGACGGTGGTCTGCACGACGTTGACCTCGCCGAGCGTCGGCAGGACGTGCCGGATGTAGGACAGGAACGACCGGTTGGGCCCCACGACCGCGACGCCGTGCCGCCCCAGCGCCTCCCGCGCCGTGTAGAGCAGGTACGCGACCCGGTGCAGCCCGACGGCGGTCTTCCCGGTGCCCGGCGCGCCCTGCACGCACAGCGTCGTGCCGAGCGGGGCGCGCACCAGCTCGTCCTGCTCGGGCTGGATGGTGGCGACGATGTCGCGCATGGGCCCCGACCGCGGCCGCTCGATCTCGGCCGCGAGCAGCGCCTCGCCCGCGTCCTCGACGGCACGGCCCCCGGTCAGCGGCTCGTCCTCGTAGGCGGTCAGCTCGGCCGACTCGGAGAACCCGTACCGCCGCCGCAGCCGCACCCCCTGCGGATCGGCGCGCGAGGCCCGGTAGAACGCGGTGGACACGGGCGCCCGCCAGTCGATGACCAGCGGGGTCCCCACACCGTCGTGGACGTGCCGCCGCCCGACGTAGAAGCGTTCGCCGCCGTGCTCGGCGTCGAAGTCCAGACGGCCGAAGAACAGCGGGATGTTCGGCAGGTCCACCAGCGCGTCGGCACGCAGCCGCCGGTGGTAGTCGAACATGACGCGTTCGTAGATGTTGTCGTTGTCCTCGGCGGCGGTCACCTGGGTCTCGGTGGTGACGACGTCCTCGTGCATACGGCGGAGGGCGTCCCGGGCGGCGTCGAGATAGGCGCGTTCGGCCGTTATCTCGGGATCGGGGGCGTGGTCGGGCACAGGCGTGGCCATGGGCGAGCCTCGGCTTTCGGAAACGATTGCGCAGGACATGACGGGGCGGACGCGGTCCCGCCCCGGAAAGACGTCCGGTTCGTTTCGACCCTGAGCGCGAATGCAGAGCACCGCCCCAAGCGGCCAAGCAATATACCCGGCGGGTCAGGCCGGGGCAAAGTCATTATGGTGTGCCGGAGCCGGGCCCCTGACCTGCGCGTTCACCGTTTCGAGCGACGTGTTGGACGCGAATCGACGCCCATCGCGCGCCGTTTGCCGTCGTATGGGGTCTTTGGCGTTGGAAAAGCGACGTTAAGAACGCCCGAGTCCCTGGCCGAATTCAGGAACGCGAGCGCGCCGCGTACGCCTGGATGTCTCCCCGCCGGTAGAAGCGTCGTACCCGGCCCCCGCCCAGTGGCTCCACCTTCACCGGCTCCGGCCAGCCCGCGGGGGGCCGCTTCGGGTAGACCGTCACGCTCGTCTGCGCCAACCCCAGGATCCGGGCGGCCTCCGCCAGCGTCACCAGATCTTCCGGGTCGCCCTCGTCGGGCTTCGGCTCGGGCAGGGTCGCGTACCAGGTCCGCCACTCCTCCGCGTCCCAGTACAGGGCCTTGCCCGACTGGTGGGCGGGGGCCGGGTGGCCGTTGGCCTCCCGGTCCGCCCACAGCTGCTTCAGTCGGTGCTTGGTCAGGTTGAAGCGGGTCGCCAGCTCCTCTCGTGACAGCAGGCCCGGCGGCACCTTCGGCGCGGAGCGCCGGGCCGCGTACCAGGCGGCCCACTCCTCCGCGTCCCAGGCGTGCTGACCCCCGACCGTCCCCACCGGCTCCGGGTGGCCGTTGGCCTCGCGTTCCCGGAACCACTTCTCCAGCGTGCTCCGGCCCAGCCCGTAGGCGGCCATCAGGTCGGTGCGGGTCATCACGCGGCGGCCGTCGAGGGTCGTCATGGGCACCAGTCTCGCCGATCGGGGGGCGCGCCGCCCCGGGACGGCGCGGCCCCCGTGATCACCAGAGTCTGGTCGGGATCTCCGGCAGCGGCTTCCAGCCCGGACGGACCGCGCCGACGTAACGGGACTGGTACCAGCCCTTCAGCCGGTCGATGGACACGTTGCGGCCCGTGCGCGGCGCGTGGACGAAGCGCTGGTCGCCCAGGTACATCCCCACGTGCCCCAGGCTGTTGAAGAAGACCAGGTCGCCGGGGCGCAGCTCCTCGCGGGCGATCTTCGGTTCCGTGCGGCGGTACTGGTCGTGGCTGACGCGCGGCAGCCGCACCCCCGCCTTGCGCCACGCCGCCTGGACGAGGCCCGAGCAGTCGTAGCCGCTCTCACCCGTGCCTCCCCACACGTAGGGGCGGCCCAGCTGCCTGAGCGCGTGCTGGATGGCGCGTTGCGCCTTGCGGTCCCACTGGGCGATCATCTGCGCCCGCTGCTTGCGGATGGTGCGCTGCAACGCGGCCAGCATCCTGGCGTGCCGCTCGCCTCGTGAGTTCCTGTTGCGGAGTGAGCTCTTGTTGCGCAGCGCGACGCGCGAGGTGTGGACGCGTTGCTGCGGTCCCGCGAGGGCTCCCGGACGGTGGAGCTGGGATCCCTCCATGGTCTCGGCCAGGCTCCGTGCCTCGGCGATCCCCGGGGTCGTCAGTGCCAGCGCGCCGCCCGCGATCAGGGTGGTCGCGCCGCACGCGGCGGCTCTTAAGGGGTTGGACATGCCTGTCGTACCTCCTTACAAGATCATCCGCGAGATGATCTACCCGGGCGCGCCGGACCACACGCGGAAATTCTGCGTAAACCCAGCGAGCGGTGGTACGTATGTGGTCGGATGCCGGGAGTGTGTGCCAACGCGGGACGCGCGGCGGTACTAGGGTGGTTCCTGCTCATAGGAGTCGACCTGGGCGACCGTGTGGCGGAACGCGACGGTTGGTCGCCGGATCGGGTGAACTTCCCCCGGGTTCGGGACGTCACACAAACACAGGACCGGTCTGCGTCGATTCGTGTCGCGCGTTGCCCGATCAACTCATCTCGACGAGAGGGACGGTTTCTCGCATGGAGGTTGGGGCGCTGCGTCCCGGTGATCCGGAACGACTCGGCTCCTATGCCGTCGTCGGCCGCCTCGGGGAGGGCGGCCAGGGCGCGGTCTTCCTCGGCACGGACGAGGACGGGCGGCGTGTCGCGATCAAACTGCTGCACGCCGAGCTCACCTCCGACGACAAGGCCCGCGCGCGGTTCCTGCGCGAGCTGGAGGTCGCCAAGCGGGTCGCGCCGTTCTGCACCGCCCAGGTGATCGACGCGGAACTGGACGGCGAGCGGCCGTTCATCGCCAGCGAGTACGTCGCCGGACCGTCGCTGAACCAGCACGTCCAGCAGGAGGGGCCGCTGAGCGGCGCGGCGCTGGAACGGCTCGCCGTCGGCACCGCCACGGCGCTGGCCGCCATCCACCAGGGCGACATCATCCACCGCGACTTCAAGCCGCACAACGTGCTGCTCGGCCCGGACGGGCCCCGCGTGATCGACTTCGGGGTGGCCCGGGCGGTCAGCGGCTCCACCACGCTGACCAGCAAGGTCATCGGAACGCCGTCGTACATGGCGCCCGAGCAGATCCGCGGCGAGAAGGCCGGGCCGCCCGCCGACGTGTTCTGCTGGGCGGCGACGCTGACGTTCGCCGCGACGGGCGAGCCGCCGTTCGGGCAGGACTCCATCCCCGCGGTGATCAACCGGATCCTGCACGAGGAGCCGAAGCTCGGCGGGCTGACCGGCCCGCTGCGCGACCTGGTCGTCGACTGCCTGGACAAGGACGCGGACCGGCGGCCCTCCGCCCGCGAGGTGCTGATGCGGCTGCTCGGGCTCCAGGAGCAGAGCGCCCCGACCCGCGTGGTGGCGGCGCTGCCGGAGGACGAGCCCGACGACGCCACCGCGATCCTGGTGGTGGGCAGCGCGGCCGCCGCCGAGCGGATCGACGAGGACGACCGGCCGCCGGTCCGGGCCTCCGCGACCGTCTCCGACGAGGAGGACGCGCGCCCCGGGCCCCGCGCCGCCGTCGCCGCCCCCGCCGAGGGCCCCGGCGACACCGAGACCACGCAGGCCGTCCAGGGGATCCCCGGCGAGCCCGACCGGCTGCCCACCCCCGCCGAGTGGGCCGCCCAGAACACCATCACCCCCGAGACCCTGGACCAGCAGCGGCGCGACGGCCGCAACCCCCTGGTCGCCTCCGGCCGCCGGGGCGTGGCCCTGGCGGGCGCGGCGGCGGCGCTGATCGTCGCGGTGGTCGTGTCGGCGGCGATGGCGTTCAGCGGCTCGGACAAGCCGACCCAGCGCGTCAGCGACCCCCGGCAGCAGCAGACCACGCAGACCCCGGTGGAGCAGCCGCGCAGCCAGCGCCCCGCCCAGGTCCCGCAGCAGCAGAAGCCCTCGACCACGTCGTCGACGACGCCCTCGTTCACGCCGACGCCGACGAACCCGGGACCGACCCAGCCGACCCCGACCGACCCGGGGCCGACCCAGCCGACCGGCAAGCCCACGGACCCGACGCCGACGGACAAGCCGACCGACAAGCCCACCGACAAGCCCACCGAGCCGACCGGCAAGCCGACCGAGCCGGACGTCGAGCCCAAGCCCGGCAGCGACGGCGCCCGCGAGCAGGACGCCTGACCTCCGGTCAAGAGTGGCCGATTCTGGCGAGTCGTGGGGGGAAAGGTGGCAGGGTGAGCCCCGTCCGTCGAGGTCGGGGCCGCAGGGGCGCGGAGTGAGGCTGGCCATGGTCTCCCCCCGGCCACCAGGTCGGATTTGCGGCGATTCATGGCTACGCTGACGCAGTGAGCGGCGCCACAACGAGGTGGCGGATGGCTTTAGGGGAGTATTTTGATGGGCGGCAAGCTCGATCAGGCCAAGGACGACCGGCTCCGGCGCGCGGCGGAGACGTGCGCGCAACGGCCGGGAGCGCGCGGGCTGGACCTGGAGGAGGCTGTCGAGTACCTCCGGCTCTACTACCGGCACGTCGCGCCGGAGGACCTGCTGACACGGGACCCGTCCGACATCTGCGGCCCCGCGATGGCGCACCGGCTGCTGGGTGAGGAACGCCCCCAGGGCCGCGCCAAGGTGCGGGTGTTCACCCCGACCCTGGAGGAGTACGGCTGGGACCCCGGGCACACCGTCGTGCAGGTGGTCACCGACGACATGCCCTTCCTGGTCGACTCGGTGACGATGGAGCTGAACCGGCACCAGCTCTCCATCCACCTGATCGTCCACCCGCTGCTGGGCGTGGACCGCGACGTGGCGGGCAAGCTCCGCGCCTTCCGCGGCAAGCTCGACAGCGCCACCGACACCGACGAGTCGTGGATCCACATCGAGGTGGACCGCACCAGCGACCGGGAGAAGCTCGCGGCGCTGGAGAAGGACCTGCTGCGCGTCCTGAACGACGTGCGCGTCGCCGTCGAGGACGAGCCCAAGATGCGGGCCCGCGCCGGTGAGATCGCCATGGAGATCGGCGAGAACCCGCCGCCGATCCAGGAGAAGGAGCTCGCCGAGGGCGTCGAGCTGCTGGACTGGCTGGCCGACGGGCACTTCACGTTCCTGGGGTACCGGGACTACACGCTGACCGAGGACGGCACGGCGCTGCGCCCCGTCCCCGGCACCGGTCTGGGCATCCTGCGCACCGACAAGTCCGAGTCCGGCAGCTTCGCCGCGCTGCCGCCGGAGGTCCGCGAGAAGGCCACCGAGAAGCACCTGCTGGTGCTGACCAAGGCCAACTCCCGGTCCACCGTGCACCGGCCGCACTACCTGGACTACATCGGCGTCAAGAAGTTCGACGACACCGGCGAGGTCGTCGGCGAGCGCCGGTTCCTGGGCCTGTTCACGCACGTCGCCTACAGCGAGTCGATCGCCCACATCCCGGTGCTCAAGCGCAAGCTGGACGAGGTGCTGGAGCAGGCCGGGTTCGCCGCCGACTCCTACGACGGCCAGGACATGGTCGAGATCCTGGAGACCTACCCCCGCGACGAGCTGTTCCAGCTCTCGGTGGACGACCTGCTGCCGATCGCGCTCGGCGTGCTGCGGCTGCGCGAGCGCCGCCAGCTCAAGCTGTTCCTGCGCAAGGACCCCTACGGCCGGTTCATGTCGTGCATGGTGTACCTGCCGCGCGACCGCTACACCACCAAGATCCGGCTGCGGATCCAGGAGATCCTGCGCGGGGCGTTCCACGGCGTCAGCGTCGACTACAGCGCCAACGTCACCGAGTCCGTCCTCGCCCGCCTGCACGTGGTGGTGCGCGGCGAGCGCGGCCGCCCGCTGCCCGACGTGGACGTGGACGAGCTGGAGGAGCGGCTGGCGGCCGCGACCCGCTCGTGGGCCGACGACCTCACCGACGCGATCACCGAGCAGTGCGGCGAGGAGCGCGCCGGGGAGCTGTCGCGGCGCTACGGCGACGCGTTCCCCGAGGGCTACAAGGCCGACTTCCCGGCCCGCACCGCCGTGTCCGACCTGCGCCGCCTGGACGGCCTGTCGGAGGAGCAGCACACCTCGATCAACCTGTACGAGCCGTACGGGGCCGAGCCCGGCGAGCGCCGCCTGAAGATCTACAAGCTGGGCGAGCCGATCTCGCTGTCCACGGTGCTGCCGCTGCTGCAGAACATGGGCGTCGAGGTCGTCGACGAGCGCCCCTACGAGATCCGGGCCACCGACCGGCCGCGCGCGTGGATCTACGACCTGGGCCTGCGCTACAACCCGCCCGCCGACGTCCCGGAGGAGGCCGTCAAGGAGCTCTTCCAGGAGGCGTTCGCGGCGCTGTGGCGCGGCGAGATCGAGAACGACGGCTTCAACGCCCTGGTCCTGCACGTCGGCCTGAACTGGCGGCAGGCGATGGTGCTGCGCGCCTACGCGCTGTACCTGCGGCAGACCGGCACCTCGTTCTCCAAGCGGTACATCGAGCAGGTGCTGCTGCGCAACGCGCAGATCACGCGGCTGCTGGTGCGGCTGTGGGAGTCGCGGATGGACCCGTCGCTGGCCGGCGGCGAGTCCGAGCGGTCGGCGGGCATCACCGAGGAGATCACCGGCAAGCTCGACGAGGTCGCCTCGCTGGACGAGGACCGCATCCTGCGCGCCTACCTGGCGATGATCCAGGCGACCCTGCGCACCAACCACTACCAGCGCAAGGCCTACCTGTCGCTGAAGTTCGACCCCGAGCGCATCCCGGACCTGCCGCTGCCCCGCCCCAAGTTCGAGATCTTCGTGTACTCGCCGCGGGTGGAGGGCGTGCACCTGCGGTTCGGGTCGGTGGCGCGCGGCGGCCTGCGCTGGTCGGACCGGCGCGAGGACTTCCGCACCGAGATCCTCGGCCTGGTCAAGGCGCAGGCGGTCAAGAACACCGTGATCGTCCCGGCCGGGGCCAAGGGCGGGTTCGTCGGCAAGCAGCTGCCCGACCCGGCCGCCGACCGCGAGGCGTTCATGAACGCCGGGATCGCCTGCTACAAGGAGTTCATCTCCGGCCTGCTCGACATCACCGACAACCTGGTGGACGGCAAGGTCGTGCCGCCGTCGGACGTGGTCCGCCACGACGGCGACGACACCTACCTGGTCGTCGCCGCCGACAAGGGCACCGCGACGTTCTCCGACATCGCCAACGAGGTCGCCCGCTCCTACGGGTTCTGGCTCGGCGACGCGTTCGCCTCCGGCGGCTCGGTCGGCTACGACCACAAGGCGATGGGCATCACCGCGCGCGGCGCGTGGGAGTCGGTGAAGTACCACTTCCGGTCCCTCGGCAAGGACATCCAGAACGAGGACTTCACCGTCGTCGGCATCGGCGACATGTCCGGCGACGTGTTCGGCAACGGCATGCTGCTGTCGGAGCACATCCGCCTGGTCGCCGCCTGGGACCACCGGCACATCTTCGTCGACCCCGACCCGGACGCGGCGACGTCGTTCCGGGAGCGCCGGCGGCTGTTCGAGCTGCCGCGCTCCTCGTGGGCCGACTACGACGAGAAGCTGATCTCCAAGGGCGGCGGCGTGTTCCCGCGCACCGCCAAGTCGATCAAGCTGACGCCGGAGATGCGGCGCGCCCTCGGGATCGAGGGCGACGTGCTGGCGATGACGCCGTTCGAGCTGATCAACGCGGCCCTCAGGGCCCCGGTGGACCTGCTGTGGAACGGCGGCATCGGCACCTACGTCAAGGCCTCGATCGAGAACAACGCCGACGTCGGCGACAAGGCCAACGACGCGGTCCGCGTGAACGGCGGCGAGCTGCGCTGCAAGGTGATCGGCGAGGGCGGCAACCTGGGCGTCACCCAGCTCGGCCGGATCGAGTTCGCCCGCGGCGGCGGCCTGGTCAACACCGACTTCATCGACAACTCCGCCGGGGTGGACACCTCCGACCACGAGGTCAACATCAAGATCCTCCTGGACCAGGCGGTGCGCGACGGCGAGCTGACCGGCAAGCAGCGCGACCACCTGCTGTACGAGATGACCGACGAGGTCGCCCAGCTCGTTCTGCGCGACAACTACGCGCAGAACGTCGTGCTGGCCGCCGCCCGCGCCCAGGCGCCCTCGATGCTGCACGTCCACGCCCGCCTGATGCGCAAGATGGAACGCGACGGCGGGCTGAAGCGGCGGCTGGAGTTCCTGCCCGACGACAAGGCGCTGGCCGAACGCCGTCAGGGCGGGCTGGGCCTCACCGGGCCGGAGTTCTCGGTGCTGCTGGCCTACGCCAAGCTCACCCTGGACAAGGACCTGGTCGGGTCCCGGCTGCCCGACGACCGGTACCTGGAGTCGTGGCTGGTCGGCTACTTCCCGACCCCGCTGCGCGAGCGGTTCCGCTCCTACATGGACCGGCACCCGCTGCGCCGCGAGATCATCACCACCGCCGTGGTGAACGACATGGTCAACAACTCCGGGATCACGTTCGCGTTCCGGATGAACGAGGAGACCGGCGCGTCCGCCTCCGACATCGCGCAGGCGTACCTGGTGACCCGCGAGGTGTTCGACATGCCGCGGTTCTGGCGGCAGGTGGAGGGCCTGTCCCACCAGGTCTCGGAGGCCACGCAGGTCTCGATGCTGCTGGAGGCCCGCAAGCTCACCGAGCGCGGCGCGCGGTGGCTGCTGCACAACCGGCGGCCCCCGTTCGACATCCGGGAGACCATCGAGTTCTTCGCCGAGGGCGCCCTCACGCTCGCGCCGCAGCTGCCCAAGCTGCTGGCGGGGCTGGACCTGGCGGCGTTCGAGCAGCGCCGCGACGGGTTCGCCGAGCGGGGCGTGCCCGACGAGCTGGCCGAGCAGTGCGCGATGCTGGTCGCGGCGTACTCGACGTTCGACCTGGTCAGCATCGCCCACGACACCGGGCGCCCGGTGGACGAGGTCGCCGAGGTCTACTTCGACCTGGGCGACCGGCTCCAGTTGGCCCGGCTGCGCGAGCGCATCATCGGCCTGCCGCGCGACGACCGCTGGCGCTCCATGGCCCGCTCGGCGCTGCGCGACGACCTGTACGCCGCGCACGCCGCGCTCACCCGCGACGTGCTGATCACCAGCCTGCCGGGTGCCAAGCCGGAGGAGCGGCTGCTGCGCTGGGCGGAGAAGAACCACACGGCGGTGTCCCGCTTCCAGCAGACGCTGAGCGAGATCTGGGAGAGCGACAGCTTCGACCTGGCGACCCTGTCGGTGGCGCTGGGCGCGATCCGCACCCTGGTGACGGCCAGCGCGCTGCCGTCCACGGAGGCGTAGCCCCCGGCGCCACGCGGCGTCCGTCCCCCCGGACGGGCGCCGCGTCGCCGTCCCGGGGGACGGAACCCGGCCCGGCGGGGCGGCGTCGTAGGAGGTGCCCCCGTGACGCCTGCGACAGAAGAGAACGATGCATCCCTCCCTCCCCGACGTGGCGGCGCTGGCCGCCGACGGCCCGCGCCCGGTCAGGACCGCGCTGACCAGGGCCGCCAAGCCACTGCCCGCCGCCGAGCTGGCGCCGTTCTTCGAGGACGCCTGCCGGGCGCTGCTGGCGGCGGGGGAGGACGACCTCGCGCAGTGGGCGTTCGGGCAGGCCCGCAAGGCCGACGGCGACCACCCGGGGACCGCCGACCCGGACCGCGTCCACGGCGTCTTCCTCGAACTGGTGCCCGCCGGGGGCGTCGCCCCGGCCGCGCTGCGGGGGTACGCGGCGTTCCTGGGGGAGAGGCACGCGGCCGACGAGGCGTACGAGCGGTTCCTCGCGGTGCTGGACGCCGCGTTCGCGGCGGGGGTGATCCCGTACGCGCGGCTGTTCCCCGACGTGCGGAAGCTCGCCAAGGCCGCGAAGGTGGGGAGGAAGGCCGCCGAGAGGGACCTGGCCGAACGGATGCTGCGCGCCGGGGTCGTCCCGGTCGCCTCCCACCAGGTGTGGGCGGGCCTGCGTGAACCCCTGGCGGCGCTGGGCGAGCGCGACGGGACGCTGCTGGACCTGCTGGTCGCCGCCGAGCCCGACCGGGCGTTCCACGAGGACGAGAGCGGCCCCCAGATCGCCGAGGAGATCCGCCAGTCGTGGCTGGCGACCCTCGCCGAGGCGGGGGCGGGGGCGCGGCTGGGCGGCGAGTGGTTCGCCACGGTGGGACGGCGGTGCGCGGCCGGGACGCTGGTCGCGCTCGTCGACCAGGCGGGGGAACGGCTCCGGCCGCCCGCCCCGTCCGGCGTGCCCGACCCCGGCTCCGACCCGGCGGTGCCGTGCCACGCCGCCCATGAACGGAAGCCGCGCTCGTCGTTCGACGCGTGGACGCCGTCGGTGACGCTGCTGGCCGAGACCGACGACGAGTTCGCCGCCGAGCTCACCGCGGGCCGCCTGAGCGGCCTGGCCGAGACGCTGGAGCGGCTCGGCCACCCCGAGCACGCCGAGCGGGTCGGCCGCGTGGCCGCCCGCCTCCGCGAGAACGACCTGCCCGACCCGGTGGACCTGCTGGTGACGGCGCTGCGCACCGGCATCCCCGCCGAACTCGGCGTGGCGTGCGCGGACGACTCCCCGTACGCCTCGAAGGGCAGGCGGGTCGTGTACCAGCACGGCGACCATCTGAGCATCGGCGTCGGAGGCTGGAAGGGCAGCCTGACCGCCCAGGACACCGGTGGCGGCGTGGTGGTGAACGAGACGCTGCGACGGCTGCCCGAGGGCCTGGACCCCTGGTTCGACGGAACGCACGTCCTGGTCTCGCGGGTCGTCGGCGGGCGCTGGCAGACGTTCGTCGTGGAGGGCACGGTCCCGACCTCCGACACCGACGGCGACGCCTCCGCGCTCACCTACCGGCCCGAACGCGCCGCCGCCCGCCCGCAGGCCCCCGCCGAGGGCGAGGTGACGTTCCCCGGGGCGTCCGGTCCCAGCCGGGTCGTGCTGCGCCGGGGCGTGATCACCGTGACCGGGCCGGACGGGACGGCGGGCGCGCGCCTGGCGTTCTCCCCGCACCAGAGCTCCCAGGACGGCCTGGTCCCGCCGCCCGGCTGGTGGGCGCGCCGCGCGCCCGTCGACCCCGAGGGCTCGGCGGCGTTGCGCGCGGTCGGGCGGGAGACCGCCGAGGCGCTGGTCGCGGCGGCGCTGCGCGGCCCGGAGACGGCGGTGGCCGCCGTGTCGCGCCTGCTGCCCGAGATCACCGAGCCCAGGCTCGCCAGGGGCGTCGCCGCCCTCGCCCGGACGGCGGCCGACTGCCTGCCGCGGATGGACCGGCTGCGGGAGCTGATGGGCTGCGGTCCCGCCCCGGTGCCCGCGCCGCCCTCGCCGCTGCACCCGCTGCTCGCACCGCCCCCCGGGTGGCCGGGCGGCCGCGGGCTGGGCGTGCTGGTGCCGCTGCGGATGATGGCCGCCGACCTCGCGGCCGCGGTCGCGGAGGTGCCGGACCCGCCGGAGGCGTTCCTGCTGCGCAGGGTCGAGCTGGCCCCGGGACAGTACATGCTGGGCCAGATCTTCGGGCGGCTCGCCGGGTACGTCTACCCGGCCGTGTTCACCGGCCGCGCCGGCACGCTCGCCGGGATGCGTTCCTGGACCGCCTCGGACTGGGGCGACGGCAGCGGCCGCTGGCGGGCCCTGGAACTCCACTCCCCGGTACGGCGGCGGCGCGACTACGTGGGCGAGCTGTGGCGCACCCCGACCGGGGCGCTGCTGATGCTGTACATGCACGACGACCGCCGGACCATCGCCGTGGAGCACGCCCCGGACGGCCGCTTCTGCGGGTTCGTCCCGCCGGGCTGGGAGATGCCCGGCGAGCCGATCCCGCAGAGCCGGATCACCCCGGAGCGCCTCGCCGCGCTGGAGGAGCTGCTCGCCGCGCGCGGCCCGGTCGCCGCCGACCTCGCCTGGGCCCATGACCTGGCCGAACGCACCGGCATGGGACTGCCGTCCGCCGCCCGGCTGCTGTTCGGCGACCGCGAGGGACGGCTGTCCGCCGAGAGCGCCCCGCCGGGGGTCGCGGAGCTGCTCGCCGCCCCCGAGGGCACCGGCCACGGCCTGACCTACCCGCAGGTGGACCTGTTCCGCGAACGCCTGCTGCCCGACGACCCGGCGGACCTGTGGGAGACCGGCCCCGACGTCGGGGCGGCGGCCGCCTGGTGGAGGGCGTTCACCGGCGGGTGAGGCGCGGTCAGCGGACGGCGGCGAGGGAGACCGACTCGCCCAGCACGTTGGCGCGGCCCGACACCGGCGCGTAGCCGATCGCCAGCCACTGCCAGGTCGCCCGGACGCCGCCCGTCCGGCCGGTCCGGGTCAGGTGGTCGCGCAGCTCGGCACGGGGCGTCCCGCCGCCGGCCTGCTCCTGCGTCAGCCCGTACCAGACCAGCGAGCCGCCGTCCTTGGTCTGCAGCGCGTACGACGGGCCCGGACCGGGCGCGAACCGGTCCCGCCGCGCCCGCGCGCCGGACGAGAACGCGTCCGGCGTCAGCGGCGCGGTGTCGTCGCCGCCCAGGTAGGCCGCGTGGGCGGCGGCGACGCCCCGGTCCGGCGCGGGCACCGCGTACCCCTCCGAGTCGTAGGCCAGCTCCGGCGGGCGCCCCTTGAACGGCAGCCAGTGCGCGGCCCGCCACCGGTCCTTCGCGCCCGCCCTGGCGAACACCGCCAGCACCTGCCGTCCGCCGTCCAGCGCGGCCACCGCGAACCAGCGCGGCCAGCCCTTCTGCCGGGGCACGTAGAACACCGGGTTGCGCGGCTCGACCCGCGCCGACCCCGGCAGCCTGCCGTAGGCGCGCACGCGCGCCTCGACCGGCGCGGCCAGCGGGCCCGTCACGGCCTCCCGCCACACCTTCGCGTCACCGGAGCCGACGGCCTCGTTGTACCGCCTGGTCCAGTCGGCCAGGACGCGGGCCGACTCCTCGGCGGTCACGGCGGGCTCACCGGCGACGTTCCCGTCCGTTCCGGCGTCCTCGTCCCCGCCGGAACAGCCCGCGGCGAGGACGAGGACCCCGACCGTCACCCCGGCCAGAACCCGGCGCATTTCCTCACCTCGGCGGATGCTCGTCGACGACTGCCGCGTCAGTGTAGGGGCAGCCGCCGCTTGACGCCCACCATGGATAACCGTTATCTATATGGCTATCCGTTAGGGAGGGGGAGCGGGATGCAGGACGTCGTGCTGGCACTGCTGGCCAAGGAACCCTCCCACGGGTACGAGCTGCGCGCCCGGCTCCAGACCGCGCTGGGCCCGCTCGGCGACGAGCTGAACGCCGGGCAGGTCTACGTCACGCTGCGGCGCCTGGAGAAGGCCGGGCTGGTGGACGTGCGGGTCGTCGGCCAGTCCGACCGGCCCGACCGCAAGGTCTACGACCTGACGCCCGCCGGGCGCGACCGCGCCGCCGCGTGGCTGACCGACCTGTCCTGGGAGCGGACGGCCCCCACCGAGTTCCATCTGAAGCTGACGGCCGCCGCCGCGTCCGGCATGGCCGACCCGGTGGCCCTGGTGGACGCCCAGCGCCGCGCGCTTCTGCGCCGCCTGGCCGAGGTGCGGCGCGCCGCGTTCGACCAGCCGCCCGGCTCGGCCGCGGCCCTGCTGCTGGAGGGCGCGTCCCTGCGCCTGGAGGCCGACCTGCGCTGGCTGGAGTCGTGCGCGGCCCACTGGAACAACCGAACCGACGAGGAGTGACAGCGGGTGGAACACGTTCTGCGGGCCGAGGGCCTGCGCAGGCACTTCGGATCCGGGCCGTCGCTGGTCCGCGCCGTGGACGACGTCGACCTGGCCGTCGCGCCGGGGGAGACCGTCGGGATCATCGGGCCGTCCGGCTGCGGCAAGTCCACGCTGCTGCACCTGCTGGGCGGCCTCGACCGGCCCGACGGCGGACGCGTCCTGCTGCACGGGCGGCGGCTGGACGGCCTGTCGGAGACCGCCGCCGCGCGCGTGCGGCGCACCGCGATCGGGTTCGTGTTCCAGGCGTTCCACCTGGTGGACGAGCTGACCGCCCGCGAGAAC
This sequence comes from Actinomadura kijaniata NBRC 14229, assembly GCF_001552175.1. GTDB lineage: Bacteria > Actinomycetota > Actinomycetes > Streptosporangiales > Streptosporangiaceae > Spirillospora > Spirillospora kijaniata. The sequence continues at coordinate 25,250 of NZ_BCQR01000168.1, forward strand.
GTCGAACTGCCCGCGCTGCTGGCCGGGGCGTCGCCGCGGGAGGCCCGCCGCCGCGCCGAGCACCTGCTGGGCCGCGTCGGGCTCGCCGACCGCGCCGGGCACCTGCCCGGCATGCTCTCCGGCGGCCAGCGGCAGCGCGTCGCGGTCGCCCGCGCCCTGGTCAACGACCCGCCGCTGCTGCTGGCCGACGAACCCACCGGCAACCTCGACAGCGCCGCCGCCACCGAGGTGCTGCGGCTGCTCGCCGAACTGCGCCGCGAGGGCCGCGCCCTGGTCGTGGTCACCCACGACCCGCGCATCGCCGGCGCCGCCGACCGGGTCGTCACCATGCGGGACGGCGCGCTCGTCGACGAGACGGTCCTGGTGTGACCATGGGCCCGCTGCTGCTCGTCGCCCGCCTCGCCGCCGCCGACCTGCGCCGCCGCCGCGGCCAGGCGGCGCTGCTGGTCCTCGCCATCGCGGCGACCTCCGCCACCCTCACCCTCGGCCTGCTGGTGCGCGGCATGGCCGACGCCCCCTGGGAACGCACCCGCGCCGCCACCGCCGGCCCCGACGCGGTCGCCACCGCCACCGACCCG
>NZ_BCQR01000169.1 GCF_001552175.1 Actinomadura kijaniata NBRC 14229
GCCACCGACCCGCGCGCCCTGCGCGCCCTGGCCGGCGCGCCGGGCGTGAAGGCGACGGCCGGGCCGTTCCCGACCGTCTCCACCGAGCTGCGCGCCGGCGGCACCGCCGTCCGCGCCGTCGCCCAGGGCCGCCCCGCCGCCTCCGCCGTCGACCGCCCGCTGGTCACGGCCGGACGCTGGAGCGGCGCGCCCGGCACGGTCGTGGTGGAGCAGGCGTTCGCGGCGGCCCTGGACGTGCGGCCCGGCGACCGCATCACGCTGGGCGGACGGCCGTTCCAGGTCGCGGGGATCGCGGTGTCGGCGGGGCGCGTGCCCTACCCGTCCGCCACGCCGGGCCTGGTGTGGACGACCCGCGCCGACACCGCCCGCCTCCCCGGCGAACGCCGCCTGACCATGCCCCTCGCCCTCACCGACCCGGCGTCCGCGCCCGCCTTCGCCGCCGCGCGCAAGGGCGTCCGGTCCTGGCAGGACATGGGCGCCTACGCCACCAGCGACCTGCGGCTGGCCAACGGCGCCCTGCTCGGCGGCACCTGGGCGATGGCCGCGCTGGCGGGCCTGTGCGTGGCGCTGGCCGTCGGCGGCCGCCTCGCCGAACAGGGCCGCCGGGTCGGCCTGCTCAAGGCCGCCGGGGCGACCCCCGCCATGGTCGCGGCCGTGCTGCTCGCCGAGCACCTGGCCCTGGCGCTGCTGGCCGGGACCGCCGGGCTGCTGGCGGGCTGGGCGGCGTCGCCCGCCCTGACCGAACCGGCCCCCGGCCTGCTGGCCTCCGGCACCGCCGTGCCGTCCCCGGGCGTCGTCGCGGCCGTGCTGCTGGCGGCGCTG
>NZ_BCQR01000170.1 GCF_001552175.1 Actinomadura kijaniata NBRC 14229
CCCCGCCGCCGCCAGGCCGAGGGCCAGGCCGCCGACCGCGCCGCGTCCGGACGCCAGGCGGTCGATGACGAGCTTGGTGAGCCAGGCGGTGGCGATCGGCGCGGCGGCGGTGGCGAGGGTGAGCAGCAGGTAGCCGGCCACCCCGGCGGGGGCGGCGCGGGCGGTGAGCGTCAGGGCCTCGCGGGCCGCCGCGAGCAGCGCGCGCGGGCCGGAGCCCCGGCTCATACGGTCGTTTCGAGGGGCAGGTCGTGCAGCCGCCCCCCGGTGGCGACGATCCGGTGGTCGGGGCCCAGCAGGTACAGGGCGGGCGTCCACTCGTTGCTGAACGCGGTGGAGACGGGACCGTCGAAGTCCTCCACGACGACGCGGGCGGACGGCGCGAGCGCGTCGACCAGCGCGTCGTCCTGGCCGGAGACCACGGCGAGGACGGTGGCGCGGTCGGCGGAGCGGGCGTGCTCGGCGATGCTGGGCGCCAGTTTGTGGCAGGGGTCGCAGCCGGCGGAGAAGAACGCGACCACGCCGACCAGGTCGGTGTCGGAGACGCTCTCCCCCGCGGTGGTGACGGCGGTGAACGCGGCGGGGCTCTTCCCCGGTCCCAGGGCGACGGGCGGTCCGGCGTTCATGGCGCCGTGGCCGCCGCCGTGGTCACCGTGACCGTCGCCGCGTTCCCGCATCATGCGGGCCAGGCGCAGGGTGAGCAGCAGGTTGAACACGCCGAGCAGGCCGACGAGCACGACCGCCGCGGTCAGGTAGGGCATCAGTGGCTCCCTGCGAACAGGTCGACGAGGTCGTCGAAGGAGACGATGAGCAGCCCCGCCACGAGCCCGGCGGCCGCGGCGACGGCGAGGCCGGCGGCGGGCGCGGCGCCGCCGGGCGCCAGGGCTCCGGCGGACGCGGCGGCCAGGAGCACGCCGTTGCGGACCAGGTGGCGGGGGCCGAGCGGGGCGGCGGAGGCGCCGAAGCAGCGGCAGGGGGCGCGGCGGCCCCGGCGCAGCGCGCCCGCGATCGCGACGGTGAACGCCGCCAGCAGCACCAGCGCGACCCCGAAGCCGAGGGTCCGGGTCGCGGGCACCGCCAGCAGGACGGGGACCGCCGCCTCCAGGGCGATGACGGTGTGGGCGAGCGGCCCGAGCAGGCGGGCCGGGAGCGAGGGGACCAGGTCCGGCACCGATCGGGCGAAGCCCGCGCGGTCGCGGAGCTTGGTGAACGCCGAGACGGCGAAGACCAGGCCGATGAGACAGGCGAAGGCTGCGGGAAGGTACTGCACGGCACCCCTTCGTACCGCCGGGCGCGGGCGGCCCGGCCCGACCGGCTCAGGGAGGGCCGGGCCGCCCGCGGTGGTTCAGCGGACTCCGGTCAGCACCTGCCGATCGGGTTGGTGTTGCAGCCCTCGTTCAGGCAGCACATCCGCAGGTACTTGATGCCGTTCTTGCAGAACTCGTAGCGGCTGCAGCCCGCGTCCACGGTCTCCTTGTGGGCGACGCGGGCGAGTACGCGGTCGATGAGGCGGGTCATGACGCCTCCTCCTTCCCGGCCGGGCTCCCGGCCGATCGGCAAGCAGGAAGATCATCTGTAGCTTGGCATTTTCGGCGCAAGGAAAAACGGCCCGTTTAATCATCCAAACGCGTTCCGGCTGGCCGACGCGTTTCGGACAGGGGCTTGATGATCATCCCTGAGCACCTAAATGGACACTAAACATACTTTTCAGGTTCGTTTATCGGTGCGTCAGGGACCGGAGGCGGGGTCAGCCCGCGGGGACCGCGTCCTGCTCCCCCAGCCACGCCACGATGCCCTCCAGGGCGTCGCGACAGCCGCCGCAGCCGGTGCTGGCGCGGGTCCCCTCGGCGACCTCGTCGGCGGTGCGGGCCCCCTTCTCCCAGCAGGCGCGGATCTGGCCCTTGGAGACGTTGTTGCAGTGGCAGACGGTGGCGGCGTCGGGCATCCGCAGCGGCGAGTCGGCGGTCGCGGCGCCCTCCATGCCGGGGAAGAACAGACTGAGCCGGTCGCTGGGCGCGGGGGCGGAACGGTCGTACAGCTGGGTGAGGGTCCCGGCGGTGCTGGTCTCGCCCAGCAGGATCGCGCCGATCACGCGGTCGTCGCGGATCGCCACCTTCTTGTAGGTGCCGCGGCTGGGGTCGGTGAAGCTGAGCACCTCCACCTCGGGGTCGTCGTCGCCGTGGTGGGTCTCCCCCATCGCGACCAGGTCCACGCTGGCGGCCTTCAGCCGGGTGATCTGCCGCGCGCCGGTGAAGCGGGCGCGGTCGTCGGCGCCGGTGAGCAGGTCGGCCAGGACCGTGGCCTGCTCCCAGGCGGGGGCGACCAGCCCGTAGACGGTGCCGTCGTGCTGGGAGCACTCGCCGATCGCGCGGACCGCCGGGTCGGTGACCGAACGGAGGGTCCCGTCCACGATCACGCCCCGGTCCACCTCCAGGCCCGCCGCGCGGGCCAGGGTCGTCTCGGGACGGACGCCGCAGGCCAGCACGACCACGTCGGCGTCCAGCCGCTCCCCGGTGGCCAGCCCGACCCCGGCCACCCGCTCCCCCCCCACGTGCAGTGCGGAGACGGTGACGTCCAGGCGGGCGCGGATCCCCAGGCGGCCGAGGGTCCGCGCCAGCACCCGGCCGGCGCCGGGGTCGAGCTGACGTTCCATCAGGTGCCCGGCCAGGTGGACGACGGTGACCTCCAGGCCCCGCCCGGCCAGGCCGCGGGCGGCCTCGATGCCCAGCAGCCCACCGCCGACGACCACGGCGCGCCGCGCCCCGTCGGCGGCGGCCAGGATCTCCCGGCAGTCCTCCAGGGTCCGGAACGCCACCGCCCCGGCGGGCAGGCCGCCCTCGGTGCCGGGGATCGGCGGGACGAAGGCGGTGCTGCCGGTGGCCAGCACCAGCGTGTCGTAGGGGACGGCGGTGCCGTCGGAGGCGTGCACGACCCGGGCGGCGCGGTCGACGGAGACGACCTCGACGCCGAGCCGGGCGTCGACGTCGTTGCGTCCGTACCAGGCGGGGTCCACCAGGCTGATCTGGTCGGGCGCGGCGGTCCCGGCCAGCACGTTGGACAGCAGGATCCGGTTGTAGGGCTGCTGGCGTTCGGCGCCGAAGACGGTCACCGGGACCTGCCGGTCGCGGGCGCGGATCTCGGTCACCAGCCGGGACCCGGCCATGCCGTTGCCGATGATGACGATGCTCATGCGTTCACTCCGAGAGGTTCCAGCCGGACGGCGCAGACCTTGAACTCCGGCATCCGGGAGGTCGGGTCGAGGGCGGGGTTGGTCAGCAGGTTGGCGCGGCCCTCCCCCGCCCAGTGGAAGGGCATGAAGACGGTGTCGTGGCGGATCGCGGTCGTCAGCCGGGCGCGGGCGGTGGCGGCGCCCCGGCGGCTGGTGACGCGCACCTCGTCGCCGTGGGCGATGCCGAGGCGCTCGGCCAGGTCCGGATGGATCTCCACGAACGGTTCGGGCGCGGCCTCGGTGAGCGCGGCCACCCGGCGGGTCTGCGCGCCGCTCTGGTACTGGGCCAGCACCCGCCCGGTGGTGAGGGTGACGGGGTAGTCGGCGTCGGTCGGCTCGGCCGGGCCGTGGTGCTCGACCGGGACGAACCGGGCGCGGCCGTCGGGGGTGGCGAACCGGTCCAGGAACGGGCGGGGCGTGCCGGGGTGGTCCTCGCCGGGGCACGGCCAGAACACCCCGCCCTCGTTCTCGACGCGCTCGTAGGTGATGCCGGAGTAGTCGGCCAGGCCCCCGGCGCTGGCGGCGCGCAGCTCGTCGAACACCTCGGCCGGTTCGGTGGACCACTTGCCGGGGGCGTCCAGGCGGTCGGCGAGCGCGGCCAGGATCTCCAGGTCGGTGCGCACGCCGGGCGGCGGCGGCAGGGCGCGGCGGCGGCGCAGCACGCGGCCCTCCAGGTTCGTCATGGTGCCCGACTCCTCGGCCCACTGGGCGGTGGGCAGCACCACGTCGGCGCGGGCGGCGGTCTCCGACAGCACGAAGTCGGCGACGACCAGCAGGTCCAGGGAGTCCAGGCGTTCGGTGACGGCCAGGGCGCGCGGCGCCGACACCACCGGGTTGGAGCCGAACAGCAGCAGCGCCTTCGGGCCCTCCGCGGTGCCCAGCGCCATCAGCAGCTCGTAGGCCGAGCGCCCCGGCCCGGGCAGGTCGCCCGGGTCGACGCCCCACACCCCCGCCACGTGCGCGCGGGCGGCGGGGTCGTCGATGCGGCGGTAGCCGGGAAGCTGGTCGGCCTTCTGGCCGTGCTCGCGCCCGCCCTGGCCGTTGCCCTGCCCGGTCAGGCAGCCGTAGCCGGAGCCCTCGCGTCCCGGCAGGCCCAGGGCGAGCGCCAGGTTGATGAGCGCGGTGACGGTGTCGACGCCCCTGGCGTGCTGCTCGGCGCCGCGCGCGGTGAGGATGTAGGAGCGTTCGCCGCGCGCCAGCAGCCGCACCGCCTCGCGCATCTGCGGCACCGGGACGCCGGTGATGCGTTCGACGCGGTCGGGCCAGTAGGCGTTGACGGCGGTGCGGACCGCCGCGAACCCGGTGGTGCGTTCGGCGATGTAGTCCTCGTCGAGCAGGCCCTCCATGACCGCCAGGTGCAGCAGGCCGTTGGCCAGCGCCAGGTCGGTGCCGGGGGCCGGTTGCAGGTGCAGGTCGGCCTGGCGGGCGGTGGCGGTGCGGCGCGGGTCGACCACCACCAGCGCGCCGCCGCGTTCGCGCATGTCGGTCAGGTGCCGCACGAACGGCGGCATCGTCTCGGCGACGTTCCCGCCCACCAGCAGGATCGCGTCGGCGCGCCCCAGGTCGGTGATCGGGCCGGGCAGTCCGCGGTCCATCCCGAACGCCCGGTTCGACGCGGCGGCGGCCGACGACATGCAGAACCGGCCGTTGTAGTCGATCTGGGAGGTGCGCAGCGCGATCCGGGCGAACTTGCCGAGCTGGTAGGCCTTCTCGTTGGTGAGCCCGCCGCCGCCGAACACCGCGACCGCGTCGGGGCCGTGCGCGGCCCGCAGCCGCCGCGCCCGGGCGGCGATCCGGTCCAGCGCCTCGTCCCAGGTGCACGGCTCCAGCGGCGCGCCGCGCCGGGCGCGCATCAGCGGCGTGGTGATCCGGTCGGGGACGGTCAGCAGCTCGGCGGCCGTCCAGCCCTTCTGGCACAGCCCGCCCCGGTTGGCGGGCACGTCGTCGCGGGGCGTGACCGTCAACGGCCCGGCGCCGTCCAGCCGCATGCCGCACTGCAGCGCGCAGTAGGGGCAGTGCGTCGCCGTCGAGCGCGGGGTCGCGGTGGGTGGAAGGGTCGCGGTCATGATGCCGAGACTCGACAGTGCCCGTTTCGCGTCCGCGTCCCGCGTGTGACCCGGCCGTTAAAAGCCCCTCACACCGTCCCGTTCGGCAAGGTCAGAACGATCGTGACGGTTCCGGCGAACGGCACTGACGATCACGTGTCAAGTGTTGTTGCGCTTTGTCAAGGTCCATTCGGAGCCGCCGTCGTGGGGGGCGAACGGATCGACGGCCGACCGTGGAGATCTTTTACGGATGCGGCCGGAGCTGTGCCGAGGGACGCATGACCGCCCGCCCGGCGCGCCTACCCTCGGAGCATGCCCGACGCTGCTTACTACGCCTCCCTGCCACGCACGCGCGGCGCCGCCGCGGCCCTGCTGCTGGACGATCTGGGCCGGGTCCTGCTGGTCAAGCCCACCTACAAGGACGGCTGGTTCCTGCCCGGCGGGGTGATCGAGGCGGGCGAGTCGCCGCTGGAGGCGTGCGTGCGCGAGTGCCAGGAGGAGCTGGGCCTGGTGCCCCGCCTGGACGGCCTGGTCTGCGTGGACTGGGCGCCGCCGCGCGACAGCGTCGTGGACGCCGCCAACGTGTTCGTGTTCGGCGGGGCGATCTCCGGCGCCGAGATCGAGGCGATCCGGCTGCCGGCCGACGAGCTGTCGGACCATGTGCTGGTCGCGCCGGAGAAGGTGCCCGAGCTGGCCCCCTCGCACATCTCCCGCCGGATGGATCCGTGCCTGCGCGGCATGGCCGAGCACCGCGCCGTCTACCTGGAGGACGGCCGCGAACCGGTCTTCGGCGTCGCCGAGGCCTGACCCCGGCGGCCCCCGGTCACGGGGCGCCGAGGAACCCGACCAGCTCCGTGACGAAGGCGGGCTCGCGGACCGCCCCGAGATGGTCGCCGGGCACGGTGCGCAGCCGCGCGCCGGGGACGGCGCCGGCGAGCACCTCCGGACGCGCGGCCAGCGGGTCGTCCTCGCCCGCCAGGACGAGCGTGGGCGCGGTGACGGCGTCCAGGTCGATCGGCTTGTCGTGCACCGCCGCGGCCTGGGCGGCCAGGGCGGCGCGGTCGCCGCCGACGGCGTCGACGAACGCGCGGAAACCGGCGGCGGACGGATCGGTGATCGAGGCGGGGTCGTCGGTGTTCAGGGCGTGCTGGAGCGCCGGGCCGCCGATCACCCGGGTGTCCACGCCGCCGAGCTCGACCACCCCGGCGCCGACGCCCCCGACGACCAGCCGCCGCACGCGCCGGTCGCGCACGGCCGTCAGCAGCGACACGACCGCGCCCATCGAGTACCCGGCCAGGTCGAACGACGGCGCGCCGAGCAGGTCCACCAGCGTCGACACGTCCTCGGCCATGCGGGCCTCGCCGTAGCGGGCCGGATCGTGCGGCTTGCCGGAGTCGCCGTGCCCGCGCGCGTCGATGGTGACGACCCGGCGTCCGGCGGCGGTCAGCGCGGCGACGACCCCCGGCATCACCCAGTTCGTCTCGCCGCTGGCGATGAAGCCGTGGTGCAGCAGCACCAGGGGGAGATCCGACTCCCGCTCCCACACCCGGTAGGCGATCGTGACACCGTCGGTGGCGGTGAAGGTCGGCATGCGGCGGTCCTTTCCCGGCGGCCGTCGGGGAGCCGCCCGCGCGGAGGCCCTCCGAGGCCGGGGGCCTCCCGCCGCTCAGGCCGGAACGCTGTCGCGGACCTGCCTGCCCCGTTCGGGATCGGCGGCGCGGGCGCAGTGGGCCGAACAGTACCAGTGCCGGTCCACCTCCATCCCGTGCCCGAGGATCCGGCACTCGCAGTGCTCGCAGATCGGCGCCATCCTCGTGATCGCGCACTCGAACGAGTCGAACGTGTGCACGCTCCCCTGGGCGTGCACCTCGAACGACAGCTCGTAGTCGTTCCCGCAGACCTCACAGGTCGCCATGGCTGGTTCTCCCCCTCCCCCGTGGCATCGCGACAGGGGACCTACCCCGCCCCGGAGCGCGCTATCCCTGGCGCTCCGGGGCGGGACCCGGTCAGACGCCGGCTTCGGCCAGGCTGGTGCGGACGCCGCCCACGGTCACCTTGCGCAGGTAGCACGCCCAGGTCAGCACCACGCACACCCCGTAGAACCCCGCCAGCGTCAGCAGCGCCGGGCCGATGCCCCCGCTCTGCTCGATCGAGATCCGGAACGCCTGCTGGATCAGCACCCCGCCGGCCGCGCCGACCGCCGAGATGATGCCGATCGCCGCGGCGGCCGTGCGGCGCGCCCGGGTCGTCGCCCGCCGCACCGCGGCCGGGTCGGCGGTGTCCACCTCCGCCAGCTCCCGCGCCCGGAAGATCGCCGGGATCATCTTGTAGGTGGAGCCGTTGCCGATCCCGGTGGTGACGAACACCAGCAGGAACGCGCCCAGGAACAGCCCCCAGCTCCCGGCCCCCACGGCGGCGGCGACCACGGCCACGCCGAGGCCCATCACGAAGAAGTTCACCATCGTCACCCGGGCCCCGCCGAACCGGTCGGCCAGCCAGCCGCCCAGCGGCCGCGCCAGCGACCCGGCGCACGCGCCCAGCCAGATGAAGTTCGCGCCCTTGACGTCGGGGAACTGGCTCTTGATCAGCACGCCGAAGCTGAACGAGTACCCGATGAACGACCCGAACGTCCCGATGTACAGCACCGACATGATGACCGTCTGCCGGTCGCGGGCGCCGGCGGCCATCTCCCGCAGCGTGTACGCCGAGGTCGCCCTGGTCAGGTTGTTCATGAACAGGTAGGCGCACACGGCGGCGACCAGGATCAGCGGCATCCACACCCAGCCGACCGCGACCAGCCCGAACGCCACGATCAGCGGCGGCATCGTCAGCTGGGTCACGCTGGTGCCGAGGTTGCCGCCCGCCGCGTTCAGACCGAGCGGCAGGCCCTGCCGGGACGCCGGGTAGAAGTGGGTGATGTTGGCCATCGAGGAGGCGAAGTTCCCGCCGCCCAGACCGGTGGTCGCCGCGATCAGCAGCAGCGCCCAGAACGGGATGTCCGGGTTGTTCACCGCGTACACGAACAGCCCGCACGGGATCAGCAGCAGCAGCGCGCTGACCACGGTGAAGTTGCGCCCGCCGAACCGGGCGGGCGCGAAGGTGTAGGGGATCCGCATCGCGGCCCCGACCAGGTTGGGCACGGTCGTCAGCCACAGCGTCTGCCCCACCGTCAGCTGGACGCCGACGCTCGGCAGGTGGAGCACCGCGATGCTCCACAGCAGCCACACCGAGAACCCCAGGTGCTCGGTGAGGATCGAGAAGACCAGGTTGCGGGCCGCCACCCGCCGCCCGGTGGCCGCCCAGAACCGCTCGTCGTCGGGGTCCCAGTGGTCGATCCAGCTCCGCCCCCGGGACGTTCTCGACGGGGCGGCGTGATCGGTCAGCGCCGTCATGCCCTTCCTCCAGGTGTCGTGCGGAACGCCCGGACCGGGCGCGTCGCACCTGGAAAACTAGGAAGGGCCGGTTACACGGGGCGGCACGCGGTGTACCCGCCGTGCAACATCCCTCGCACAGGCGACATCAGGCGTTGTGAAGGGCCTCAGGAACGGTGGACGCGCCGCCGCGCCGTCCCGGCGGCCTCCTCCGGCCACAGCGGCGAGCGTCCCGACGACCGCAGCACCGACTCCCACGGGTCGCCGGACCCCAGCGGCAGGTGCGGAACGCCCCAGTGCCACGCCGACACCAGCAGCCCGGGGTCCTCGGGCCGGTAGTCCTCGCCGAGGGCGCGCGCCAGGTCCCAGGCGTGCAGGTGCCACTCCACGCACGCCGCCCCGGCGTGGTCGCCGACGGTGTACTTGGTGCCCCGGTAGATCAGGTGGGTGCGGTCCCACCGGTCGGGCATCAGGTCGGCGTAGGCCCCCGCCGCCACGGTGAACGCCATGATCCGGCTGAGGCCGTGCTCGGCGGGCAGCACCGCCAGCTCGGCGGCGTTCTGCCGGGCCTGCTGGCGGATCAGCACGGCGGTGGCGGCGTCCTGGGCGAACAGCTTGGCCAGCCGGCTGTCGGGCGAGTCGTGCAGGTACTCCAGGTAGTTCTCGGCCACGCACCGCAGGTGCCCGGCCAGGTCGATCACCTGCCACTCGTCGCAGGGGGTCGGCGCCGCCCAGTCCTCGACCCGCGCCGCGAGGGCGCGAATCGCCCGCACCCCGTCCTGGTAGCACTCCAGGACGCGATACCGGTCCGGCGGCGTGCACTCCACCTGCTTACCATCCCCCCGCGTTCTGGGCACCGCGCACCGGCACCGCCCCCTTCACCGGAACGCCCTCCCCTCGCGCCGGGCCGTCTCATGCGACGCGGCGCGCGTACGGTACGCGCGCCGCGGCACGGCTCCGGTGCGGGACGTCCCGACTTTCCCCAAGAGGGCAGACTCTCAAAGTTCGACGACCGGTGCCACTCGGTGACGCTGTGTCGCCGGGGACGCCGTGCCGCCCGGGCGGGTCAGGCGGGCACCGCCGGAGGGGTGCGGTAGCTCAGCCGGTGCGCCTCGCGCGCGGTGCGCAGCCGGTCCACCTCGTCGGTCCACGGCCGCACGGCGGGCCTGGCCCTGCCCTTGCGGCGCTCGATCTCGGCCGCGCGGCGCGCCTTGGCGTCGGCGCCCTCGGGCGCGTACCCCCGGGGCCCGATCGCGACGCGCTCGGCGGCCTCGGCGGCCTCCACGGCGGCGGTCAGCGCCCGGTCGAACGCGATCATCAGCTCGCGGATCTCCGCGTCGGACCGCCGCTCGGCCTGGGCGGCGCGCAGCGCGTGCTCGGCCTCGGTGGCGGCCGTCACCCGCTCCCGGTAGGCCTCGGCGAGCCGCCGGTCGGCCTCGACCGGTTCGGCGACGTCCTTGCTCACCCGGCGCCCTGGCAGCAGCGGCATGGCGACACTCCTCGACCCTCGGTGATCTTCCAAATCGGACCGGTCCCAAGAGTACGCTCGGGGCTGCCCGATTGTGACCGGAGACACCAAAGTTTCTCCCTTTACGCGGTAAGGTCAGGCTGGTCGCGCATCCGTTCGCGCGTCGCGTCCGAAGACAGCGGTGTGACGCGAACACAGATCTCCGCTCCCCCGGGCCCCCGGTCCGCGCGCGGGCGGGGCCCTTGGGTGTGGGCCGGGTGCGGGCTGCTGGCGGCGACGCTGGTCGCGCAGTGCGCCTCGGGGGTGCGGGCGCGGCCGGTGGGGCTGACCGGCGCGATCGTGCTGCTGGTCGCGGCGACGGCGGTGGCGTTCGCGGCGGGGCGGTACGGGCCCGGACGGGCGGCGGGCGCGCTCGGCGGGGCGTTCGCGGTCGGGTACGCCGCCGAGTGGACCGGGGTGCGCACCGGGGTGCCGTTCGGCGAGTACCGCTACACCGGGGTGCTCCAGCCGCAGGTCGGGGACGTGCCGGTCGCGGTGGCGCTGGCGTGGGCCGGGATGGGACTGGCGGCGTACGCGGTCGCGACGGCGATCACGGGGCCGGTCGCGGGGAACGGCGCGGCGCGGGCGCTCCGGCTGCTCGTGGGCGCGGCGGCGCTGACCGCCTGGGACCTCTTCCTCGATCCGCAGATGCTGCGGCTGGGGCTGTGGGAGTGGGCGCGTCCGGGTCCCTACCGGGGCGTGCCGCTCACCAACTTCGCGGGGTGGCTGGCGGTGTCGCTGCTGCTGATGGCGGTGGTCGACCGGGTGCTGGCGGGCCGGGGGCGGCCGCCAGCGGGGCTGGTGGCGGTGTACACGGCGATGGCGGTGATGGAGACGGTCGCGTTCGCCCTGGTGTTCCGGCCGACCGATCCGCTGGTCGCGGCGGCCGGCGGCGTCGCGATGGGGGTGCCCGCCGCGCTGGCGTGGACCCGGCTGGTCGGGAACGCTCCGGTGGGGAGGCGTCGGTGAGCGACGTGGTGGTGGTCGGCGGCGGCGTCGGCGGGATGACGGCGGCGCTGCTGCTGGCCCGGCAGGGGCGGCGGGTGCGGCTGTACGAGCGGCTGGACCGGCTCGGCGGCAAGCTCGCCGAGCACCGCCGCGACGGGTTCGCCTTCTCGGTCGGCCCGTCGCTGCTGACGCTGCCGGAGGTCTTCCGGGAGCTGGGGGTGCCGGTCGACCCGGTGGAACCGGCCGAGCTGTGCCGCTACCGCTTCGCCGACGGGTCGGAGCTGACGGCCCTCCGCGACCCGCGGCGCATGGCCGCGGAGGTGGAGCGGCTCGCCCCCGGCGAGGGCCGGGCGTGGCTGCGGTTCCACGACTGGGCGCGGGGCTGCCTGGAGGCGGCGCGGCGCACGTTCTTCGCCGGGCCGCCGACCCGGCCGCCCCGCGCGGCGCGGCCGGGCGACCTGCTGGCGACCGCGCCGGGCCGCACCCTGGACGGTCTGGCCCGCGGGTTCTTCCGCGACCCCCGGCTGCGGCAGTACGTGGGGCGGTACGCCACCTACGCCGGGTCCAGCCCCTACCGGGCCCCGGCGGCGCTGGGCTGCGTCCCGGCGATCGAGCACGGCACGGGCGGCTGGTACGTGCCCGGCGGCCTGCCGGTGCTCGCCGACGCGCTGGCGGCGCTGCTGAAGGAGGCGGGCGTGGAGGTGCACCTGAACGCGCCGGTCGCCCGGGTCCTGGCCGACTCCGACCGGGTGCGGGGGGTGGGGCTGGCGTCCGGCGAGCGGGTGCGGTCGGACGTGGTGGTCGCCAACACCGACGCGGCGGCCCTGTACGGGCGGCTGCTGCCCGACCGGCGGCGGCTGCGCCGCGTCGCCGGGCTGGGCCTGTCGTCGTCGGGGTTCCTGATGCTGGCGGGGGTGGAGGGTCGCACCGAGGGCCTGGCGCACCACTCGGTCGTGTTCTCCGCCGACTATCCGCGCGAGTTCGACGACATCTTCGTCAGGCGGCGCCCGCCGGAGGACCCGACGGTCTACATCGGCTGCTCGAAGGTCGACGACCCCGGCCAGGCCCCCGACGGGTGCGAGAACTGGACGATGCTGGTGAACGTGCCCGCCCGCGACCCCGGGCGCTGGCCGCTGCCGCCGGAGTCCTACCGCGACCTGGTGCTGGAGAGGCTGGCCGAGCGCGGCCACGACCTGGCGGGACGGCTGCGGTTCGTCGACCTGCTCACCCCCGCCGACCTGCGGGAGCGTTACGACTGCTGGGGCGGGGCGATCTACGGGCCGGCCTACGACGGCGCGCTGTCGCCGTTCCGGCGGCCGGGCAACCGGGGACCCCGGCGCGGCCTGTACCTGGTCGGCGGGTCGGCGCATCCCGGCGGCGGGCTGCCGCTGGTGGCGATGGGCGGCCGCATCGTCGCCGCGATGGTGGACGAGGACTTCCCGAGATGGGCGGGCCGGTGAACACACCGCCCCTCCCCCTGTCGGGACCCACGCCGCTGAGGCCCGCACTGCCGAGGCCCGCACTGCCGAGGCCCGCGCGGCTGGGATCCGCACCGCTGAGGTTCGCGCCGCTGAGGTTCGCGCCGCTGAGGTTCGCGCCGCTGAGGTTCGCGCCGCTGGCCCTCGCGCAGGGGGCGGCGGCCGCGGTGGTGCTGGCGCGGCTGGCGCGGGGCCGCCGCAGGCGTCCTCCGCTGGAGCCGCGCGAGGGCGCGCCGGGGTCGGTGTCGGTGGTGGTCCCGGCGCGCGACGAGGAGCACCGGATCGGGCCGTGCCTGCGGGCGCTGCGCGCCGACCCGGCGGTCGCCGAGGTGATCGTGGTGGACGACGGGTCGCGCGACCGCACCGCCGGGGTCGCCGCCGGGCTCGGCGCGCGGGTGCTGCCCGGCGCGCCGCTGCCGGAGGGCTGGGTCGGCAAGCAGTGGGCGCTGCGCCAGGGCGTCGAGGCGGCGCGGCGGGAGACGGTGGTGACGCTGGACGCCGACGCCCGGCCCCGTCCCGGGCTGGTCGGGGCGCTGGCGGCGCTGCTGGACGACCACGACCTGGTGACGGTGGGGCCGCGGTTCGTGTGCGACGGGGTCGCCGAGCAGGCGCTGCACGCCTCGTTCCTGGCGACGCTGGTGTACCGGTTCGGGCCCGTCGGCCCGGCCTCCCCTCCCCCGCCGCACCGGGTCCTCGCCAACGGCCAGTGCATGGCGTTCCGCCGCACCGCGATGCGGGCCGCCGACGGGTTCGCGCGGGTGCGCGGCCACCTGACCGACGACGTGGCGCTGGCGCGGACGCTGGCCCGCGACCGGTGGCGGGTGGCGTTCCTGGACGCGGGCGGCCTGCTGGAGGTGGACATGCACGCCTCGGCCGCCGAGGTGTGGCGCGAGTGGGGGCGCTCCCTGCCGCTGGCCGACGTCACCGGTCCGGCGGGCCGCGCGGCCGACCTGGCGGTGGTGTGGCTGGCGGCGGCCCTGCCGGTCGCGCGGCTGGCGCTGGGCCGCCCCACCCGGCTGGACCTGGGCCTGCTGGCGGTGCGGGGTCTGCTGACGGTGGCGCTGCGGTCCAGCTACGCGCGGCCCGGACCGGGGCTGGCGCTGTCGCCGCTGCTGGACGTGGCGACCGCCGTGCGGCTGACGCAGGCCACGGTGCGTCCGGTCCGCACGTGGCGGGGCCGGACCTACCCGCGGGGCCGGACCCGCCCGGCCCTCACGCGTCCCGCCCCGCCAGCGCCGCCTGCCCGAACCGCAGGCCGATGAGCGACATCAGCAGGCCGGTCGCCGCCACCGCCGGGACGGGCGCGAACCACAGTTGCAGCACCGGCAGCGAGAACACCGCCACCCGCGCCCCGACCGCGAACGAGGCGGCCTTCCCGACGAGGACGAGCAGGGCGATGCCGACCCCGAACGCGGGCGGGCAGATCACCGCGAAGCCCCCGGCGAAGGTGAGGATCGACCGGCCGCCCCGGAATCCGGCGAACACCGGCCAGGCGTGCCCGACCATCGCCGCCGCGACCGCCGCGTACACCGGCACGAGCGCGGCACCGGCCGACAGCCCGGCCGCCAGGCCGGCCAGACCGGCGAGAACGCCCTTGGCCATGTCCCCGGCGAAGACCGGGGCGGCCGCGCGCCAGCCGAGCAGTTCCCTGACGTTCCAGAACCCGGGGTTGCGGTCGCCGGTGTCGCGCGGGTCGAACCCGTGCGCGCGGCACACCAGCACCGCGACCGGGACCGAGCCGAGAAGGTAGCCGCCGATGACGGCCGCGAGCAGAGCGGGCACGAACGGATCGAGCACGGATGGGTCGAGCACGGATGGATCGAGCACGGGCGGGACGGTCATCGTGTCCTTCCACCTGGTCAGGTACGCGCGCGTGGACGCCATGCGGTACATGGCCCTCGACCGGCCGGTGCTGCGCGGCACCGGCGGCCTGAGGTTCTGGCGGCTGCTGGGCACCGCCCGGGGCGGCTCGATGGGCCTGAGCGCCGATCCGCGCCGCTGGGCGACGCTGGCGGTGTGGGACGGGGAGGCCGCGCTGGAGGGGTTCCTGTCCCGCTCGCCGATCGCGCGGCGCTGGCGGGAGGAGGCCGTGGAGTCCTGGCACGTGCGGATGGCGCCGCTGCGCGCGCACGGCCGGTGGGGCGGGGTGGAGCCGTTCGGCACGCCCTCCCCCGGCGGCTCCCCCGGCGCGTCCGGCCCGGGGGGCGGGCCGGTGGCGGTGCTGACGCGGGCGTCGATCCGGCCGTCGCGGCTGGTGGACTTCTACCGGGCGGTGCCCGCCGTGGAACGGGACCTGGCCGCGCAGGACGGCTGCCTGGCGTCGGTGGGGATGGGCGAGTGGCCGGTGGCGCGGCAGGCGACGTTCTCGCTGTGGCGCGACGCCGCCGCCGTCGGCGGGTTCGCGCACCGCACGGCCTCGCACCGCCGGGTGATCGGCCGGGTGCGCGAGCGCGGCTGGTACGCCGAGGAGCTGTTCGCGCGGTTCGCGCCGCTGTCCAGCGAGGGCACGTGGAACGGCGTGGACCCCCTGCGCCCCGGGTGACTCAGCCATCGGCCCGGCCGCCGGCCCGGTCACCGGCCGCCAGGTCGCGGGCGACCGCGCAGGCCCGCGCCAGGGCGCGGGGGCTGGAGGAGCCGTGCGCGACCACGACGGTCCCGGCCAGTCCCAGCAGGGCCGCGCCGCCGTGGGTCTCGGGGTCGTAGAACGCGGCCACGCGCCGCAGGTCGGCGGGCGCGGCCAGGCCCTGGCGCGCCACCAGCTCCAGGGTGGCGCGGACGGTGCCCTCGATGTTCTTCAGCACGACGTTGCCGGTGAACCCGTCGCTGACCAGCACGTCGACCGCGCCGGTCAGCACGTCGTGGCCCTCGACGTTGCCGGCCGACCGCACCGGCAGCGCCGCGACCAGCTCGGCGGCGCGGCGGACCAGGCGGTTGCCCTTGCCGGGCTCGGCGCCGATCGTCAGCAGGCCCACGCGCGGGTCGGCCACGCCCAGCACGCGCCGGGCGTAGCCGGCGCCGAGGGTGGCGAACTGCGCCAGCATCTCGGGGGTGGGGTCGGCGGTGGCCCCGGCGTCGACCAGCACGGTCGCGCCGCCCGCCAGGTTCGGCAGCGCGATCGCCAGGGCGGGGCGCAGCACGCCCTCGGCGCGGCCCACCGTCCGCACCGCGCAGGACACGACCGCGCCGGTGGACCCGGCCGACACCAGGCCCGCGCCGTCGCGGTCGCGCACCGCCCGGCAGCCGACGGCCAGGCTGGACCGCTCCCGGCCCAGCGCGCCGGGGCCGCGTTCGGTCATCGGCACCACGTCCTCGGCGTGCAGCACCCCGACCTCGCCGGTCGCGCCGTGCCGCCGCAGCCGGTCGGCGATCTCGTCGGCGCGGCCGGCCAGCAGCACCGGCACGCCGTGGTCGCGGACGGCCAGGACCGCGCCGGGCACGGTGGCGTCGGGGCCGCGGTCGCCGCCCATGGCGTCCAGCACGACCGGCGCGCCCGTCACGGCGTCCCCGCGGTCACGCGCAGCTCGCCGCGCCGGGCGACGGCGGCGGCCAGCAGATTCCGCGCGAAGATCGACGCCCGGTCGCGGCGCGGCACCCGCGCCCGTTCGGCCAGCACGTCGTGCCCGGCGGCCTCGATGCGCTGCAGGATGCCGCCGTACAGCAGCAGCGCGGCGCGGACGCACGGCCGGGAGGAGGGCGCCAGCAGGTCGATGCCGGGCACGGCGCGGCGGTAGTGGTCGCGGGCGCGCCCGGCCTCGAACGCGACCAGGTCCCGCACCCGCCGGCCGGCGACGCCGCCGCGCAGGTCGTCGTCGGTGACGCCGAACCGGTCCAGGTCGGCGCGCGGCAGGTAGACGCGGCCGCGGCGCAGGTCCTCGGCGACGTCGCGCAGGAAGTTGGTGAGCTGGAAGGCCAGGCCGAGCTGGCGGGCGGGTTCGCGAGCGGCGTCGCGGGCGCCGGGGACGGTCTCCAGCACCGGCAGCGTCATCGTGCCGATCGCCGCCGCCGAGCCCTCCATGTAGCCCAGCAGGTCGTCGTAGGTGTCGTAGCGGGTGACGGTGAGGTCGGCGCGCATGGAGCGCAGGAAGACGCGCACGTCGGCGTGGTCGATGTCGAAGGCGCGGACGGTGTGCGCGAACGCCGGGACCACCGGGTCGTCGACCGGCTCGCCCTTCAGCGCCAGGTTCAGCCGTTCCTCCAGCCGGTCGAGGGCGGCCGCGCGGTCGCCGGTCATGGTGAAGGAGTCCACGATCTCGTCGGCGTGGCGGGCGAACCCGTACAGCGCGTGGACGTGGCGGCGTTTCCAGCCGGGCAGCAGCAGGGTGGCCAGGTAGAAGGAGCGGCCGTGGCGGGCGTTGAGCAGGCGGCAGCGTTCGTAGCCGGCGGACAGCGTCATCGGGGGCTGGGTCATCGGGGGCGGGGTCATCGTGGGCTGGGTCATCGCGCACTCTCCAGGACGCGTTCGGCGGCCAGGCGGCCGGAGATCAGGACCGGGGGGACGCCCACGCCCGGCGCGGTGAACATCCCGGCCAGGTGCAGGCCGGGAACGCGGCGGGGCGCGCCGGTCGGCCGGAACCAGGCCGTCTGGGTGAGGCGGTGGTCCAGGGCGAAGGGGGTCCCGGCCGAGTGGCCGAGGCGGTCCCAGGCGGGCGGGTCCAGGACCAGGCGGGGCGCGCCGGACAGGTCGCCGTACCCGAGGGCGCCCAGGCGCTCCAGCAGCCGGTCCTGGAGTTCGGCGCCCCGGCGTTCCCAGTCGACGGTCCCGCGCAGGTTGGGCGCGGGTTCCAGGGCGCTGAGGGTGACGTGGCCGGGCGGGGCGGCGGTGGTGTCGGCGGCGGGGCGGGTCACCAGCAGGCTCGGGTCGGGCTGGGGGCGCCCGGCCGCCAGCGCGGCGAACGTGCGGTGCCACTCCCGGCCCAGGTGGAGGGTGTGGTGGGCCCGGCCGGGCGGGGGCCGGTCCAGGCCGAAGTGCATCACCAGGCAGGACGGCGAGTGGCGCGGGGCGCGGGTGCGCCAGTCGGCGGCGCCGGGCGGCAGCATCCCGTCCAGGGCCCGGGGCAGGTCGCAGGTGACGATGACGTGGCGGGCGGGGATGCGTTCGCCGCCCTCCAGCCGGACGCCGCGCACGCCGTCGGAATCGGCCTCGACGCGTTCCACGCGCGTCCCGTACCGGAACCGCGCCCCGTGCTTCTCGGCGACGTCGGCCAGGGCGCGCGGGATGGCGTGCATGCCGCCGTGCTCGGGGAAGTAGACGCCGCCGACGGTGTCCATGTGGGCGATGACGGCGTAGACGCCCAGGGCGCGCCGGGGCGGCAGGCCGACGTAGAGGGACTGGAAGGTGTGGGCGCGCACGAGGCGGTCGTCGGTCAGGTGGCCGCGGGCCAGCCGGTCCAGCCGCCGGAACCCGCCCATCCGCGCCAGCCTCAGCAGCGCCACGGGGCGGGCCAGGGAGCGCAGGCGGGTGGTGTCGGCGTTGATGAACACCGGCCAGGCGGCCTCGAACATCTCCCCCAGGTGCCGCCGGAACCGCCGGTACCGCTCGGCCTCGGCGGGGCCGCACAGCGCCGCGACCCGCTCGACCATGGCGTCCTCGCCCTCGACCACGTCCAGGTGGGTGCCGTCGTGGTAGGCGATGCGGTAGGAGGGGTCCAGGCGGCGCAGCGGCAGCCGGGTGCGCAGGTCCTCCCCCGCCGCGCCCAGGATCTCCGCCAGCACCTCGGGCATCGTCAGCACCGACGGGCCGGTGTCGAACCGGTAGGGGCCCACGCGGGCGGTGCCGCAGCAGCCGCCCGGCTCGTCGCGCGCCTCGACCACCCGCACGGCGCGTCCGGCGGCGGCCAGGCGCACGGCGGCCGCCAGCCCGGCGAGCCCCGCGCCGACCACCACGATGGGATCGTCGTCCATGAACCGCTCCTCGTGATCGCTCACCGCGTCTTCGGAGCCGGGCGGGGCCGCGGATGCGTCCGGTGGCGATCCGTTGGCGACCGGTTCCGCCGATCCGTGCCGCGGGTGCCGCCACGGCGTCGGTGGGACCTGCGATGATCGGGGGAACGCACAGGGAAGCGGCCCACGACTGCGAGGCCCGGGACGGAAGGCACTGACAGCGCATGGTCCGGCAGCCACAGATCAACGCCCAGAACCGCCCGCCGCTGACCATCGAGCGGATCATCGAGTCGGCGCTGCACATCATCGACGGCCAGGGCCTTGGACGGCTCACCATGCGCCGCCTCGGGGACTCCCTGGAGGTCGAGGCGATGGCGATCTACCACCATCTGCCGCGCGGCAAGGAGCAGTTGCTGGACGGGCTGGTCGCGCACGTGGCCGCCGCGCCCGCCGACGCGACCGGCGCGGCCGGGTGGCGCGACGCGCTGCGCCGCTGGGCGATGGCCTACCGGGCGCGGCTGCTGGAGCACGCCGGGGTGCTGCCGCTGCTGGTCACCGGCCGCAACCCCGCCGCGCTGACCGAGACGGTGCTGTCGCTGCGGGAGATCCTGCGGCAGGGCGGCGTCCCGGAGGCCGCGGCGGCGACCGCCGCGCACACCCTGCTCGGCTTCGTGATCGGGCACGCCGCGCTGGAGGTGCGCGGCACGGCCGCGTGGGCCGAGACGGTGCGGGCGGTGGAGGGCCCGGTGGACTGGGACGCGCGGTTCAGTGGGGGCCTGGACCTGGTGCTGAACTCGGTCAACCCCGGTTAGGAACGGACGCCCTTTTCACGGGGGATTCCTTTTCCCATACTCCCTGGAAAGTCAGGAAAAGAGTCAGGGAAATGCGGGGGAAATGTTGCCGAGCGGAGCCGGGGTGACGCTTTCGGTGACAACCGGCATCCGCTTTGGCAACTTTCTCCAAGAACCTCAGGAAACGGTTTCGGTGGCCCTGGGAAGGGGTAGCCGGTCCACGTCGAAGGACGAGGCGGTGACCGTTCCGTCCGGGCCGACCAGCGCGAAGGTCGGATAGGCGCTGACGGCGAACGCCTTTCCCATCGGACCGCCCGTCTCCTCGACGACCACCTCGGCGGCCTCGCCGAGGACGGCGCGGTGGGCACGGGTCTCGGCCTCGCCGCCATGCAGGACGGCGACGGCGCGGTGACCCGCCGCCAACTGGGCGAACTTCGGCAACTGGGCCTCACAGGCGCCGCAGTCGGGCGAGAAGAAGCCGACGACGGCGCCGCTCAGCGAGTCGCGCGTCAGGGTC
The DNA here is from genome assembly GCF_001552175.1 of Actinomadura kijaniata NBRC 14229. Classification (GTDB taxonomy): domain Bacteria; phylum Actinomycetota; class Actinomycetes; order Streptosporangiales; family Streptosporangiaceae; genus Spirillospora; species Spirillospora kijaniata. The sequence goes on from NZ_BCQR01000170.1 coordinate 19,764, forward strand.
TCCCCCGCCGCCGTCACCGCCGCGAACTCCGGCACGGCGGCGCCCGCCGGAAGGATCAGGTCCGTCTCGCCCTCGCGCCGCCGCAGCCGGCGGACCACCCCCAGGGTGAGCAGCAGATTGAACAGGCTCAGCACGGCGAGCAGGACGACGGCCGCGACCAGGTAGGGCATGGTGACCTCCGCACCGGACTCCGGTGTCCGATCATGATCAGGCTGCGGGCAATGTAACCCATCGACAGTTTCCGCGCCAGGGAGATGATCACTGAATTATCAACTCTTGCGCTTTCGGAAGGAGCGACCTACCTTGATCATCGTTCGGTCCGTTCCAACTGGGAGGTGCTTTATGGCACGCATTCTCGGCACGATGAGCGACAGGCTGCTCGGCGCGGTTCTTCGGGAGAAGACCGCCGGCGCGTGCGTTCCCGAGCACGGTTCGTTCTGCTACTGCCGGTCCGGTTACCGGTACACCATGAACTGCTACGGCATCTGCACCAAGCAGACCACCCGCTGCTGACCTGCGACACGGGATCCGGCGGGCCACCATTGATCACGATGGGTCGCGATGAGTGACGTGTCCGGCCGGGACCCGGCCGACGCCCCCCGGGACGGGGAACCGTCCCGGGGGCGCCGGTTGCGTCCCCGCGTCGCCGCCATGGCGGTGGCCATGCAGTTCCGGGCCGCGCCGTTCGGCGCGTGGGCGCTGCTGGCCGCCACCGTCGTCGCCGGGGCGGGACCGGCGGCCGTCGCCTGGTGCGGCAAGCTGCTGTTCGACGAGCTGGGGCGCGGCGGCGCCGCCGACGCGGCGCGGGCGGCCTGGCTGGCGGCCGCCCTGGGGATCGCGGGGCTGGTGCTCGCGGTGACGGCGCAGGCCGCCGGGTACCTGGACGACCTGGTGCGCCAGCGGCTCGCGGTGGACGTCGAACGCCGCCTGTTCGCCAAGGTCAACGAGTTCCGGGGGCTGCGGCGGTTCGAGGACCCGGCGTTCCACGACCGGCTGCGCCTGGCGGCGCAGGCCTCGGCGGACGCCCCCCACAACATCACCGGCTTCTGCCAGCAGACCGTCCAGGCGGTGGCCACGGTGGGCGGCTTCCTCGGGGCGTTGCTGGCGGTGTGGCCGCCGATGGCCCTGCTGCTGCTGGTCTGCGGCGCGGCCGCGCTGGTGTCGAGGCTGGCGCTCGCCCGCCGCCAGATCGAGGTGGCCGAGAGCGTGTCGGGCCGGTACCGGCGGCAGGTGTTCTACCGGTCGCTGCTGACCGACCCGCGCGCGGCCAAGGAGATCCGGCTGTTCGGGCTGGGCGGCTTCCTGCACGGCAGGCTCGTGGCGGCCGTCGGCTCGGCCAGCGCGGCGGAGCTGGCCGTCAAGCGGCGCGGCGCCCTCGTCCAGGCGGGGTTCGCGGCGCTCAACGCCGTCGTCACCGGTGGCGGGGTGCTGCTGGTGGTGGTCGGCGCGGCCCAGGGCCGCTTCACCGTCGGGGACGTCACCCTGTTCGTCGCCGCGACGGCGGGCGTGCAGGGGGCCTTCACCGGGGTGGTCCTCCAGGCGGGCGCGGCCGCCGAGGCGGTCCGGCTGTTCGGGCACTACGCCGACCTGCTGGAGACCCCCGATGACCTGACGCCGGGTTCGGACCCGGTGCCGAGGCTGAGCGGGCGGGTGGAGTTCCGCGACGTGTGGTTCCGCTACGACGAGGACGGCCCGTGGATCCTGCGCGGGGTGGACCTCGTCCTCCCGGCCGGGAGCGCGGTGGGGCTGGTGGGCCGCAACGGCGCGGGCAAGAGCACGCTGGTGAAGCTGCTGTGCCGGTTCTACGACCCCGACCGGGGCGCGATCCTGTGGGACGGCCGCGACCTGCGCGAGCTGGACGTGGCCGAGCTGCGCGCCCGCATCGGGGTGACCTTCCAGGACTACCTGACCTACGACCTGTCCGCGCGCGACAACATCGGCGTCGGCGACCTGCCGCACCGCGAGGACGAGGAACGCGTGCGCGCCGCCGCGCGGCTGGCCGACATCGACACCGTGCTCGCCGCCCTCCCGAACGGCTACCGCACCCAGCTCAGCCGCGTCCACCACGACGAGGAGGACGAGGACGGGGACCTCGCCGGGAACGGGGTGATGCTGTCGGGCGGGCAGTGGCAGCGGGTCGCGCTGGCGCGGTCGCTGATGCGGTCGGGCGCCGACCTGCTGGTGCTGGACGAGCCCAGTTCCGGGCTGGACGCCGAGGCCGAGCACCGCGTGCACCGCACGCTCACCGCGCACCGCGCCGGGCGGACCGGCCTGCTGATCTCCCACCGGCTGGGCGCGCTGCGCGCCGCCGACACGCTGGCGGTGCTGGCCGACGGGCGGATCGTCGAGACCGGCACCCACGAGGAGCTCATGCGGCGCGGCGGGCACTACGCGAGGCTGTTCGCCCTCCAGGCCGAGGGCTACCGGGACGACGTTCCCCTCGACGGGGCGGAGGCGGCCCGGTGACGGCGGCACGCACGGTTCCGGTCGGCGCGGTCGCCGTCGCCGCCGTCGCGGTGTGGTCGCTGCGCCGCCGCCTCACCCTGGTGCGGGTGGCGGGCGGCAGCATGGCCCCCACCTACGCCGACGGCGACCGGCTGCTGGTGCGCCGCACCCGGCGGGTGCGGCGGGGCGAGGCCGTGGTGTTCCGCAACCCGGTCGCTCCCCCGGGCGGCGTGCCGGATCCCCCGTGGCTGGTGAAGCGGGTGGCGGCGGTGCCGGGCGACCCGGTCCCGGAGGAGGTCCGCCCGGCGGTGCGCGCCACGCCCGGCGCGACCGTCCCGCCGGGGAGCCTGGCGGTCAGCGGAGACGCCGAGCGCAGCCAGGACTCGCGGCACTTCGGGTACGTCCCCGCCCGGGACGTCGTCGGCGTCGTCCTGCGCCGTCTGTGACGGTCAGGCGGCGGGCACCAGCGCGCCGTCGCGGGCGACGAGGGCGGCGTAGCGGCCGCCCAGCGCCATCAGCTCGTCGTGGGTGCCGCGCTCCACGACGCGTCCCCGGTCCAGCACGACGATCTGGTCGGCGTCGCGGACGGTGGACAGGCGGTGGGCGATGGTGATGGTGGTGCGGTCCCGGCTCAGCTCGTCGATCGCCCGCTGGACGGCGCGTTCGGTGCGGGTGTCCAGCGCGCTGGTGGCCTCGTCCAGCACCAGCACCGGGGGGTCGCGCAGGATCGCGCGGGCCAGCGCCAGGCGCTGCTTCTCGCCGCCGGAGAAGCGGTGGCCGCGTTCGCCGACGAGGGTGTCGTAGCCGTCCGGCAGCGCGGCGATGTGGTCGTGGATCTGGGCGGCGCGGGCGGCGGCCTCCAGCTCGGCGTCGGTGGCGTCGGGCCTGGCGAAGCGCAGGTTGTCGGCGACCGAGGCGTGGAACAGGTAGGTCTCCTGGGCGACGACGCCGACCGCGCGGGTCAGGTCGGCGAACGACAGGTCCCGCACGTCCACCCCGTCGATGGTGACGCGGCCGGAGGTGACGTCGTACAGGCGCGGCACCAGCTGGCCGAGGGTGGACTTGCCCGCGCCGGTCGCTCCGACGACCGCCAGGGAGGTGCCCGCCGGGACGGTCAGGTCCACCTCGCGCAGCGTGGGCTCGGCGTCCGGGTCGTAGGAGAAGCCGACACCCTCGAAGCGGACCTCGCCGCGCGCCTTCGGCAGCGGCGTGGGGTCGGCGGGCTCGGTGATGTCGGGCTCCAGGTCCAGGTACTCGAAGACCCGCCCGAACAGCGCCATCGAGCTCTGCACCTCGACGCCGGTCTGGAGCAGCATCACCATCGGGCGCAGCAGGCCCGACTGGAGGGTGGTGAACGCGACCAGCGTGCCGACCGACACCAGCGGGCGGCCCTGGGTGACGGTGAGCCCGGCGACCCAGTAGATCACCGCGGGCATCGCGGCCATGACGATGCCGATGGTGGACTGCCGCCAGCGCCCGGCCATGCTGGCGCGGATCTCCAGGTCGACCAGGCGGCGCGACTCGCCGGCGAACCGTTCGGTCAGCGCGGGCGAGCGGCCCATGGTGCGGCCCAGCAGGACGCCGCTGACCGACAGCGACTCCTCCACGATCGCCGACATCCCGGCGAGCTGTTTCTGGCGTTCGCCGGTGATGCGCTTGCGCTCCTTGCCGACGCGGCGGCTGATCCACACGAAGAACGGCAGCATCGCCAGCGACACCAGCGTCAGCCGCCAGTCCAGCACCAGCATCGCGACGACGGTGGCGACCACGGAGGTGAAGTTGGAGACCAGGGAGGTGGCGGTGGAGGTGACGGTCGACTGCATCGAGCCGATGTCGTTGGCGATGCGCGACTGGACCTCGCCGGTGCGCGTGCGGGTGAAGAACGCCAGCGGCATCCGTTGCAGGTGGGAGTAGACGGCGGTGCGCAGGTCGTGCATGACGCGCTGGCCGACGCCGGTGGACAGGTAGGTCTGCAGCACACCGAACACGCTGGTGGCGACCGCGACGACGACCATGCCGAGGACCAGCAGCGTCAGCAGGCCGGTGCGGCCCCGTGGCAGGGCCACGTCGAGGATCTCGCGCAACAGGAACGGCGAGGCCAGGCCGACCAGCGACGACAGGCCGACCAGCAGGGCGACCACGGCCAGCCGGCCGCGGTAGGGACGGAACAGGCGCAGCACGCGCCGGGGCGGGACCGGGTACTTGTCGTCTCCGGGCTTCACAGGCGGCTCCTCTCGGGGTACATCCCCCTAACTGAGCTTTACTCATAATTATTCCATACAACTGTGAGGTAGGCTCTGAAGCATGGAGGACGACCTGGCCGACCTGCTGCTGCGCACCACCAGGCGGATCCGCCACGCCCAGTCGCGGCGCCTGGCGCCGCTCGGCCTCACCCCCTCCCAGGCGCGGGCCCTGCGGGTGATCGTCCGCGACGGGCCGCTGCGCATGGTGGACCTGGCCGACCGCCTCGGCGTGGTGCCGCGTTCGGTCACCACGATGGTGGACGGGCTGGAGGCGGCCGGGCTGGTGGGCCGCGCGCCCGACCCGGCCAACCGGCGTTCCCTGCTGGTCCGGCCCACCGAACGGGGCCACGACGCGCGCGTGCGGATGGCCGAGGCGCGCCGCGCGTCGGTGGAGGAGGTCCTGGCCCCGCTGTCGGCCGACCAGCGCCGGGCGCTGCGGGACCTGCTGGCCGTCATCGACGAGGCCCGCGACTGCGGTCACGGCGCCTGACGGCCGGGGACGCGGTCAGGGGGACCCTCCGCCCGAGTCACCGCCGGAGTCCCCTCCGCAGCCTCCCCCGTGGTCGGCGCCGTGGCCGGTCCCGTGGTCGTGCTCGGCGGCCTCGGCCTGCCGCGTGAGGTGACGTTCGAGCTGCTTGGCGGCGCGTTTCATGCGCCGCCCGTCGGGCGCCGGATTCGCGGTCGCGGAACGCAGGACGATCTTCGGGCGCGCCCATTCGGCCAGCTGCGGATCGGGGGTCTCGAAAATCCTTCTGAGCCTCGCGTCCTCGATGCCGGGCGCGCCCAGGACCGCGGCCCGCCGCAGCCCCTCCCCCGGATCGAGCGACAGCCGCCTGCGCAGCCGGCGGCTCCGGCGCAGCCCCCGGTCCCGCAGCGAGGCCGCGGCCAGCGACGCCGCGGGATGGGCGGCGATCCTGGTCAGGGCCCGCCAGAGCGGCAGTCCGGCCGGGGGGATCACTTCGAGGGCGGCGGCCTCGACCGGATGGTGGGACTCCGAACCCACCACCGTGACGCGCCGCCGGGCGGGCGCGATCTCGATCCGCCCGTCCTGCCGCAGCGCCACCAGGACGACCAGCGCGACCCGCTCCGCCCCACCACAGAGATACGCCGTCTCGTAGAGCTCCAGCTCACCGACGGAAACATCACGCCTGCCCACAAGGCCCCCTTCGCAGCCGAAGATCCAAGCGTGAACGGCTTCCCCCGCCGCCACTGGGCCCGGTGACACAAAAAGCCGGAAGGGCGCGCTTCATCCTCGCGGACGCTCCGGGGAGGTGGCTGCGCGCGGTCGTCGATCCGCGTTCGCCACGCCGACCCGTCCGACCGGCGCCCGGGGGGGGCGTGTGTTAGTCCTCCACCACCAGGATTTCGAGGGTTCGGGGGCCGTGGGGGCCTGGTGTCCGGGTGCCGCCGAGGTCGAGGGTCGCCGTCGGGCCGCTGATCCAGGTGAGGGGGCGGGCCGGGTCCAGGCGCGGCAGCGCCTCGGCGACCGTGCCGACGATCTGGTCGGCGTGGACCACGCACAGGTGGTGGTCGGGCACCAGCGACAGCGCGCGGCGGCCCTGGGCGCGCCCGCCGTCCAGCACGACCGTGCCGGTCTGGGCGACGGCGACGGCGCAGCCGGTGACCGCGCCGTCGCAGGACTCCAGCACCGCCGTGTCGGTCGCGGGCGTGTCGGCCAGGGCGTGGACGCCGTCGAGCTCGGCCAGCCAGCCGAACGGCAGGTCGGCGGGGACGATGACGCGCTTGGCCTCGCGGCCCCACAGCGCGGCGGCGACGGCGGTGGCCAGCTCGTCGGCGTGGACGTGGCGGACCGAGGCGCGGTGGTCGGCGACGCGCTCGGTGAACAGGGCGACCACGTCGGCGCGGTCGGCGGCCTGGTCGGGGCCGAGGCGCCGCCGGTAGCCGCGCGGCACCGGCACGGCCGTGCC
>NZ_BCQR01000171.1 GCF_001552175.1 Actinomadura kijaniata NBRC 14229
GCGGGACGGGGCCGTCGCGCCCGGCGCGGTCGTGGCGCGGGGGTTGCGCCCCGGCGACGCCCCCGGCGAGCTGACGGCCCTGCTGGCCGTGGGCGACTGCCGTCCCGGCGCCTGCCGCGCCACCGCGCGGGTGACCGTCCGCAGGATCGCGCTGAGACGGGACGGCACCGGCTGGCGGGTGGCCGGCTCGCGCCGTCCGTGATCCGCCGGGCCGGTGCCGTTCCCTCGGATCGGGCCTCTCAGGCCGGGACCGGCCGGGTCAGGAGCGGTGCGAACGCCGCCGCGCCCCCGCCACGGCCACGCCGCCCACCAGGGTGAGCGTCACCCCCAGCGCCGCCAGCGGCAGCACGTCGAGGCCGGTGAACGGCAGGCCCCCCGAGGGCGAGACCCGCGTCCCCGACGCCGCCGCGGGCGTGCCCGCCACCGCCCTTTCGGGCAGCTTCGGCAGCGACGGGACCGGCCGCGGAAGCTGCGGCAGGGGAGGAACCGGGCTCGGCTGGGGAGGCTGCGCGGGCGGCTGGGCGGGCGGCTGGGCGGGAGGCTGGGCGGGAGGCTGGGCAGGGGGTTGCGCGGGGGGCTGCGCGGGCGCCTGGGCCGGGGGGACGGCGACCGGGGCGATCTCGACCGGCGGCACCGTGAGCGGGGGCAGCTTGACCGGAGGCAGCTTGACCGGCGGCACCGCGATCGGGGGGATCGTGACCGGGGGCACCTTGACGGGCGGCACCTTGATCGGCGGGATCGCGATCGGGGGGCAGTCGTCGTCCCCGGCGGGCGGCCGGGGCGGCACCGGGTCCCGGTCCCGGCGCGTGGGCCCGACGCGCGGGGGGAGGGCGCGCCTGGAACGGACGCGCTCGGAGCGGACACGGTCGGAGCGGACACGGTCGGAGCGGACAGGGACGGAGAGGAGGCGGTCGAGACCGACGCGGACGATCGGTTCGGCGCGTTCCCGGTCGGGGGGTCCGGGCGGCCGGTGGTCGGCCCGCGCCGTCCCACCCAGGACGGCCAGCCCCAGGAACGTCGCCCCGGCCGCCACCGCCAGTCGTTTTCCGTGATGCACAGGAGTCTCCTGATATCGACGGCAGACACGAACAGCGTTCATCCATACACGTCGGGTAGCGGTCCTGGACAGCGATAGGCGGTTTTGGATATGGCCCCGCGGCGCGGCGCGAGCGCTGCCGGGACGCCGCGATACTGGGGGGATGAGCAGGGTCATCGCGGGAAGCGCCAAGGGGCGGCGGCTGGCCGTCCCGCCGGGCCGGGACACCCGGCCCACCAGCGATCGCGCCCGGGAGGGCCTGTTCTCCACCGTCCAGGCCCTGCTGGGCCCGCTGGACGGGCTGCGGGTGGCCGACCTGTTCGCCGGGTCCGGTGCGGTCGGCCTGGAGGCGCTGTCGCGCGGGGCGGCGCACGCGCTGCTGGTGGAGTCCCACCCCCGCGCGGCCAGGGTCGTCCGGCAGAACGCCGACGCGCTCGGCCTGCCCGGCGCGGTCCCGGTCGCCGACCGGGTGGAACGCGTCGTCCGCCGCGCCCCCGCCGACCCCTACGACCTGGTCTTCCTCGACCCGCCCTACGCGCTGGCCGACACGGCGGTCACCCAGATCCTGGAGGCGCTGCGCGACCACGGCTGGCTCGCGCCCGACGCGCTGGTCGCGGTGGAACGTTCGGTGCGGGGTCCCGCGTTGGAGTGGCCGGAGGGCTACGAGGCCGAGCGCGACCGCCGTTACGGCGAGGCCGTCTTCTGGTACGGGCGCGCCCCCGCCTGAGCCCCGGCCCTCATCCCCCCGCCGAGACAAGACGATGAGTGGGCACGCGACTTCGGGGGATGAGGTCTGGGATGGACAAGGCGTTGCGGCGCACCTGGGTGATCGCGCTGGTGGGATCGTTGGCCCTGCTGGCGAACATCACCTACGTGCAGGGGTTCGAGGCCCAGGCGCTACGTGACGATCGCCACAACGCCCGCCAGTTCCAGAACCGCGACAAGATCAACCGCGGGCCGATCGTGGCGGACGGGGAGCGCCTGGCCTGGTCGGTCCCGGTCTCCGGCGGCCGCTACCAGCGCCGCTACCTCGACAGCGAGATCTTCGCCCCGGTCACCGGGTACTTCTCCCAGTACTCCCAGTCCGGTCTGGAGAACGCCGAGAACCGCCTGCTGGACGGCACCGACCCCCGGCTGGCCACCACCAGCCTGATCGACAGGGTCATCGGCCGGAAGGTGGCGGGCGGCGCCGTCGAGGCCACCGTCGACCCGGACGCCCAGCGCGCCGCCTACCGGGCGCTGAGGGCCACCGGGGCCCGCCGCGCCGCCGCCGTCGCGCTGGACACCCGGACCGGCGCGATCAAGGTGATGGCGTCCACGCCGTCCTACGACGCCAACACGGTCTCCACGCTCGACACCAGGCGGGCCGACGCGGCGTTCGAGCGGCTCAACGCCGACCGGCTCAAGCCGATGCTGAACAAGGCGATCGGGGAGACGTTCCCGCCCGGCTCGACGTTCAAGACCGTGACGGCCGCCGCCGCGCTGGCCGCCGGGACCACCGCCCAGACCCCCGTCCCGGCCAGGCGCAGCTACACCCCGCCGGGCGCGGCCCGCCCCATCAACAACGACGAGGGCGACATCGGCGGCGAGTGCGACCTGCCCGCCATCCCGCTGATCAACTCCTACGCCCAGTCCTGCAACACCACCTTCGCCCGCATGGGCGCCGAACGGCCCGGCGGCGACGCCATCGGGGCGCAGGCGCGCAGGTACGGGTTCGGGCAGCGCATCGAGATCGCCCGGGGGATGAGCAGCGCGCCCAGCGCCTACCCGGTCAGCGACCCCGCCCTCGACGCCCTCGGCGCGATGGGCCAGGGCAGCACGGTCGCCACCCCGCTCCAGATGGCCATGGTCGCCGCCGCCTCCGTCAACGGCGGCCAGGTCATGCGGCCCTACCTGGTCGAACGGGTGCGCGGCGCCGACGGCTCGGTCGTCGAGCAGACCAGGCCCGGCCGCCTGTCGCAGGCGCTCACCGCCGACCAGGCCGCCCAGCTGAAGCGGATGATGCGGGCCGTCGTGGAGCGCGGCACCGCCGACGACCTGCGCGGCACCGCCGTGGAGGGCGGCAAGACCGGCACCGCCGACGTCGACAACGCCTCCTACAACGACCGCTGGTTCATCGGGTTCGGCTCCCACTACGCCGTCGCGGTCATGACCGAGGCCCCCGGCTACGGCATCAAGTCCGGACCGGCCGCCGCGGCCATCCTGGAGGCGCTCGGCCGCTGACCACCGGGCCAAGGAACGGCAAACCCCGGGTGCCGGTCGCCAACCGGTGGTTTGGTACGGTCGCGCCGCAGGTCAGATAAGCGGACCGAAGGGGTTCACCTCGTGCGACGTGTCGTCTGTCCGGGATCGTTCGACCCCGTCACCAACGGACATCTCGACATCATCAGCCGGGCGTCCCGCCTCTACGACGAGGTGGTCGTCGCCGTGCTGATCAACAAGAGCAAGAAGAGCCTGTTCACGGTGGACGAGCGCGTCGACATGATCGCCGAGGTCACCCGGGAGTACGGCAACGTCAAGGTCGACAAGTTCTACGGCCTGACCGTCGACTACTGCAAGCAGCAGGACATCCCGGTGATCGTCCGTGGGCTGCGCGCGGTCAGCGACTACGAGTACGAGCTGCAGATGGCCCAGATGAACCACCGGATCGCCGGGGTCGAGACGCTCTTCATGGCGACGAACCCGCTGTACGCGTTCCTGTCCTCCAGCCTGATGAAGGAGGTCGTCAAGTTCGGCGGCGACATCTCCGGGCTGGTCCCCGACAGCGTCCACCAGCGGCTCATCGAACGCCTCCAGCGCGAGGACTGACCGCGCCGTTCGGCGCCGTTCCGGGCCGGTCGGTGCTGGTCGGCCCGCGTGGGCCGGGCCGCGAGTTGGGTCCGCGCGCCATGGTCGGTTACCCTGGGGAATCGGCCAGGACCGACGGCCGTCGTTCACCATGCCTCACGAAAGCAGGATCACTCTGTCTCGCCTCGACCCCACCGCTCCGCTCGTGCTCGACACGCGAGTCCTGAGCCGGCAACCCGGGTCGTCGAAGGAGATGATCCGCACCGTGCCGGCCCCGGAGGACTTCGGCGTCGAGATGATGGGCGTGCCCGAGGGCGCCACGATCGAGCTGGACATCCGGCTCGAGGCGGTGCTGGAGGGCGTGCTGATCACCGGCACCGCGCGCGTCCCCCTGGAGGGGGAGTGCGGGCGCTGCCTGGACCCGATCGCCTCGACCTTCGAGGCGGACTTCCAGGAGCTCTTCGTTTATCCTGACACCCGCTCCGGCGGGCACGCGGACGACGACGAGCTCCGCCTCGAGGACGATCTGATCGACCTCGAGCCGGTGCTCCGCGACGCGGTGCTGCTCGCACTGCCGCTGTCGCCGCTGTGCCGGGACGACTGTCCCGGTCTGTGCCCGGAGTGCGGTGTACGGCTGGCGGACGCCGAGCCCGACCACCACCACGACGCCGCCGACCCCCGGTGGGCGGCGTTGCGGAACCTGACCACCGAGGGCCCGGACAACGGGTCGGCGGCGGACTCCTCCGGTGGGGGGAGCGGGAGGAACGTCTCCCACGGACCATTCGACCAACGAGAAGGAAAGCAGGAGGGCTGACGTGGCCGTCCCCAAGCGTAAGAAGTCGCGCAGCAACACGCGGCACCGGCGGTCGCAGTGGAAGGCCGTGGCCCCGACCCTGGTCGAGTGCCCGACCTGCCGCGACAAGAAGCTCCCGCACGTCGCCTGCGCGACCTGCGGCACCTACGACCGTCGGCAGGTCATCGCGCCGTCGGCCTGATCTTCTGCACTCTGGGGGGCGGATCCGCGTACCGGTTACCGGTGGACGCGGCCGCCCCTCATGGTGTTCTCACCCACGGCCGGGGGCACGTTCCCCGGTGAGAGCAGTGTCACCACCCATCACGGCGCGTGACCCGGGCCGGAGCCCGGAGCGACCGGCCCGTCGGTGACGGGGCCCGGAGCCGTGGTGCACGCCGGGATCGAGACCGGCGCGCACCTCGTCTTCGCGGACCGAACCCGACGGCCGACCCGCCCGCCGGCCCCGCCGTCACCGCCGCAGCGGCCACCGCGCGACGCGGCGGCCCGGCCTTGCGAGGAGGGCCTGTGAGCGGCAAGAAGAACGGCGCCCCGGCGCCCGACCGGGCGGAACTGGTCACCGCCCTCGGCGTCGAGGTCTCCGACGAACTGCTGGAACGCGCGCTGACGCACCGTTCCTACGCCTACGAGAACGGCGGCCTGCCCACCAACGAGCGCCTGGAGTTCCTGGGCGACTCGGTGCTCGGCCTGGTCGTCACCGACACCCTGTTCCGCGACCACCCGGACCTGCCCGAGGGGCAGCTGGCCAAGCTGCGCGCCGCCGTGGTCAACATGCGGGCGCTGGCGGGGGTGGCGCGCGGCCTGGGCGTCGGCGCGCACATCCGGCTCGGCCGGGGCGAGGAGGGCACCGGCGGGCGCGACAAGTCCTCGATCCTGGCCGACACGCTGGAGGCGCTGATCGGCGCGGTGTACCTGGACCGCGGCCTGGAGGAGGCCGCCGCCCTGGTGCACCGGCTGTTCGACGGGCTGATCGAGCGTTCGGCGGGCCTGGGCGCGGGCCTGGACTGGAAGACCTCGCTCCAGGAGCTCACCGCCGTCGAGGAGCTGGGCGTCCCCGAGTACCACGTGGCCGAAAGCGGCCCGGACCACCAGAAGACGTTCCGCGCCTCGGTGCGGGTCGGCGGCACCGCCTACGGGTCGGGCGAGGGCCGGTCCAAGAAGGAGGCCGAGCAGCACGCCGCCGAGGCCGCCTGGACCGCCATCCGCGAGATGGCCGTCAAGCGCGAGACCGAGAAGGCCCGGGAAGGCTCCGACGAGAACGGCGCCGGCCCCGCCGTGGCCGCCTCCGACAGCGGGCCCGCCGGTGCCTGAGCTGCCCGAGGTCGAGGTCGTCCGGCGCGGCCTCGACCGCTGGACCACCGGCCGGACGGTCGCGGCCGCCGAGGTGCTGCACCCGCGCGCGGTGCGCCGCCACCTGGAAGGGCCGGCCGACTTCGCCGCGCGGGTCGCCGGGCGCACGCTCCTGGCCCCGCGCCGCCGCGGCAAGTACCTGTGGCTGCCGCTGTCGGACGCCGGCCCGGACGCCCCGCCCGACACCGCGATGATCGCCCATCTGGGGATGAGCGGCCAGCTGCTGGTCAACGAGCCCGGGCGGGAGCCCGAGAAGCACCTGCGCGTGCGGTTCACCTTCACCGACGGCGGCCGCGACCTGCGGTTCGTGGACCAGCGGACGTTCGGGCACCTGATGCTCGCCGACCTGGTCCCCGACGCGCTGGCCCCGGACGCCGCGCCGGTGCCCGCGCCGATCGCGCACATCGCCGCCGACCCGCTGGAGGCGGCGTTCGACGAGGAACGGTTCTTCCGGGCGCTGCGCCGCAGGAGGACCGGGATCAAGCGGGCCCTGCTCGACCAGTCGCTCATCAGCGGCGTCGGCAACATCTACGCCGACGAGGCGCTGTGGCGCGCCAGGCTGCACTGGGCGCGGCCGACCGAGACGATGACCCGGGCGGAGGCCGAACGCGTCCTGACGGCCGCCAGGGAGGTCATGGCGGCGGCGCTGAAGGCGGGCGGGACCTCCTTCGACAGCCTGTACGTGAACGTCGACGGGGAGGGCGGCTACTTCGAACGCTCCCTGGACGCCTACGGCCGCCGCGACGAGCCGTGCCGCCGCTGCGGGACGCCGATCCGGCGGGACGTGTTCATGAACCGGTCCTCGTTCAGCTGCCCGACCTGCCAGCCGCGCCCGCGCCGGGCCCGGGCCTGAGGGACGGGTCGAAGGGACGGGCCGGTACCGAGGGGGAGCACGGTGGACGAGGGACGCGACGGCGAGAAGATCGCTGACGAGAAGGCCGGGACACGGTTGACCGCGTGGGTGCGCGGGCATGTTCAGGGCGTGGGTTTTCGCTGGTGGACGCGGGCCCGCGCACTGGAGCTCGGTCTGGTGGGAAGTGCCTCCAACCTTCGCGACGGCCGTGTGGAGGTCATCGCCGAAGGGCCTCGCGAGGCGTGCGAGAGACTGCTGGAGCTACTGCGCGGCCCGGGGACACCGGGACGTGTTTCGGGGGTGGTGGAACGGTGGAGCGAGCCCCGCGGCGGACTGGTCGGTTTCGAGGAACGCTGACGGGGTAGGGAAATCCGGTTTGTACCTGCTAAACTAGTCACGACAGGTTGTTACCGGCCCGTGATGTCCGTCTTGACCCGGACCTCGGGCGGTGCGACTCTAGACGATACGCGCACCAACATCTCGTTGCTCTTCGTGCGCGATTCCTGCTGGTTACTCAGCGTGGAGGACCCTTAGTCATGGCGAAGGCTCTACTCGGCCACGTCGGCGGTCCCGACCCCCGTATGGTCGCGGAGATGCGGCGTCTGCAGCAGCGCGTACGTGATCTGGAAGCCGAGCTGGTACGGCTTCAGACGGAGAACGACGCCCTCGCGACCGCGTCTGACGGCGATGCCGTCGTTCCGCTCGGTGTCTCGGACCGCGAACCGGCGCTGACCTGATTCAGCGCTTTCTCAAATGAACAGGGGGACGCCGCCTTCGGCGTCCCTTCCTTTTGCCCGGAGTGGTTTGTCGCGATCTGAGTGATCAGCGAAGATTGCGGCCAAGAATGCCGTCCATCCGGGATTGTGGCGTATCCCGCGGGTGCGTTAGCGCACCCGCCGACCATCCCGTCCCTTCGGGCCGGGATCACCAGTTCGGGATCATTCGTCCGCGCCACGTTCCGCCCTACCCGCGAACGGGCCACCGCGGCCCCTCCTCCAGGAAAACGCCCCCGCGCCGCACGCCGGCGTGGAAGATGGCACATTGGAGGAGAACGGCCGCGTGGCCGACGGGTCCTGACGGGGTTTCGTCGTACCGGCCCGGTATCGTTCGTGAACGCTCCCGAGCCGTGCGCCGGTGAGTGACCAGGGGGAATCTCAAGCAGGAGGACGGCGACCGCGTGTACCTGAAGACGTTGACGCTGCGCGGCTTCAAGTCCTTCGCGTCCGCCACCACGCTGCGGTTCGAGCCCGGCATCACCGCCGTGGTCGGCCCCAACGGGTCGGGCAAGTCCAACGTCGTGGACGCCCTCGCCTGGGTCATGGGAGAGCAGGGCGCCAAGTCGCTGCGCGGCGGCAAGATGGAGGACGTCATCTTCGCCGGCACCGCCAACCGCGCCCCGCTGGGCCGCGCGGAGGTGGTGCTGACCATCGACAACTCCGACGGCGCGCTGCCCATCGACTACTCCGAGGTCACGATCTCCCGGCTGATGTTCCGGTCGGGGCAGAGCGAGTACGCCATCAACGGCGACCCCTGCCGCCTGCTGGACATCCAGGAGCTGCTGTCGGACTCGGGCATCGGCCGCGAGATGCACGTCATCATCGGGCAGGGCCAGCTCGACCGCGTGCTGCACTCGGGCCCCGAGGGCCGCCGCGCCGTCATCGAGGAGGCGGCCGGCGTCCTCAAGCACCGCAAGCGCAAGGAGAAGGCGCTGCGCAAGCTGGACGCGATGCAGGCCAACCTCAACCGCGTCCAGGACCTCACCGCCGAGCTGCGCCGCCAGCTCAAGCCGCTGGGACGGCAGGCCGAGATCGCCCGCCGGGCCGCCGTCATCCAGGCCGACCTGCGCGACGCCAAGGCGCGGCTGCTCGCCGACGACCTGGTCACCCTGCGCGACAAGCTCGAACAGGAGGCCGCCGACGAGGCGTCCATCCGGCGGCGCCGCGCCGAGACCGAGCGCGCCCTGGCCGAGACCCAGGAGCGCGAGGCCGTGCTGGAGGCCGAGGAGGCCGCCGAGGCCCCGAAGCTCGCGCAGGTCCAGGACACCTGGTTCCGGCTGTCGGCACTGCGGGAACGGCTGCGCGGCGTCGCCGACCTGGCCGCCGAGCGCCACCGCAACGCCGCCGAAGCCCGCGACGAGGAACGCCGGGGCCGCGACCCCGAGGACATGGAGCGCGAGGCCGCCGCCGTCCGCGAGCAGGAGGAGATGCTGCGCGCCGCGCTGGAGGAGGCCCGCGAACGCCTGGAGTACGCCGTCGAGGAGCGCTCCACCGCCGAGGAGGCCCTGACCGCCGAGGAGCGCCGCCTCCAGGCCGCCGCCCGCGCCGCCGCCGACCGCCGCGAGCACCTGGCCCGGCTGCGCGGCCGCGTGGAGGCGCTGCGCAGCAAGGTCCAGGCGGGCCACTCGGAGATCGGGCGCCTCACCGAGGCGCGCGCCGAGGCCGAGCAGCGCGCCGAGACCGCGCGGGCCGAGTTCGAGGCGTTCGAGGCCGAGGTCGTGGAGGACCCCGAGCTGCTCGCCGAGCACGAGGCGGCGCAGGAGGCCCTGGCCACCGCCAAGGACGCCGTCGAGACCGCGCGGGCCGCCGTCGACGGCCCGCGCCAGGAGCTCAAGGAGGCGCGGGCGGCGGTCGCGGCGGCGCGGTCGGCCGACCAGGCCGCGCAGAAGAGGGTCGCCGCGCTCCAGGCCCGCATCGAGGCGCTGAACCTCACCCTCGCCAGCGCCGCCGACGGGGGAGAGGCCCTGCTCGCGGCGGGCGCCGACGGCGCCCTGGACGGCGTGCTGGGCACCGTCGCGTCGCTGCTGACCGTCCGCCCCGGCTACGAGACCGCCGTCGCCGCCGCGCTCGGCCACGCCGCCGAGGCCGTCGCCGTCGGCTCCCTGGACACCGCCGCGGCCGCGCTCGCGCTGCTGCGGTCCCGCGACGCCGGCCGCGCCGGGCTGCTGGTCGGCGGCGGACCGGCCGGAAACGGCCACCGCGTCCCCGGCGCGGACTACGCGATCGACGCGGTGACCGCGCCCGCCTCCGTGCGGCCCGCCCTGGAACACCTGCTCGGCGACGTCGTGGTCGCCGACGACGTGCCCGCCGCCGCCGAGCTGGTGCGCGGCGCGCCGGAGCTGCGGGCCGTCACCCGCGACGGCGACCTGGTCGGCGCCCACTGGGCGCAGGGCGGCGGCGCGGGCGGCGCGCAGGGCCTGCTCCAGATGCGCGCCACCCTCGACCAGGCCACCGAGGACCTGGCCACCGCCGAGTCGGCCGCCGAGCACACCGCCACCGCCCTCGCCGAGGCCATGGAGCGCGAGCAGGCCGCCCAGGCCGCGCTGGACGCCGCGCAGGCCGCCGTCCAGCAGGCCCAGTCCGGCGTCAACCAGGCCCAGTCCGAGCTGGACCGGGTCCGCTCCCGGCTGCGCGAGTTCGACGCCCAGGCGGCCCAGGAGGCCAAGCGCGCCGCCCGGCTGGAGGCCGACGTCCGGGCCGCGCGCGGCGAGGTCGAACGCCTCACCAAGGCCGTGGACGCCGCCCAGCAGTCGCTGGAGTCCGACGCGCGGGCCGCCGAGGAGCTGGCCCTGCGGCTGGCCGAGGACGAGGAGGCGGCCGAGGCCGCCGACGACATCGGCCACGACACCGAGGCCCGCGACGAGCTGAACGCCCGCGTCCAGGAGCTGCGCTCGGCCGAGATGGAGCAGCGCCTGTCGGTCCGCACCGCCGAGGAGCGCGTGCAGGCCATCGCGGGCCGCGCCGACGCCCTGGTCCGGGGCGCGCAGCGCGAACGCGAGGAGCGCGCCCGCGCCGCCCGCCGCCGCGCCCGCCGCGAGCAGCAGGCCAGGATCGCCGAGGCGGTGCTGGCCGGGGCGCGGATCGCCCTGGAGCGCATCGAGACGTCCCTGGCCGAGGCCGTCACCCTGCGCGAGGCCGCCGAACGCGCCCGCGCCGCCCGCGACGCCGAGCTCAAGGTCGTGCGCGGCCAGGTCCGCGAGCTGTCGTCCACCCTGGAACGCCTGGTCAACGTCGTGCACGGCACCGAGGTCGCCCGCGCCGAGCAGCGCCTGCGCCTGGAGCAGCTGGAGCAGCGCGCCCTGGAGGAGTTCGGCCTGGAGGTCGAGGCCCTGGTCAACGAGTACGGCCCCGACCAGCCGGTCCCGCCCGGCCCCGAGGCGGGCGAGGACGCCCGGCCGGTCCCCTACGACCGCGCCACCCAGGAGAAACGCGCCCGCACCGCCGAACGCCAGCTCAACCAGCTCGGCAAGGTCAACCCCCTGGCGCTGGAGGAGTTCGCGGCCCTGGAGGAACGCCACGCGTTCCTCACCACCCAGCTGGAGGACCTGAAGAAGACCCGCCGCGACCTGATGAACGTGGTCAGGGAGGTCGACGAGCGCGTCCAGGAGGTGTTCGCCTCCGCCTACGCCGACACCGCCGCCCAGTTCTCGCGGATCTTCGCGCGGCTGTTCCCCGGCGGCGAGGGCAGCCTGTCGCTCACCGTCCCCGAGGACATGCTCGCCACCGGCGTGGAGGTCTCGGCCCGCCCGCCCGGCAAGAAGGTCAAGCGCCTGTCGCTGCTGTCGGGCGGCGAGCGCTCGCTGGTGGCGATCGCGTTCCTGGTGTCGGTGTTCAAGGCGCGGCCGTCCCCGTTCTACGTGCTGGACGAGGTCGAGGCGGCCCTCGACGACACCAACACCCAGCGCCTGCTGACGGTCTTCGAGGAGCTCCGCGAGTCCTCCCAGCTGATCATCATCACGCACCAGAAGCGCACGATGGAGGGCGCCGACGCGCTCTACGGCGTCAGCATGCGCGGCGACGGCGTCACCCAGGTGGTCAGCCAGCGCCTGGAACGCGACCGCGACGAGTAGACCGGCGGGCGGGCGCGTTCGGTGCGGTGGCCGTTTTGCCGTTTTCTGGGGAACCCTTTCCGGCGCGCCTGGCTCTGGCGGGGACGCCTTATAACCTCGCCTCCGTAATTTCGCAAAGGTGCGCGCGTTCACCAGGGGCGGGACTTCCACGGCCATCATGCTCGCGTTGGCCCTGGGAGCGTCCATGGGCGTCCGCCGGTGCGAGAAACCGCCCGTCACCGCGCCCACCGCGCCCACCACCCCCGCCGCGAGCGCCACCGGCGCCCTCACCACCGCCGCCGAGAAGCACGGCTGGGGTCGCCCGGTCGAGGACGACGACTTCACCGGAAAGCGGCTCGACCCGGACGACTGGACGATCTACGACGGCCCCGGGCACGCGGGCAAGGGACGCCGCAGCCCCTCGGCCGTGGCGGTGCGCGGCGGCGTCCTGACCATCACCGGGACGCCCGACGGCACGACCGGCGGCCTGTCGTGGCTGCCCGGCGCGCGCAAGCACGGCCGCTGGGAGGCCCGCGTCCGGATGGACCGCGCCTGCGCCTGCTACCACCCCGTCCTGCTGCTGTGGCCCGTGCGCGGCGGGGGCGGCGTCGCGCCCAGGGGAGGCGGCGGCGAGATCGACTACCTGGAGGTCACCGACGACGGCACCCGCCGCAGCGCCCTGTTCTTCCTGCACTACGGGTCCGAACGCGAGCACCGGCAGCTCAGCACCCGCGTCGAGACCGACCTGACGCGATGGCACGCGTTCGCCGTGGAGTGGACGTCCCGCGCGGTGACCGGATACATCGACGGCCGGGTCTGGTTCCGCTCCGACGACCCCGCCACGCTGCCGCCGGGGAAGATGGGGCAGGCCATCCAGCTCGACTGGTTCCCCGAGGACGCTGGGCGCACCCACCGTGACGTCCCGCGCGACGCGCGCGCCACCCTCCAGGTGGACTGGATCCGCATGTACCGGCTCTGACTGGCTGGACCGCCTGTTCGGCGCACCGGCGCCCGTCTGGAAAACTGGTACGCGTTATGGAATATCTGATCCTCATCGCCGGGTTGGCGGTCGTCGCCTTGGTCATCGGCGGCGTCGTGTTCTTGCGGCCGGGCCGCCGCAAGCCCAGCCCGCCCGTGGAACACGCGGAGCGGCCCGAGGTCCCAAGGACCGGCACGACCGTCCTCGAGGAGGAGGATCAGGCGGCGCCGCCCGCCGAGCGGGCCCCGCCGGTCGAGGAGGCCCCGGCCAGGCCCGGGGTCGAGATCGAGCAGCCGCCGCCCGGCGCGGGGCGCCTGGTCCGGCTGCGCGCCCGGCTGGCCCGCTCGCAGAACGCGTTCGGCAAGACCCTGCTGGGCCTGCTGTCGCGCGACACCCTCGACGACGACGCCTGGGAGGAGATCGAGGACACCCTCATCGGCGCCGACATCGGCGTGGCGGTGTCCCGCCAGATCACCGAGGCGCTGCGCACCCGCGTGCAGGTGCTGGGCACCCGTTCGGTCGGGGAGGTGCGCGCCCTGCTCAAGGAGGAGCTGGTCAAGCAGATCGGCCCCGACTTCGACCGCGCCGTCCGGACCGAGCCGCACGGCGACAAGCCCGCCGTCGTGATGGTCGTCGGCGTCAACGGCACCGGCAAGACCACCACCACCGGCAAGCTGGCCCGCGTGCTGGTCGGCGACGGCCGCACCGTGCTGCTGGGGGCCGCCGACACCTTCCGCGCCGCCGCCGCCGACCAGCTCCAGACCTGGGGCGAACGCGTCGGCGCCGAGGTGGTCCGCAAGGAGGAGGGCGCCGACCCCGCGTCGGTCGCGTTCGACGCCGTCAAGCGCGGCATCGAGTCCAAGGTGGACACCGTCATCGTCGACACCGCCGGCCGCCTGCACACCAAGACCGGGCTGATGGACGAGCTCGGCAAGGTCAAGCGGGTGATCGAGAAGCAGGCCGCGGTCGGCGAGGTGCTGCTGGTGCTGGACGCCACCACCGGCCAGAACGGCATGCAGCAGGCCCGTGTGTTCGCCGAGGTCGTCAACATCACCGGCATCGTGCTGACCAAGCTGGACGGCACCGCCAAGGGCGGCATCGTGGTCCAGGTCCAGCGGGAGCTGGGCGTCCCGGTCAAGCTGGTGGGCCTGGGAGAGGGCCCCGACGACCTGGCCCCGTTCGAGCCGGAGGCGTTCGTGGACGCCATCCTGGGCGACGCCTGACCCGCCCCCCTCCGTCCTTCCGTCCGCACCCCGTCCGCATCCCTGATGCGGGCGGGGTGTTCGTTGTTCGGCGGAAGAGGCGGGACGGTTCCGGAACGGTGCCGGAAGGCCAGGTTCCACTGGCCTGAGCGGCATGCGGTGAGGCTTTCGAAACAGACCCGAAACATCGGGGTGACGGGTTTCACACCGGCGAAACACTCATGCCCCGCACGTGAAACGGCCTGGCTGAAAGCTCTCGGGCAGAGTCAGTCACCCTCCCCGAAAGGACGGCCAGCATGCCGCCGGACGTGCTCGAATCGCTGAACTCAGGCGACACCGCCTGGGTTCTGGCCGCATCCGCGCTGGTCCTGTTGATGACACCGGGGCTCGCCTTCTTCTACGGCGGCATGTCCCGTTCCAAGAGCGTCCTCAACATGATGATGATGAGCTTCGGCACCATCGCGCTCGTCAGCGTCATCTGGGTGCTCTACGGATACTCGCTGGCCTTCTCCGGCGACGTCGGCAACGGGCTGATCGGCAACCTTGACAAGATCGGCCTGAAGGACACGCTGCTGACGGCCTCGGGCACCTCGCCGGAGCTGGCCTTCGTCGCGTTCCAGCTCATGTTCGCGATCATCACGCCCGCGCTGATCAGCGGCGCCATCGCCGACCGCGTGAAGTTCGGGGCGTGGATGGTGTTCGTCGGGATCTGGGTGACCGTCGTGTACCTGCCGGTCGCGCACTGGGTGTTCTACTTCGGCGACACCTCCAAGACCGGCGACGGCGGCTGGCTGGCCGACAGCGTCCTGGCCCTGGACTTCGCGGGCGGCACCGCCGTCCACATCAACGCCGGCATGGCCGCCCTCGCCCTGGCCCTGGTGGTGGGCAAGCGCGTGGGCTGGCCCAAGGAGCAGATGCGCCCGCACAACCTGCCGTTCGTGCTGCTGGGCGCGGGCCTGCTGTGGTTCGGGTGGTTCGGCTTCAACGCCGGGTCGGCGCTGGCCGCCAACGGGCAGGCGGCGGTCGCGTTCGTCAACACGCAGGTCGCCACGGGCGCGGCGGCGCTCGGCTGGATCATCGTGGAGAAGCTCCGGCACGGGAAGTCCACCACGCTCGGCCTGGCCTCCGGCGCGGTCGCCGGCCTGGTCGCCATCACCCCGGCCTGCGCCTCGGTGAACCCGCTCGGCGCGATCGCGATCGGCCTGATCGCCGGCGCCCTGTGCGCGGTCGCGGTCGGGCTGAAGTACAGGCTCGGGTTCGACGACTCCCTCGACGTGGTCGGCGTGCACGCGGTCGGCGGCATCACCGGCGCGCTGCTGATCGGCCTGTTCGCCACCGGCACCGTCACCGGCATCCTGACCCCCGAGTCCGACGGCGTGAACGGCCTGCTCATGGGCGGCGGCCTGGAGCAGCTCGGCCGCCAGGCGATCGGCGTGGTCGCCGTCGGCGCGTTCTCCTTCGTGGCCACCTGGGTCATCGCCAAGCTCCTCGATGTCACGATGGGCCTGCGCGTCACGCCCGAGGACGAGGTCTCCGGCATCGACCAGGCCGCGCACGCCGAGACCGCCTACGACCTGGGCCCGTCCACCGGCGGCGGCACGGGTGCGCTCGCGGCGGCGGTCGCCGCGGCCAAGGAGAAGCCGGCCGACAAGCCGGCTGACCGGAAGGTGGAGGCATGAAGCTGGTCACGGCAGTGATCAAGCCGTTCAAGCTGGACGAGGTGAAGGCGGCCCTGGAGGCCTTCGGGGTCAAGGGCCTGACCGTCAGCGAGGCCAGCGGCTACGGGCGGCAGAAGGGGCACACCGAGGTGTACCGGGGCGCCGAGTACCAGGTGGACCTGGTGCCCAAGCTGCGGATCGAGGTGCTGGTGGACGCCGACGACGCCGACGACATCATCGACGTCATCGTCAAGGCCGCCCGCACCGACAAGATCGGCGACGGCAAGGTCTGGGCGGTTCCCGTGGACACCGTGGTCCGCGTCCGCACCGGCGAGACCGGACCCGAGGCCCTGTAAGTGGCCGTCGCGTACGACACGGGGGGCGGATCGGCCGCCCGCACCGCGTCACAGGCCCGCGCCGCGCTCGCCGCGGCGCGGGCCTCGCGCTCGGCGGAGCTGGACCGCTGGCTGGCGGACCTGCTGACCGCCGGACGCGGTCCCGGCCGCCCCGCGGGGGCCGGTGACGTCGCGCTGGTCGCGGTCGGCAGCCACGCCCGCCGCGAGCTGACCCCCGGCGGCGATCTGGACCTGGTGCTCGTCCACCGGGGCCGCTCCGGCATCGCCGAGGTCGCCGACCGCATCTGGTACCCGGTGTGGGACTCGGGCGTCCGCCTGGACCACTCGGTCCGCACCGTGCGGGAGGCCCGCGAGGTCGCCCGCGCCGACATGAAGGCCGCGCTGGGGCTGCTGTCGGCCCGCCGCATCGCCGGCGACCAGGCCCTGGCCGACGAGCTGCGCGCCGCCGTGCTGGCCGACTGGCGCGCCGACGCCCGCCGCCGCCTGGCCGAGCTGGCGGAGATGAGCCGCGAACGCTGGGAGAAGCAGGGCGAGCTGGCGTTCCTCCTCGAACCCGACCTCAAGGACGCCCACGGCGGGCTGCGCGACGTGCACGTCATGCAGGCCGTGGCCGCGTCCTGGGTGGCGTCCGCGCCCGACGCGCGCGTGCGCGCCGCCCACGACCTGCTGCTGGACGTCCGGCACGCGCTGCACGACGCCACCGGCCGCGCCGCCGACCGCCTCGTCCTCCAGGAGCAGGAGTCCGTCGCGCACGCCCTCGGCCTGATGGACGGCGACGTGCTGATGCGCCTGACCGCCGAGGCCGCCCGCACGGTCACCCACGCGGGCGACCAGTCGTGGCGGCGCGTCGAGCGCTTCTGCCGCCCCCGCCGCGCCGCCTCCCGCGCCGTCGAGCGCCGCCCGGTCGGCGACGGCGCGGTCGAGCAGGAGGGCGAGGTCGTCCTGGCGCGCGGCGCGGACCTGGACGACCCGTCCCTGGTCCTGCGCGTGGCCGCCGCGGCCGCCCAGGCGGACCTGCCCCTCGCCCCCGCCACCGTGGAGCGCCTGGCCGGGCACGCCGCGCTGCCCGGCCCCCGCTGGCCCGCCGGGGCCCGCGACGCGCTGGTGGCGCTGCTGGGCGCGGGACCGCCCGCGATCGGCGTGTGGGAGGCCCTGGACCAGGCCGGGCTGATCGTCCGGCTGCTGCCCGACTGGGAACGCGTCCGCAACCGGCCACAGCGCAACCCGTTCCACCGCTTCACCGTGGACCGCCACCTGGTCGAGGCCGCCGCCGGGGCCGCCGCCCTCACCCGCGAGGTCGCCCGCCCCGACCTGCTGCTGGTCGGCGCGCTGCTGCACGACATCGGCAAGGGCTGGCCCGGCGACCACTCCACGGTCGGCGCGGCGGTGGCCCGCGACCTGGGGACGCGCCTGGGCTTCCCGCCCGGCGACGTCGCGGTCCTGGAGGCCCTGGTCCGCCACCACCTGCTGCTGCCCGAGACCGCGACCCGCCGCGACCTCGACGACCCGGTGACCGTGGCGACCGTCACCGCGGCCGTCGCGGACGTCCCCGGCCGCGAACGCGAGCTCGTGGAGCTGCTGGCGGCCCTGGCCGCCGCCGACGGCCAGGCCACCGGTCCCGCCGCGTGGGGCGGCTGGAAGGCCCGGCAGGTCACCGAGCTGGCGCGCCGCGCCACCGCCGCGCTGGCGGGCGGCACGCCCCCGCCCCCGCCGCTCCCGGACTCCGAGCACCTGTCCCTGGCCCGCTACGACGGCGCGGCCGTCCGCGTGGCGGGCCCCCGCGTCACGATCGCCGCGCCCGACCGTCCCGGCCTGCTGTGGCGGGCGGCGGGCGTGCTGGCGCTGCACCGCCTGGCGGTGAAGACGGCGCGTTCCATGACGGCGCAGGAGACGCCCACGGCGGTCCTGGACTTCACGGCGGTCCCCGAGTACGGCACCCCGCCGGACCCGGCCGCCCTGGAAGCCGACCTGCGCCTGATGCTGGCCGACCGCCTGGACGTCGCGGCCCGCCTGGACCGCCGCGCCCGGTCGGTCCGCCCCCGGCCCGGCGCCCCGGCCCCGCCGCCCCGCGTCACGATCGTGGACGACGCCTCGCACACCGCGACGGTGGTGGAGGTCCGCGCCCACGACCGCCCCGGCCTGCTGTGGCGCATCGGCCAGGCGCTGGGCTCGTGCGGGCTGCAGGTGCGGGGCGCGCAGGTGGACACGCTGGGCGCGGAGGTCGTCGACGTCTTCTACGTGGTGGACGCCGAGGGCGCCCCCCTGACCGACCCCGGAGCCCTCGCCGAGGTCCGCCGGGAGGTCCTGGCGGCCCTGGCCTGACCAGCCCCGGGGTACGCCGGGACGAGCCGCGCGTACACAGAAGGAAGGACACCGACTCCGTTCCCGCGGCGGAGGCTCGGACGCCGGCGACCGGCCACGCTTGACCTGTGATCTCGGAAAGCCGCACGACCTCGTCACGGGCGATTCTGGCGGCGGGCATCGCCGTGTACGCCCTGGCCTTCGCCTGGCTCCTGCTCACCGGCACGACGCGGATCGGCGCGTCGGCCGACGACGGAGCGGCCAGGGTCTCCCTGTGGGCGGCGGTGCTGCCCCCGCTCGCCGCCCTGCTCCTGACCCGCCTGGTCCCGCCCGCCGTGACACCCCCGGTCCCGCTGGCAGGGCTCCCCGACCGGCGGCTCGCCCGGGAGACATGGGCGATGATCGGCGCCGCCGTGGCGTTCCCGCTGCTGCTCACCGTGCTGCCCAGGAACGACCTGTACCCCCTGGTCAAGGCCCTCGTGCTGCTGGCGCTGCCCGTTCTGGCCCTGCGGCTGCTCCGGAACGGCGGCCCGAAGGCGCGGGCGTTCCCCGCGCCGGTCACCTGGCTGGCCCCGATCCCGGCGGCGGCGGCCTGGTTCCTGCTCTCCCAGGTGGGACCGCTCGCCCCGCCCCTCACCCAGGACCTGCCCGACCCCGTCACCCTCGCCGTCGCCTCACTGGTCACCTTCCTCACGGCGAGCGTGCTGGAGGAGATCTTCTACCGGGGATGGCTCCAGACCCGCCTGGAGGCCCGCCACGGCCGCTGGCCCGCGATCATGATCTCGTCGCTGCTGTTCGCGGCGATGCACGTCACCCACATCCGCGCCGGCGCCGTTCCCGAGGGACTGGCCACGGTCGTGGCCTACCAGGGACTGTTCGGGGTCATGCAGGGCTACCTGTGGTCCCGCTACCGCAACATCTGGGTCCCGATCGCCGTCCACACCGCCGTCAACCTCGTCTACATCGACCTTCTCGTCCGACGCTTCTGAGACCCCGGGACGATCCTCGCTCCGCTACGGTCGTTCGGCCCGATACTCTGATAGGCGATTCTGAAGCTTCCTAGGACGGGTCCAGACAACGTGTTCGAGACGCTCTCCGATCGGTTGACGACGGTCTTCTCGTCGCTGCGCAGCAAGGGCCGGCTCTCCGAGGCCGACATCAACGCGACGGCCCGCGAGATCCGCGTCGCCCTGCTTGAGGCCGACGTGGCGTTGCCCGTGGTCAAGGACTTCATCGCGCACGTCAAGGAGCGCGCCACCGGCGCGGAGGTCTCCCAGGCGCTGAACCCGGCCCAGCAGGTCGTCAAGATCGTCAACGAGGAGCTCATCCAGATCCTCGGTGGCGAGACCCGGCACATCCGGTTCGCCAAGACCGCGCCCACCGTGATCATGCTGGCGGGCCTGCAGGGCGCCGGTAAGACCACCCTGGCGGGCAAGCTGGCCCGCTGGCTGAAGCAGGAGGGCCACACCCCGCTGCTGGTCGCCGCCGACCTCCAGCGCCCCAACGCCGTCCAGCAGCTCCAGGTCGTCGGCGAGCGCGCCGGCGTCCCGGTGTTCGCGCCCGAGCCCGGCAGCGGCGTCGGCGACCCGGTGAACGTCGCCCGCGACTCCATCGACGAGGCCCGGCGCGCCCTGCACGACGTGGTCATCATCGACACCGCGGGCCGCCTGGGCATCGACGCCGAGATGATGCAGCAGGCCATCGACATCCGCGACGCCGTCCGCCCCGACGAGGTGCTGTTCGTCGTGGACGCCATGGTCGGCCAGGACGCGGTCAACACCGCGCAGGCGTTCATGGACGGCGTCGGCTTCGACGGCGTGGTGCTCACCAAGCTCGACGGCGACGCGCGCGGCGGCGCCGCGCTGTCGGTGCGGCACATCACCGGCCGCCCGATCATGTTCGCCTCCACCGGCGAGAAGCTGGAGGACTTCAACGTCTTCCATCCCGACCGGATGGCCGGGCGCATCCTCGACATGGGTGACATCCTCACCCTGATCGAGCAGGCCGAGCAGGCGTTCGACGCCCAGCAGGCCGAGAAGATGACCACCAAGTTCGCGTCGGGCGAGGACTTCACGCTCGAGGACTTCCTCGAGCAGATGATGATGATCCGCAAGCTCGGCCCGATCGGGAACCTGCTCGGCATGATGCCGGGCATGGGCCAGGTCCGCGACCAGATCAAGCAGATCGACGACAAGGACCTGGACCGCGTGGCGGCGATCATCCGGTCGATGACGCCGGACGAGCGGAGCAACCCCAAGATCATCAACGGTTCGCGCCGCGCCCGCATCGCCCGCGGCTCCGGCGTCCAGGTCGGCGAGGTCAGCGCCCTGGTCACCCGGTTCTTCGAGGCCCAGAAGATGGTCCGCGCCATGGCGGGCGGCATGGGCCTGCCCGGCTCGCCGGCCCGCCGCAACGCCAAGAAGCAGGTCAAGGCGGCCAAGAAGAAGGGCAAGCAGCGCAGCGGCGACCCGCGCAAGCGCGCCATGGGCAACCAGCGCGCCGAGCAGCCCGCGGTCGACGGGGTGCCCCAGGGGCTGCCCCCGGGTCTCGGCGGCCAGCTCCCGCCCGGCCTGGCCGGTCAGCTCCCGCCGGGCTTCCAGATGCCCGACCTGGACAAGCTCCAGAGCCGGAAGAAGAAGGACAAGTAAGGCAAGCAAGACGTGTGACGGCGGCCGCGGCACCCCGGGTGACCGCGGCCGCCCGCGTTCCCGGGCGTTCCCGAGTGCTCCCGCGCGGGCGCGCCGCCCGTGACGGCACGCCCGGAACGGGAATGGAGGAGTGCCCGGAACGCGTTCCGGGCACGGGTGGCCGCGTGTCACCGCACGATTGCGCTTTTTCCGCGATCGTCTGGCAGAATGGCACGCTGGAAACCCCGGAATCGCCAGGCGCCCTCTCTCGTCCTGAGCGGCCGGAGTCCATCGAACGCCCGGGAGCCGGTGTTCCCCACCTGGCCGCGGCGCCGTTCACCCTGTAATGAAGTCTGGAGTACACCACACCCGTGGCAGTCAAGATCAAGCTCAAGCGTCTGGGGAAGATCCGGAACCCGCAGTACCGGATCGTCGTCGCCGATGCCCGCACCAAGCGTGACGGCCGGGCCATCGAGGAGATCGGGCTCTACCAGCCCAAGCAGGAGCCCTCGCTCATCCAGATCGACTCCGAGCGGGCGCAGTACTGGCTGAGCGTCGGCGCGCAGCCGACCGAGCCGGTGCTGAACCTCCTCAAGATCACCGGCGACTGGCAGAAGTTCAAGGGCGAGCCGGGCGCCGAGGGCACCCTGAAGGTCGCCGAGCCCAAGGCCGACCGCAAGGCCGTCTTCGAGGCCGCCGTCAAGGAGTCGATGGGCGACGCCCCGGCCGACGCCCCGGCGACCAAGTCCAAGGCCAAGAAGTCCGAGCCGAAGAAGGCCGACGAGGCCGCCGCCGCCGACGACGAAGCCAAGAGCGAGGGCTGACGTGCTCGAAGAAGCGCTCGAGCACCTGGTCCGCGGGATCGTCGAGCACCCGGACGACGTCCGGGTGCGCGCCCGTCGGATCAGGGGCGGCCGGGTTCTTGAGGTGCGCGTGCACCCCGACGACCTCGGCAAGGTCATCGGCCGCAGCGGTCGTACCGCCAAGGCCCTGCGCACCGTGATCAGCGCCCTGTCGGGTGGCCGGTACGTGCGCGTCGACCTGCTCGACGTCAACGAGGTCCGCTGACCGTGGCACCCCGGTTCACACAGCGGGCCACCGCGCCCGCGGGGTCCGCCGTCGCGGACCGGGGCGTCTCGGACCAGGGCGCCGGCCCCGACCCCCGGGCGGGCCGGCCATGACCGAGGCGAACGATCAGCGGATCGTCGTCGGCCGGATCGGGCGGGCCCACGGGGTCCGCGGCGAACTGGCCATCGACGTCCGCACCGACGATCCGGACCTCCGGTTCGCGCCGGGCACGGTGCTGGCCACCGACCCGGCGTCCACCGGTCCGCTGACCGTCGAGAAGGCCCGTTGGCACTCGGGCCGCCTGCTCGTGCGCTTCGCCGGGGTCGACGACCGCACCGCCGCGGAGAACCTGCGCGGCACCTGGCTCGTCGTCGACCCCGACGACCTCTACGCCTCCGACGACCCCGACGACTTCCACGACCTGGAACTGATCGGGCTCGCGGTGGTCACCGTCGCCGGAGAACCGGTCGGCACCGTCACCGAGGTCCGGCACCACGCCCAGGACCTCCTGGTGATCCACCGGGAGACCGGGGAAGAGGTGCTGGTCCCGTTCGTCGCCGCGCTCGTCCCCGAGGTGGACGTCGCGGGCGGACGGCTCGTCGTCGACCCGCCGCCGGGCCTGCTCGACGACGGATCATGAGACTCGACATCATCACGATCTTCCCGGAGTACTTCGCTCCGCTGGAGGTCTCCCTGCTGGGCAAGGCCCGCCGCGCCGGGCTGCTCGACGTGTCGGTGCACGACCTGCGGTCCTGGACCCACGACCGGCACCGCACCGTCGACGACACCCCCTACGGCGGCGGTCCCGGCATGGTCATGAAGCCCGAACCGTGGGGCGAGGCCCTGGACGCCGTCGCCCCGCCCACCGCCGAGGCCACGCCGCGGCTGGTGGTCCCCACCCCGAGCGGACGCCCGTTCACCCAGGCCATGGCCGCCGAGTACGCGGCGCGTCCGTGGCTGGTGTTCGCCTGCGGTCGCTACGAGGGCATCGACCGGCGCGTCTACGACGAGGCCGCCACCCGCATGCCGGTCGACGAGGTCAGCCTCGGCGACTTCGTGCTGGCGGGCGGCGAGGTCGCCGTGCTGGTCATGATCGAGGCGATCAGCCGTCTCGTCCCCGGCGTGCTGGGCAACCGCGAGTCCGTCACCGACGACTCGTTCGCCCCCGGCGCGATGGAGTCCCTGCTGGAGGGGCCCGTCTACACCAAGCCGCCGGTCTGGCGCGAGCGCGCCGTCCCCGACGTCCTGCTGTCGGGCAACCACGGCGCCATCGCCCGCTGGCGCCGCGACGAGGCGCTGCGCCGCACCGCCGCGCACCGCCCCGAGCTGCTGGCCAGGCTCGATCCGGCCACCCTCGACAAGCACGACCGCAAGGTCCTCGCCGAGGCCGGTTTTCCGGTTGACGGCGAAGATATGGCACACTGAAGCGTTGTCGCGTACACGCACGCCTGCGTGCGACACACCGACTTGAAGATCCACTCGCGCGGCGCGACGCCCCCTCTGCCCGTTCTTCCGGGGCCTCTCGACGTCCGCGCTCCATCCAGTTGAGGAACGCCATGCACACCCTGATCCAGGAGATCGAGCAGGCCGCGCTGCGCACCGACCACCCGGACTTCCGTCCCGGTGACACGGTGCGGGTGCACGCCCGCATCACCGAGGGCAAGGTCACCCGTGTCCAGGTCTTCGAGGGCGTGGTGATCCGTCGTCAGGGCGGTGGCGCCCGCGAGACCTTCACCGTCCGCAAGGTCAGCAAGGGCGGCTACGGCGTCGAGCGCACCTGGCCGCTGAACAGCCCGCACATCGAGAAGCTCGAGGTCGTCACCCGCGGTGACGTCCGCCGCGCCAAGCTGTACTACCTGCGCAACCTGCGCGGCAAGGCCGCCCGCATCAAGGAGAAGCGCGACTTCTGAGCCCGTCGGCTCCACCGACCGCTCCGACGCCCCGGGAACCCCGCACGGTTCCCGGGGCGTTGCCCGTTGCGGTGGGGAACTGCCCGCGACACGCTTGTGCACAGGGTGCGAAGGGCCCGCCGCCGATAGGCTTGCCCTTCGATGACAGACGAGGACGATCGGAGAGACGTGCGTTCCGAAGCCGAGGGCGCGGTGCCCGAAGAGAAGCAGACCGTGACCTCCGGTGAGGACACCGCCGCCGACGACGCCAAGGGCAAGAAGAAGAAACAGGGCTCGTTCTGGAAGGAACTGCCCCTCCTGATCGGCGTGGCGCTGGTGCTCGCGCTGGTCATCAAGATGTTCGCGGTGCAGGCGTTCTACATCCCCTCCGGCTCGATGGAGAACACCCTGCAGATCGGCGACCGGGTGCTGGTCAACAAGATCGTCTACCACACCCGGGACGTGGCGCGCGGCGACATCATCGTCTTCAACGGCCTGGACTCCTGGGACCCCGAGGCCGAGGTTCCCGAGCCGACCAACCCCGTGTCCAAGGCGCTGCGCGCCGTCGGCACGCTGTTCGGCGTGGCCCCCAACGAGAAGGACTACATCAAGCGGGTCATCGGCATCCCCGGCGACACCGTCGAGTGCTGCGACGCGGGCGGCCGCGTGACCGTCAACGGCCACCCGCTGGACGAGAAGTCCTACATCTTCACGGACCCGGTGACCCGCGAGCAGGACAAGCCCTCCAACGAGCGGTTCAAGGTGACCGTGAAGGAGGGGCAGCTGTGGGTGATGGGCGACCACCGCTCGCTGTCCTACGACTCCCGCTCCCACCGCGGCGACCCCGGCGGGGGCACGATCCCGGTGGACAAGGTGATCGGCCGGGCGTTCGTGATCGTGTGGCCGTTCAACCGCGTCGACACGCTGCCGATCCCCGGCACCTTCAAGCAGCCCGCCCTGAAGGCGGCGGCGGCCCTGACCCCGGTCACGCCGCTGGCGCTGGGCTTCGCGGGGGCCCTTCCCCTGACCTGGCTGACCCGCCGGGTCCGCCTGCGCCTGCGCGGCGACTGACGGGCTTCCGCCCGGCTCCGACGCCCCGGCTGCGCGACCCGCGCGCCGGGGCGCGCCGTTTCCCGGGGGCGGAACGCCGCACACGGCGGTGGATCCGGAGAACCATGGCACATCGGACGGTGGTGGGCACGTACGCTGCGGTGCATGAAGGGTCGTCCGCTCCGTTTCACGCCGCGCCGTGACGCCGGGCTGTACGCCTACGAGCGCGCCCTGGAGCACGCCGGGCTCGGGCCGGTCGCGGGCGTCGACGAGGCGGGCCGCGGGGCGTGCGCGGGCCCGCTGGTCGTCGCCGCGGTGATCCTGGGCACCGGCGCGCGCCGCCGCGTTCCCGGCCTCGGCGATTCCAAGCTGCTCACCCCCGCCCGGAGGGAGGCGGTCTACGCCGAGATCGTGGAACGCGCGCAGGCGTGGAGCGCGGTGGTGATCCCGAGCCACGACATCGACCGGGTCGGGGTGCACCGCTGCAACATCACCGGGATGCGGCGGGCCCTGGCCCTGCTGGAGGAACGGCCGGGGTACGTGCTCAGCGACGGCTTCCCCGTGCCGGGCCTGACCGTGCCCTCCCTCGCGATGATCAAGGGGGACCGGGTCGCCGCGTGCGTCGCCGCCGCCTCGGTGATCGCGAAGGTGACCCGTGACCGGATCATGGTGGAGCTGCACGGGCGGCACCCCCGGTACGGCTTCGACGTGCACAAGGGATACATCACCAGGGAGCATTCGGCGGCGCTGGCCGAGCACGGGCCGTGCGCCGAGCACCGCTTCTCCTATGTCAATGTCGGACGGGCCTTGCGCGACAATGGAACGGTGGCCCCGGGGGAGGGCACCGGGACCCCGGCCGCGCGGGTCCCGGGCGTGGGCCGGACGGAAAGGGCGCGCACATGAGTGCTGAGGATCTCGAGAAGTACGAGACCGAGATGGAGCTCCAGCTCTACCGCGAGTACCGGGACGTCGTCGGGCTGTTCGGCTACGTGGTGGAGACCGAGCGTCGCTTCTACCTGACCAACTCGGTGGACCTCCAGGTGCGCGGCGGCGACACCGGCGAGGTCTTCTTCGAGGTCACGATGCAGGACGCGTGGGTCTGGGACATGTACCGCCCGGCCCGCTTCGTCAAGAACGTCCGGGTGGTCACCTTCAAGGACGTCAACATCGAGGAGCTGGCCAAGAGCGACTTCGAACTCCCCTCCGAGCAGTGACGCCCCGCCGCCGCCCGACGGCGGGGCCGGGCCGTCAGGCGAACTGCTCGGCGCCGGTGACGCGCAGGAGGTCCAGCGCGGTGGCCGCGCGCGTGCCGGGAGGGGCCGAGTAGACCACGAGGGTCTGGTCGGCCTCCGGCACCAGGAGCATGTCGCAGTCGAGGGTGAGAAGGCCCAGCTCCGGATGCTCGATGGTCGTGGTGCCGGCGCGCAGGGTGCTGGAGCGCCCGGCACGCCAGAGCTCGTCGAACCACTCGCTCCCCGCCCGC
>NZ_BCQR01000172.1 GCF_001552175.1 Actinomadura kijaniata NBRC 14229
GGTGGAGGCCCTGGGCGAGGCGTCGGGCGCGGTGACGCGCGTGCCGTGGGCGCGGGTCGCCGGCGGCGTGGTCGCGCTGGCGGTGGGCGCGGTGCTGACGGGCGTGCTGGCGTCGGTGCGCACCGACGCGGCGGCCGGGCCGCTGACGCCGCTGACCGCGCTGGCGTGGACGACGGCGGTGACGCTGCTGGGCCCGGTGCTCGCCCGGGTCGTGCTGGGGCCGCCCGCGCTGGCGCTGGCCCCGCTGCCGGGAACGGGCGGGCTCGCGTCGCTGAACCTGCGGGCGGGCGCGCGCCGCCTCGCCCCGGTGGTCGCGCCGCTCACGCTGATGATCGCGCTGTCCTCGACGCTGCTGTTCGCCGAGACGACGCTGACGGGCGCGGGCGAACGGCAGGCGAGGGAGGGCACCCTCGCCACCCACGTGATCGGCCCCGGCGTGCCGGGACGGGCGGCCGAGGCCGTGCGGCGGGTGCCGGGCGTGCGGGCCGCGACCGAGGTGCTGCACACGCGGGTGCGGGCGATCAACAGCCCCTACGGCGTGCAGGGCGTGACGGCCGAGGGGCTGGACGCGACCATGGACCTCGGCGTGACGTCCGGGTCGCTGGCGGAGCTGGGGAACGGGACCATGGCCGCCCGCGAGGGCATCGGCATGAAGGTCGGCGACCGGGTGTCGTTCTCCATGGCCGACGGGACGCCGGTCACGCTGCGGGTCGTGGCCGTCTACCGGCGGGGGCTCGGGTTCGGGGACCTGACGCTGCCGCACGCGCTGGTCGCCGCGCACGTGGACGCCCCGCTGAGCACGGTGCTGGTCGCCGCGCCGGGCGTGTCGCGGGACGCGCTGGCCGCCGCCGCGGGGGCGCCGGTGCGGGACCGGGCCGCGGCCGTGGAACGCAGGGACGGCGGCGCGGTCAACCGGCTGGCGCTCGGACTGATCGTCGCGTTCGCCGCGATCACGATGGTGAACACCCTGGCCATGGCCGTCGCGGGCCGCTCCCGGGAGCTGGCGCTGCTGCGCCTGGTCGGCGCGACGCGACGGCAGGTGCTGCGGATGGTGCGGCTGGAGACGCTGGTGGTCGTGCTGGTCGCGGCGGTGCTCGGGACGCTGGTCGCGCTGGTGACGCTGGTCGCCTACAGCTCCGGCATGACCGGGACCGCCACCCCGCACGTCCCGGTCCTCGGCTACCTGGGGATCGTCGGCGGGGCCGGGCTGCTGGCGCTGCTGGCCGCCGCCCTCCCGGCGCGGGCCGCGCTGCGGTCCGCGCCGGTGGAGGGGCTCGGCGTCCGCGAGTAGGTCGTGTTCCAAAAGCCCTGGCTTACGGCGCTCGCCCCGGGGGCTCGCACCTCACCAGGTCTTGGCGAGCGCGACATCGCTCCGCGATCAGACCTGCGGACCCTCGCCTCCGGCGTCGGCCCCGCAGGTCAGGTCACGCGCTCGCGCGTGGCTGAGGCCCACTTTGAAACAGGCCCCGGGCCACCGGGCGAGACCCCGCCACGCCCCCGACGCGTGGCGGGGTCCGCCGCGTTCAGTCGGCGATGAAGCGGACGCCGCCGGTGCGCACGCCGGAGAACGGCGTGGGCGCCATCCCGCGCTCGCGCTGGCGGCGGATCACGTAGGTGCCGGGCGCGATGCCCGACCCGCCGTGCTCGGGATGCAGCAGGTAGGCCGGGGCCGTGGTGCGGAACGCGCCGATGGCCAGGCGCGTCGTGTCGGCCAGGTTCGTCGTCCACTCGCAGGCGCCGGGCTCGGCGACGAGGGTGTGCGGGTTGCCTCCGGCGGCGCCGCGCAGCACCTCGACGCCGTCGGCGGGCACCTCCAGCCAGGACGCCCACGAGTCGATCGAGACGGCCTTCCCGAGCATGGCCAGGGGGATGACGAGCAGGTCGCCCTGGGCCTGGAGGCCGCCGGTGACGGGGATGGTGACGTCCCGCTCCAGGTGGTCCAGGACGTCGAGGCCGGTGCGGGCGGTCAGGTCGGAAAGCGTGAGGGTGGTCATGCGCATCACCTGTTCAGGTACGTCGGACGAGGGTGGCGTACTGGGCGGCGTCCAGCCCGTAGGACCAGGCCGCGGCGGCCACCGGATCGTCGAGGAAGGTGGGGACGTTCAGGCCGTAGCGGCGGCGGCGCCCGTCGCGCTCGACGGAGCCGTTGACGGCGAGCAGGATGTTCGTGAACGAGGCCGGGCCGGTGCCGGGCTGTTCGTAGAGCCGCAGTTCGCAGCCGGGATTGCCGGGGTCGGGGGCGGTCGCGAGCAGGCGCAGGCCGCCGCGTTCGATGTACGCCTCCCAGCCGATCTTCTCGATGGCGCAGCGGCGCACCTCGATGTTCGGCTCGGCGGCGACGCGCGCCGGGTCCGGGTCGGTGACGACCCAGGCCGGGACGCGGGTGCCGTTCCAGAAGTACAGGGCCCAGTCGTCGCGGTAACGCAGGGCCGGTCCGTCGGGGTTGTGGAGCCGGATCTCGCCGTCGGGGCGGCCCGGCCCGGGTTCGGCGTGGATCTCGGCGGGGCGTTCGGTGACGACGCAGACCTCGTCGTATGGCCACCACCAGCCGCAGGAACGCGCCAGCGCCGCCCACAGGTCGAGCTGGGCCTCGTCCGGCCCGCGGTAGCGCGCCATGCCGAGCCGCCGGTGGACGTCGAACCCGGCGACCCAGTGCGCGTCGTGCTGGCCGCTCCAGGGCAGGTCGCCGCGTTCGTTGCCGAGCACCGCGCGGATGTGGTTCCGCAGCGAGTCGAGGACGGAGGCCCGGAGCGGTTCGTGGAACATCCAGCGGAGAACGCTGGGCAGGTCCTCGCCGTCGGCCAGCAGCTCTTCCGCCGTGCTGCCCTCCGGGGGCCGGTACCACCGGCTCCGCCGGGCCCGCCGACGGCGGGCGTCCAGGCCCGCGCGCAGGTCGGAGACCAGGTTGGCCAGCAGCAGCGCCACCGGCCAGCCGCCGGGGTCCGTGCGCAGGAAGTCCGCGTTCAGGCGGGGCGGCGGGTCGGGAGGGAGGGCGTTCAGCGCGGCGGCGGGCGAGTCCACCCAGACGAAGTCCGGGGGCTCCCTGCCGACCAGGGCGTACAGGCCGCCGATCGCGGCTTCCGCCGCGGAACGGTCCGCCGGTCGCGTGGAGAGGGCTTCGGTCAGCCACTCGTCGCGGATCGCCGCGGCCTCATGCCAGCGGTCGATCGGGGATGGGACGGGAACTCGTGCGCCGCGCTCACGCGGCTTCGCCGGGCGGGTCACCGGGTGACTTCGCCGGCCGCCTTTCCATCGATCATGTCCTGGATGATGACAGGACCGGCCGCGCGGACACAAGGGTCTTTTCGCACGGCCGGTCCCGGACGGGGTCCCGCCCGGCGCACGCCGTTGTACGCCGGACGAAGTCCGTTACCTGGAGGGCAGGAAGGAGCGCAGGAAGAACGTCAGGTTCGCCGGCCTCTCGGCCAACCGGCGCATGAAGTACCCGTACCAGTCGGCGCCGTAAGGGATGTAGGCGCGGACGCGGTGGCCCTGCCCGGTCAGGCGGTGCTGCTCGTCGGTGCGGATGCCGTAGAGCATCTGGAACTCGTAGTCGCCGGGCTTGCGGCCGTGGCGGGTGGCCAGTTCCCGGGCGATCTGGATCAGGCGCGGGTCGTGCGAGCCGATCATCGGGTAGCCCCGGCCCGCCATGAGGATCTTCAGGCAGCGGACGTAGGCGCGGTCGACCTCGGCCTTGTCCTGGTGGGCGACCGTGGCGGGCTCGCGGTAGGCGCCCTTGACCAGGCGGACGCGGGAGCCCTCGGTGGCCAGCGCGCGGGCGTCGTCCTCGGTGCGGAACAGGTAGGACTGGAGCACCGCGCCGGTCTCGGGGTACTCCTCGCGCAGCTTGGCGAGGATGCCGAGGGTGGAGTCGACGGTGGTGTGGTCCTCCATGTCCAGGGTGACGGTGGTCCCGGCGGCGCGGGCGGCCTCGGCGACGCGGCGCGCGCCCTCGTAGGCCAGGTCGTCGCCGCCGGTCGGGAGGGCCTGGCCGAACGCCGACAGCTTCACCGACACCTCGGCCCGGGTGCCCAGGCCCTCCCCGGCCAGGGCCTCCAGCAGGCGGAGGTAGGCGTCGCGGGTGGCGCGGGCCTCGGCGGCGGAGGTGATGTCCTCGCCGAGGTGGTCGAGGGTGACCTCGATGCCGTCGCCGGTCAGCGAACGGACCGCCGTCAGGGCGTCGGCCAGCGTCTCGCCCGCGACGAACCGGTCCACGACGGGCCGGGTGACGGGCGCGCCGGCGACCAGCTTGCGCATCGCGTCGCTGCGGGACGCGACCAACAGAACGGGACCGAGCATCGGGCACCTCCTTCTTCCGTCCCCGACGGTAGGGAGGCGTGGCGGTGCCGGGACAGCGACAACGGGCGGAACATACTTGTACATGTGTATGAAGGCGACTTCCAGGCGCTCGTCGACGAGGTCTCGGCGCTGCTGGCGGCCCCGGCGACGCTGGAGGACCGCGACTTCCGGCTGATCGCCTTCGCGGCGCAGGAGGGCGATCTGGACGCGGTGCGGACCGGGTCGATCCTGCGCCGCAGCTCGCCCGCCGGCGTGCGGGCCTGGTTCGAGAGCTTCGGGATCGCGCGGGCCGCCGGGCCGGTGCGGACCCCGCACGATCCGAGGACCGGGGTGCTGGCCCGGCTGTGCCTGCCCGCGCGGGACGCGGGCGTGACCTACGGGTACCTGTGGCTGCTGGACGAGGGCGCGATCGGGCTCGACGACCCCCGGCTGGCGGAGGCCATGCGGCTGGCCGACGCGGCGGGGGCGCTGCTGGCCGAGCAGGGGCGGCCGTCGCGGGCGCTGGGGCTGCTGCTGGCGGAGGCGGAGGCCGAGCGCGCCGAGGGGCGTTCCCTGCTGGCCGACCACGCCGTGGCGGCCTCCCCGTTCGTGGTCATGGTGGTGGGCGGCGAGCTGCGGCCCGCGCCGTACGGGATGATCGCGACGCGGGACGTGCTGCTGGCGCCCGTGCGGGACCTGGCGGAGGGGAGGGCCCAGGCGGCGCGGATCGCGGCGCGGGCCGGGGCGGTCGGGGTCAGCGGGCTGGGCCGGGACCTGGGGCGGGTGCGGGAGGCGGTCCGGCAGGCGCGGGCGGCGCTGCGGGTGGCGCGGGACGTTCCGGGCGCGGGGCCGGTGGCGGCGTGGGACGCGCTGGGGCCGTACCGGATGCTGACGGAGCTGTCGGACGGCGACCCGGCGGTCGCACCGCTGCTGGACCCGAAGAACGCGCCGCTGCGGCTGACCGCCGAGACCTACCTGGACCAGGCGGGGAACGCCCAGCGCACGGCCGCCGCGCTGAACGTCCACCGCCAGACCCTCTACTACCGGCTGTCGCGGATCGAGGAGCTGACGGGCCTGGACCTCGACTCCGGGGCGGACCGGCTGCTGCTGCACATGGCGCTCAAGGCCGCCCACCTGCGCTGACCGGTCAGCGCAGGGGGATCGACGCGCCGTGCTCCTCCGGCGGGCGGGGACCCCTGACGCGGCGCTCGGCGTCGGTGATCGGGACGTCGTTGATGCTGGCCTCGCGGCGGCGCATCAGGCCGTCGCCGTCGAACTCCCACAGCTCGTTGCCGTAGCTGCGCCACCACTGGCCCGCGTCGTCGTGCCACTCGTACTGGAAGCGGACGGCGATGCGGTCGTCGGTGAAGGCCCACAGCTCCTTGCGCAGGGCGTAGTCCCGCTCGCGCTCCCACTTGGCGGTCAGGAACCTCACGATCTCGTCGCGGCCCCGGAGGAACCGGTCGCGGTTCCGCCAGACCGAGTCGGGGGTGTAGGCGAGGGCGACGCGTTCGGGGTCGCGGGTGTTCCAGGCGTCCTCGGCGGCCTGGACCTTCGCGCGGGCGGTCTCCTCGGTGAACGGCGGGAACGGCGGTCGTCGGGTCGTGTCCATGGCGTCGAGCATGCCGGGGCGGCCGCCGCCGCGCCGTGTCCGTCCGGCCAGGAATCCCGCACATCCGGACATGCGGGGCGGTTAGCGTGGCGGGATGAGGATCGCGGTCCTGGCGTACGCGGGTGTGCGGCTGATGGACGTCACGGCCCCGCTGGAGGTGTTCGGCACGGCGGGGCGGCTGGGCGCGGCGTACGAGACGGTGCTGTGCTCCCCGGACGGGGGCGAGGTCGGCACGGCCGCCGGGACGCGGCTGGTGACCGTGCGCGGCGTGCCCGAGGCGGACACGCTGGTGGTGCCGGGCGGGCCGGACCTGCCCCGGCACGCGCTGCCGGAGGGGCTGCTGGCGGCGGTGCGGGAGGCGGCTCCCCGCGTGCGGCGGGTCGCGTCGGTGTGCACGGGGGCGTTCGTGCTGGCGGCGGCCGGGGTGCTGGAGGGGCGGCGGGCCACGACCCACTGGCGGTACGCCGGGTTGCTGGCGCGGCTGCATCCCGGGGTCGCCGTCGAACCGGACGCGATCTACGTGCGGGACCGGGGGGTGCTGACCTCGGCCGGGGTCACGGCCGGGATCGACCTGGCGCTGGCGATGGTGGAGGAGGACCACGGCGCGGACCTGGCGCGGGAGGTGGCGCGGGACCTCGTCGTGTTCCTGCAACGGCCGGGCGGGCAGTCGCAGTTCTCGGTGGCGGCGCGCACCCCCCGGCCCCGGAGCGGGCCGCTGCGGGCGGCGGTGGACGCCGTGGTCGCCGACCCGGCCGCCGACCACTCGGCGGTGGCGATGGCGGCGCGGGCCGGCGTCAGCGCCCGGCACCTGACCCGGCTGTTCCGCGAGCACGTCGGCGGCACGCCCGCCGCCTACGTCGAGGCGGTGCGGGTGGAGGCCGCCCAGGCGTCGCTGGACGCCGGGGAGTCGGTCGCGGAGGCGGCGGCGCGGGCGGGGTTCGGAAGCGACGAGTCCCTGCGGAGGGCGTTCCTCCGGCGGCTGGGAGTGCTGCCGTCGGAGTACCGGGCGCGCTTCCGGACCTCGCGTCAGGAGGCGCGGCGCCTCTCGTAGGCGTCGATCAGGTTGCCGAGCTTCGCGAACTTCTCGGTGTAGGAGTACGGGTAGGTCCCCGGCTCCACGGCGGGCCGGTTCGCGTCGACGTACTGGGTGCCGAGGTTGGAGAAGACCGCGACGATGTACCGGCGGCCGTTCTTGCGGATGGAGCGGATGATGCCCGCGTCGGCGGCCGAGTTGTTCACCCAGCCGGTCTTGTGCGCGAACGTCACCTCGGCCTTGGCGTTGCAGGGCCGCACGTCGCGGCCGAACTTCTGGCCGTTCACGGTGACGGTGCCGTCGGGGCCGATCCAGCGGTCGGCGACCTTGTGCGGGATGCCGGGGGCCGGGTAGTCCGCGCCGCAGCGGTTGACCGAGGAGAGCATGTCGTTGAAGCCCTGCTGGGAGAGCTTCTCCAGGAAGAAGCCCCGGGAGGCGGCCGACAGGACGTCGCGGGTGACCGGCGTGCCGTCCGGGGCCTTCCAGACCGTGCCGGGCGCGCCGTTGATCAGGGTGAGCAGCTTGGCGGTGTCCAGCGAGCTCATCGTGACGGAGTTGGACCAGCGGCCGCCGTTGGCGGGGTTGGTGTTCTTGAGCTGGAGCGTCTGGAGGCCGAGGTCCTGGAACGTCCGGTTCAGCGGGTCGATCGCGCCGCGGTCGTGCAGGAGCTTGATGAGGGCGCAGGAGGCGCCGTTGGACGACCAGGTCAGCGACTCGTCCATGTACTGGCGGACCGGCTTGGAGGTCGCGCCGCCGCACAGCGGGCTGACCGGGTCGGGCCGGTAGTCGTACACGGTGTCGAGCGTGATCTCGCCCTTGTCGACCAGGCGCAGGACCCCGAAGTTGACCATCAGCTTCAGGACCGAGGCGGGGTAGGCGAGCATGTGGTCCAGCGGGGCGTTCTCGCGTCCCGGGACCACGTCGATCGTGCCCTGGCCCTTGTTGGCGTACCAGCCCTTGTCGTCCCACTGCCGCCAGCGGACCGACGTGGTGGAGAGGTTCCGGTCGACCGGGACCGTGACGCCCTTCGGGTAGAGCGGGCTCATCAGGACGGTGCCGGACCGGACGGGCCGTCCCCGGCCGTCCAGCTCGATGACGGTGGCGTCGATCTGCGGCTGCTGGGAGATCGGCTGCGGAGCGGCGGTGGCGGCCAGGCGCCGCACGTCGGCGGTGGTCTGGCGCTCCCGGTCCACGGTCGGCAGCCGCTTGGCCTGTGGTGAGGCGGGCGGCGCGGTGTCCAGGACCTCCTGGAAGCGCAGGCCGTCGATCGTCCGCCGCAGCTTCTCGGCGAGCGGATCGGAGGCCGCCTGCGCCTGTCCCGGCAGGGACACGGCGGCGGCGGTGACGGCGAGCGCGACGGACACGCGGAACCATGGACGACCCACAGGTTTCCCCTTTCCCTGGAGGAACCAGACCATATCGTGATCTTGATGGCGGTCTTCGGAAAAGCGGAAGATCGCGGCACTGGCGGAGGGCCACCGGGCCGCCCGTGCCGTCGGGGGCGACGTCTACGATGGCGGCGTGGACGCCAACGCCTGGGACAGTCGATACGCCGCGCGGGAGATGCTGTGGTCCGCCGAGCCGAACCGGTTCGTCGCCGAGGAGTTCACCGGGCGGACGCCCGGCCGGGCGCTGGACCTGGCGGCCGGGGAGGGCCGCAACGCCCTGTGGCTCGCCGAGCACGGCTGGAGCGTCACCGCCGTGGACTTCTCCCCCGTCGCAGTCGAACGCGCCCGTGAGCTGGCGAAGGCGCGGTCGCTGGAGGTCGAGGCCGTCGTCGCGGACATCACGGCGTGGCGCCCGGAGGAGGATGCCTTCGACGCCGTGGTGATCGCCTACCTGCACCTGCCCGCCGCGGACATGGCGGACGTGCTGCGCAAGGCCGCCGCCGCGCTGCGCCCCGGCGGCGTGCTGCTGTTCGTGGGCCACGACCGCGCGAACCTGACCGACGGCGTCGGCGGCCCGCAGGACCCGGCGATCCTGCACACCCCCGACAGCGTGACCGGCGCGCTGTCGGGCCTGACGATCCAGCGCGCCGAACGCGTCCTGCGTCCCGTCGAGGTCGAGGGCGAGACCCGGCACGCGGTCGACACCCTCGTCCGCGCCGTCCGCGCGCCCCGCCACTGACGTCTCCCACGGAAGTCCGGGCCCCGAAATAGGGCATGCGGCCGATCCGCCGCGGGCCGTCTTCGCCGAAGCTGGGCTGAGGTGGGCGTCGGGACTGGGAGGCGTTGTGGTGGCTGGGGTTCGGCGGCCTCGGTTGGTGGGCCGTCCGCTCGCGTTGATGTTCGTCTCCACGGCGGGGGCCGTGTCGAGCATCTTCCTGCTGATGTCGTCGGTGCCGCTGTTCGTGTCCGCCAACGGGGCCG
This sequence comes from Actinomadura kijaniata NBRC 14229, assembly GCF_001552175.1. GTDB lineage: Bacteria > Actinomycetota > Actinomycetes > Streptosporangiales > Streptosporangiaceae > Spirillospora > Spirillospora kijaniata. The sequence goes on from NZ_BCQR01000172.1 coordinate 9,293, forward strand.
GGGACGCGGGCGCGGGCCTGTCCACGGGCGTGCTGATGCTGGGGACGGTGCTGGCGGAGCCGTTGACGCCCCGGTGGACGCGGCGGTTCGGGCCCCGGGCGGTGACGGCGGCGGGGCTGCTCCTGCTGGGGGTGCCGTCGCTGGGGCTGTGGGCGCTGGCGGCGGCGGACTCGCGGGCGTTCCTGCCGGTGCTCGCGCTGGGCTTCGTGCGCGGGGCGGGGCTGGGGATCGTGGTCGTCGTCTCGACCTCGGTGGTGGCCGACCTGGCGCCCGAGGGGCGCCGCAGCGAGGTCCTGGGCGTCTACGGGGTCGTGGTCAGCGCGCCCGGGATCGCGGGGCTGCCGCTCGGGGTGTGGCTGGGGCTGCACGTCGGGTACGAGCCGGTGTTCGCCGCCGGGGCGCTGGTGGCGCTGGTGCCGTTGCCGGCGGCGCTGGGGCTGCCGTCGCGGCACCTCGACGGCGTCGCGCACGGCGCCGGTCTGCTGGCGGGGATCCGGAACGCCGGGCTGCTGCGCCCCTCGCTGATCTTCGGGGCGACGACGGTGGCCTCGGGGGTGATGTCGACGTTCCTGCCGCTGGCCATGCCCCCGGGGCAGCGGCGCTGGGCGGCGGTGGCGCTGTTCGTGCAGTCGTGCGTCACGCCGGTCGCGCGGTGGGCGGCGGGACGTTACGGGCGGTCGGCGGCGCTGCTGGTGCCGAGCGTGGTGCTGGCGGCGTCGGGGCTGGCGCTGCTGGTGCGGGTCGACGCGCCGGTGGTGGCGCTGACGGCGGCGGCGCTGTTCGGGGCGGGGTTCGGGATCGCGCAGAACGCGACCCTGGCGGTGATGTTCGAACGCGTGGAGCGCGAGGAGTTCGACACCGTCAGCACGTTGTGGAACCTCGCCTACGACGCGGGCATCGGGATCGGGGCCGTGGGGTTCGGGTTCGTGGCGGGCGGGTTCGACTACCGGGTGGGGTTCGCGGTGACGGCGGCCGTCATGGCGGCGGCGCTGGTGCCCGCGCTGCTGGACCGGCGCGCGGCGCGGAGGGCGTAGCCGCCGCCCCGGCCGCGCGCCGGTCCGCGGGGCGTCACAGCCCGTGGTCGGGCAGGTCGACGCCCTCGGCGGCGTTGCGGGCGGCGCGGGCCATCAGGCCCTTCCACGGCAGGTAGGGCAGTACCCGGTAGTTGGCCCGCACGAACCAGTTCATGAGGCGGTTGGGCGGGACCATGAAGTTCGCCGCGCCCTGGCCCAGCCTCAGGCAGCCCTGCGCGTAGGGGCGCATGACCCGCTCGTAGCGCGGCAGCGCGACGCGGTGGTCCCCTCCGGCGGCGACGAGCTCCCCGGCCAGCACGTACGCGCCGACCATGGCCAGGCCCGTCCCCATGCCCGACAGCGGCGACGGGCAGTGGGCGGCGTCCCCGGCCAGCGCGACGCGGCCCCGCGTCCAGGTGTCCATGCGGACCTGGGCGACGGCGTCGAAGTAGAAGTCGGGGGCGTCGTCGAGGGCGGCCAGCAGCCGGGGGGTGACCCAGCCGACGTCGGCGTAGCGTTCGGCGAGGATCCTCTTCTGGGCGGCGGTGTCGTACCGGTCGTACTCCAGCTCCGGGGAGCCCCAGAAGAAGACGGCGCGGCCCTCGGTGTCGTGGCGGGCGCTGTAGAACCCGACGACGCGGCCCGGGGCGTTGTGGCCGAGGCCCGCGTGGTCGAGGCCGAGGAGGTTGCCCGTGCTGAACACGGCCGTGTGGAGGCCGAGGTGGCGGACGAAGCGCTCCTCGGGGCCGAACGCCAGGCGGCGCACGTTGGAGTGCAGCCCGTCGGCGCCGATCACCAGGTCGAAGCGGCGCGTCGGGCCGCTGTCGAACGTGACCGTCACCCCGTCGCCGTCCTCCTCCAGCGCGGCGATCGAGTCTCCAAAGCGGTACTCGGCGCGGTCCTTCGTGAGGTCGTACAGGATGCGGCCGAGGTCGCCGCGCAGGATCTCGATGTCGCCGGAGAACAGGTCGCCGGGCAGCTCCACCAGCGGTTCGCCGTCGGCGTTGACCAGGGTGAAGGGCCCCAGCCCGGTGCGCGCGGCGTGCACCTGGTCGAGGATGCCCATGCGGCGCAGCACGGTGAGGTGGGCGCGGCCCCGGAAGTCGACGGCGTAGCCGCCGTCACGGAGTTCGGGGGCCTTCTCGACGATCGTGACGGAGTAGCCGTGCCGGGTGAGCCAGTGGGCGAGCGCGGGACCGGCGACCGAGGCGCCGGAGATGAGGACGTCGTTCATGGGGGCGAGCCTGTCCGGCGGCGCTCACCGCGCCCTCACCGCTCGCTCACCGGCGGGCCGGCCAGGACGGGGGCGGCGGCGATGACGTCCTCGCCGACCCCGAGCAGCCGCAGCGCCCCCTCGCGCCCCAGCCGCGCGCCGGCCGCGAACGCGGCGTCGTAGGCGTCGTCGCCGAGCGTGGAACGGACCGTGTCCGCGACGGTCCGCCACTCGCCGTCGTCGAGGGCGCCGCGCAGCGCCGACGCCGCGCCGAGCAGCCGCGCCGCCGCCTCCGGGTCGGGTTCGATCCCGGCCATCGCGACGGCCGCCCGCGCCGACTCGTAGTAGACCCCGAGCGACGCCGCCGACGCGGCGGCCTGCCGGAACCGCTCCCGCGCCCCGGCGGTGTCGCCCGCCCGGACCGCGACCCGGCCCGCGCCGACGAACGCGCGGGCCCGGCTGCCGAGGGTCCGGAGCCAGCGCGGGTCGAACCGGTCCAGCGCCTCCTCGTACAGCCGCCCGGCCTCGGCGACGTCGCCCCGCCACAGCGCGACGTCGCCGAGGCCCCGCAGCGCCGACGCAAGGTAGGTGGCGCTGCCCGCGCGGCGGGCCAGCCCGGCGGCGCGGGCGTAGTCCTCGCGCGCCCCGTCCGGGTCGGCGGCGAACCGCTGGTCGCCCCGGTTGCACAGCAGGTCGCACTGGTCGTCCACCGCGCCGAGCTCCTCCATCAGCCGCAGCGCCTCGTCGGTCAGCGCGACGGCCCGGTCCCACTCGCCGCGCAGCGCCAGCAGCCCGGCCAGCGAGTCGGTCGCGAACGCCGTCCCCCACCGGTCCCCCGCCTCCCGGAACAGCGTGCGGGCGCGGCCGAACTCCGCCTCCGCGCGGGCGGCGTCGCCCCGGGCCGTCTCCGGGTAGCCGCACATCAGGTGCGCGGCGGCCCGCGCCCACGGGTGCGGGCTGCGCAGGTCGGCGCGGATCAGCGCGTAGGCCAGCTCGATCGAGCTGTCGGCGGCGCGGGCCATCAGCCACAGGAAGCCCAGCGCCGGGTGCCGCCGCGGCCCGTCGCCCGCGAGGACGGCCGCCGCGGCGGTGTCCCGGTGCCGCCGCCAGGCCGCCAGGCCCGCCCGGTCGGAGGCCGCGACCGTCGCGCACAGCGCGTACTCCTCCTCCAGTCCGGCGGGGACGGCGTCCCCGGCGAGGTCGAGGAGCGCCCCGGCGGTCCCGGCGGCGTCCCGGCACCGCCCGGATATCCACAGGTATGTGGACAGCGCGGCGAGCAGCCGCAGCCCGGCGTCCACGTCCCCGGCGCGCACGGTCCGGCGCAGCGCGGCCATGAGGTCGTCGTGGTCGGCGGCCAGGGCGCGCAGCGCGGCGAGCTGGCCGCGGCCCAGCAGGTCGGGGGCGAGCGCACGGGCCGTCTCCAGGTGGTGGGCAAGGTGGGCGCGTTCGGCGTCGGCGGTCCCACCGAGCGCGGCCAGGCGTTCGGCGGCGTAGGCGCGGATGGTCTCCAGCATGCGGAACCGGCCGTTGTCGAACTCCAGCAGCGACTTGTCGACCAGGGACTCCGGCGTCCCGAGACCGCAGACGGCCCGCGCCGCCGCGGCGGTCGCGCCCCCGGCGAACACCGAGAACCGGGCGGCGGCGCGGCGCTCGTCCCCGGTCAGCAGGTCCCAGCTCCACTCAACGACGGCGCGCAGCGTGCGGTGCCGCGCCTCGCCCGCACGGCTGCCGGGCAGGCCGAGCCGGTCACCGAGACGGTCGTCGAGGCGGTCGGTCAGCTCGTCCAGCGTCAGCGTGCGCAGCCGCGCCGCCGCCAGCTCGATCGCCAGCGGCAGGTCGTCCAGCGCCCGGCACGCCCGGCCCACCCGCGCGTCCGGGACGAACCCGCGCCGCACCGCCCGCGCGCGTTCGGTGAACAGCCGTTCCGCCGCGTCCCCGGGCAGCGGCCGCACCTGCCACAGGTGCTCCCCGGTCACGCCGAGGGGCTCGCGGCCGGTCGCCAGCACGCGCAGCCCCGGGCACGACGACAGCAGTCCCCACGCCAGGTCCGCGACGGGTTCGACCAGGTGCTCGCAGTTGTCGAGGACGAGCAGCAGGTCGCGGTCGCCGAGCGCGGTGACCAGGCGTTCCACGGGCTCACCGCCGGGCCCGGACAGCAGCCCGCCGTCGCGCAGCCCGAGCGCGCCCAGCAGCGCGAGCGGCAGCCCGGCCGCCTCGCCGACGGCGGCGAGCGGAACGAAGCAGACCTCGCCGTCCCAGCGCCGCGTGACCTCGATCGCCAGCCGGGTCTTGCCGACGCCGCCGGGCCCGACCAGGGTGACCAGGCGGGCGTCCGCGAGCAGGCCGCGCAGCCCGGCGATCTCGTCGGCGCGGCCGACGAACCCGGTGAGCGGCGCGGGCGGCCGGGCGGGCGCGGCGGTGAGCAGGTCGCGGTGCAGGCCCGCCAGGTCGGGCGAGGGATCGGCGCCGAGCTCGGCGGCGAGCGTCCGGCGGGTCCCCTCGAACACCGACAGCGCCTCGGCCGGGCGGCCCTCCGCGCGCAGGGCCCGCATGAGCAGGGCGTGGAGGCGTTCGCGGAGGGGGTGGGCGGCGGCCAGCCCGCGCAGCTCGGGCACCACGTCCCGGCCGGACGCCAGATCGGCCTCCAGCCGGTCCTCCAGGGCGGTCAGCCTGCGTTCCTCCAGGCGGTGGGCCGTCGCGCGCCCGGGGGCGTCGGCGAACGCCTCGCCGCGCCACAGGCCCAGGGCCTCCCGCAGCAGCCGCGCCGCGCCCTCGGGGTCCCCGGCGCGCAGCGCGGCCCGCCCCTCGTCGGCCAGCCGCTCGAAGCGGCCCGCGTCCACGTCCTCGGGCCGCGCGTCGAGCCGGTAGCCCGATCCGACGCGCTCCACGACGAGGTCGCGCCGCAGCCGGGACACCTGCGCCTGCAACGCGTGCGCGCCGTCCCCGCCGTACAGCTCGTCGACCAGCAGCCCGGCGGGGACGACCTCGCCGGGGCGTTCCAGCAGCAGCGCGAGCAGTGCACGGCGCGCGGGGCCGCCCAGCGGGATCTCGGTCCCGTCGGCGCGCCACGCCCGCGTCTGCCCCAGGACCCCGAACCGCACGCGGCGATTATCCGCCGGACCGGGGGTCGTTCGCCGAGGCGGCGTCGATGACGCGGGTCAGGGTGCGGTGCAGGTCCTGGAGCTCGGCCATGCCCATGCCCAGCGTCTCCATGATCCGGGCGGGGATCCTCTCGGCCTGCTCGCGCAGGACCCGGCCCTCGGCGGTCACGGTGACGCGGAGGAGGCGCTCGTCGCGGGCGTCGCGCTCGCGCTGGATGAGACCGGCCGTCTCCAGGCGTTTGAGGAGGGGGGACAGCGTGCCGGGGTCGAGTTGCAGGAGCCGGCTCAGCTCCTTCACCGACAGGTGGCGGTGCTCCCACAGCGCCAGCATCACCAGGTACTGGGGGTGGGTGAGGCCCATCGGCTCCAGGATCGGCCGGTAGAGCGCCAGCACGCTGCGCGAGGCGACGACCAGCGCGAAGCACACCTGGTTCTCCAGGGCGAGGGGATCGGTGGTCTCGGTCACATCAGCCATCACGGACTCCACCCGGCGAGCGTCCTGAACTATAAAGGAATCGTACCAATGATTGGTGTACAAAGTATTTGCGGGCCAACGGACACCCGGCACGCCGAGAGGAGAACCGATGAGACGCCCCTCGTTCCTGCCCTCCCTGGACGAGCTGGAGGACCAGGCGCTGGAGCGGTCGGCGGTCGGGCCGGAGAAGGGCTCGCAGTTCGACCACCCCACCGCCAAGGCCCTGTTCAAGGTCGCCCTGGCCATCACCCTGATCGCGCACGTGCTGGCCGGCGTCTGGCTGGTCTTCAACGGGCACGGCTGACCCTCCCCGTCACCCTCCGTCGCCGAATACCATGTGGCGGGACTTTCGGAAGGGGAGGCGCATGACGGGTACGGCGCGACCGATCACGATCGTGGGGACGCCGGTGCTGCACCGGCCGTGCCGTCCGGTCGAGGAGTTCGACGACGCGCTGGCCGCACTGGTCGACGACATGTTCGCCAGCATGTACGCGGCCGAGGGCGTGGGCCTGGCCGCCAACCAGATCGGCGTGGACCTGCGCGTGTTCGTCTACGACTGCCCCGACGAGGACGGCGTGCACCAGAAGGGCGTCGTGGTCAACCCGACGCTCGAACTCCCCGAGCACCGCCACCTCGACCACGGTGACGAGGGCTGCCTGTCGGTCCCCGGCCCGCACGCCCCGCTGGCCCGCCCCGACCGCGCCGCCGTCACCGGCTTCGACGTCAAGGGCTCCCCCATCACCGTCGAGGGCACCGGCCTGCTGGCCCGCTGCCTCCAGCACGAGACCGACCACCTGAACGGCAAGCTGTACATCGACCGCCTCTCCGCCCGCGCCCGCAAGAAGGTGCTGAAGGAGATGGAGGCCATGCGCGCCGAGGCGTGACGCCGGACGGCCGTCGCGGCCCCGCGCCCTAGCCGTCCTCGACCGCCGGGGAGACCGGCGGGCGGCCCTTTCCGCCGTCGGCCGACGGGGACACGGCCTTCTCGGCCGCGTCGACGCGGTTGACGAGCAGGATGATCCCGCCGCTGGCGGGTCCCTGCCGCAGCGGCAGGGCGTCCACCTCCAGCCTCAGGGAGTGCCCGAGCCGGTTGACCGCGTCGACGTCGAAGGTCGACCGCAGCGGCGGGGCCGGGGAGCGCCGCATCCGTTGCAGGCTCGGCAGCAGCTCCTTGGCTGGCAGGCCGATGGGCAGCGTCGCCAGGTGGCGGCCCTGGGCCTCGTCCGCGCGCAGACCCCACAGCTCGGTGGCGCCCTGGCTCCAGACGATCACGCGCAGCTCGTCGTCCAGGACCAGGGCGGCGTGGCCGAGGCTCTCCCACACCGACTCGAAGAACGTCTTGGTGTGGTGGAGCTCCTCGGTCCGGGAGCGCAGGGCGTCGTTGATGTCCTGGAGCTCGTCGTTGGTCGACCGCAGCTCCTCGTTCATCGTCTCCAGCTCCTCGTTGGTGGACTGGAGCTCCTCGTTGGTGGTCTCCAGTTCCTCGTTGGTGGACTGGAGCTCCTCGTTGGTGGTCTCCAGCTCCTCGTTGAGGGACTGCACGTCCTGGTAGGCGCGCTCCAGCTCCTCGTTGGCGTGTTCGAGCTCCTCACGGAGCCGGACGCCGCTGGTGACGTCGGTGAAGCTGATCCCGAACCCGACGAGGGTGGAGGTGCGGTCGAGCAGCGGCACCACGCAGATGTCCAGGATGACGAAGGTGGCGTCGGTGTCGGCCTGCCACTGCGGCCCCCGCCACTGCGCCCCCTGGACCTCCTGCGGCCGCAGCGTGCGCTCGACCTGGTCGATCATGGAGCGCAGCTCGACGGGCCGGTAGGAGATCTCCAGGTCCCGGAACGGGCGGCCGACGTCGCTGGACGACAGGCCGAACAGGTGCTGGGCACGGGTGTTGGCGACCACCAGGTTGCCGTCCACGCCGACGGCGAGCTGCGCCACCGGGCCGGCGGCGAGGGCGGCGGCGCGCACCACGCCCAGGCGCGCGGTGAGCTCCTCCGGCGGCTCGGCCTGGCGGCGCTCCGGGGGCGGGGATCCGGGCAGCTTGCGGAAGACCCGCTTGCGGAGATCGACCGGCTCGAACAGCGAACCGTGATGGACCAGCATCTCGGCCTTGCCCAGCAACAGGTAGCCCGAGTCGGCGAGCGAGAAGTGGATCCGGCGCAGGACAGAGCGCTGCGTCTCGGAGTTGAAGTACATCAGGGTGTTGCGGAACGTCAGCAGGTCGATCCGGGAGATCGGGGCGTCGCGGGTCAGGTCGTTGCGCCCGAAGATCACCTGGCGGCGGAGGTCGCGGCGGAAGGCGTACCCGGTGCCGACCGGTTCGAAGAACCGGTCGCGCAGCTCCGGCGGCACGTCCTGGACGCGGCGCTCGGCGTACACCCCGGTCCGCGCGGTCTGGAGCGCCTGCTCGTCGACGTCGGTGGCGTAGATCTTGACGCGCTCCTGGAACGCCGGGATGCCCAGCGCCTCGGCCAGGATGATCGCCAGGGTGTAGGCCTCCTCGCCGGTGGCGCAGCCGGTGCTCCAGACCCGGATCGGGGCGCCGGGCGCCTTGCCCGCGAGGATCTGGGGCACCACCCGCTCGGCGACGACCTCCCAGGCGGCCGGGTCGCGGAAGAACCCCGTCACGTTGATCAGCAGGCTGTCCAGCAGGCGGGTGAACTCCTCGGGATGGAGCTCCAGCAGATCGCAGTAGTCGGCGTAGGTGCGGGCGTTGAGGGCCGCCATGCGCCGGCTGATCCGGCGCAGCAGGGTGGAACGCTTGTATCCGGTGAAGTCGATGCCGCGCGAGGCGTGCAGCAACCTCAGCACCTCCTGCAAACCCTCCTGGTCGCCGCCGGGTTCGCCGGTGCTGTCGGAGTCGCGTTCGGTCACGTCCTCAAGTCTAGACAGCGACGCCGCCGCGCGCAGGACACGGCCGGACCGCTCAGCGGAAGTCGTCCGGCGGGAGCCGTCTCAGTGGGAGCCGTTCGCGAGATCGTCCTGCCGGGCGAGGAGCTCGGCGAGCATCCGCTGGAGCGTCTCGGCGGCCTCCTCGGTCTGGCGGGCCTTGTCGGCGAACTGGTCCCGGGAGAGCTGGTGGCCCCGTTCGGCGGCGGCCTGGGCCAGCCTGCGGGTGAGGACGGTCCGTTCGGCCAGTTGCGTGACCGCCATCGACAACGCGCGTTCCACCGTCCGGTCCTGGCTCTCCAGCAGCGACTGCGGGGACCAGCCGTGGCCGATCCGGCATTCCATCCGCATCGACCCGGCGGGCGCCGACCGGCTGTACAGCGGACCGCCGCACTCGGGACAGGTGAGCCCCGAGTACTCGTGCGGCGGTGACTCGGTCCAGCCGTTGTCCACCCTGAGCAGGCGTTCCACCGCCTGGTGCAGGTCCGGGTCCGGGTCGGGACCCTTGTCCGTCATCCCCGCCTCCCGCGTCTGGTCCCTGACGAATCGGGCGATGCCCTCCAGGTTTCCGAGGAAGGCGTCGGTGGTCGAGGCCAGGGCGGCCCTGGGCATCCCGTCGTAGTCGGCCTCGGCCGGGTCCTGGACGGCCACCAGGCCCCCGTGCTCCTGGACGGCCGCGCATCCGGCCGCGGCGTCGTCCAGCATCCCGCTCAGCACCACCCCGATCAGCCGCCGGCCGCGCGCGAGGGCGGCGCTGAAGAACAGCGGGTCGGCCGCCGGGCGCAGCCCGTTCTGGCGGGGGCCCGTCGACAGCCGGAGCCGGTCCTCGACCAGCAGCAGGTGCCGGTCGGGCGGGGCCAGGTACAGCCGTCCCGGCCGGGGCTCGACGCCGTCGCGCGCGAACTCCGCGGGTATCGCCGACCGGCGGGTCACCACCTGCGGCAACACGCTGTTGGCGGTGGCGGGAAGATGCACCACGCCCAGGATCGTCGCGGGCAGGTCGCGGGGCAGCCGGGCGAGCAGCTTCTGCATCGCCGAGATCCCGCCCGCCGACGCGGCGATCACGACGGTGTCCCGGCGGTGCTCCGGATCCGGCTGGTCGGTCACGGTCTGGTCATGCCCTCGCATCCGGTTCTCATGCACGGGTAAGGCGGGGCAGGGCGAAATGGGCGCGGACGGCGGTATCCCCGCCGTCCGCGCGGCCCCGGCCGTCCCCGTCGCAGACCCCCACCTCCAGCACGTCAGCGAGCTGGCGCGCCATCCACAGCCCCCGGCCGGTGGTGCTGAGCGGGTCGGGCGGCAGGAAACCGCAGGCCGGCGGCATCGGCGCCGCCCCGTGACTGCGGATCTGGTACACCAGCTCGCCCGGCGACGACCAGACCTCCAGGCGGCCGGGCCCGTCGACGTGGACCACGGCGTTGGCCGCCAGCTCGGCCACCGCCAGCACCACCGGGAAGACCCGGTCGTCGGGCAGCCCGGCCGACCGGGCGGCGGCGGCCACGGACCGGCGCACCTCCGCCAGGTCGCGGTGGTCGAAGTCGATGCGGCGGACGTCCGCCGGGGGATCCGGCAGCCGGGTGCGGTTGAGCCGCCGCAGAAGGAGCTCGGGCGGCTGGTAGCGCGGGTTGGCCCGCCGCCGGGACTCGACCAGGTGCGGGTGGGCGGCGTACACGCCCTCCAGGACGGACGGCCGCAGGCGGGCGGAGTCGACCGGACAGCAGAGGGTCACGTGCTGCTCGGCCAGCACGACGTTCAGCAGCACCTCGTAGCGCAGCCACTGCCGCGCCTGCGGCACGCTCCACCGTGCCCAGGGCAGCTCCCCCCAGAAGCGCATCCGCTCCCCGCCGTCGCGGGCCTGGGCGACCATGTCGTGGACCGTGGTCAGCGTGCGGGCCGGGTGCGTGTACCACGCGTCCGCCGACACCAGGCGGATCCGCTCCGGACCGGCCCCGTCGGTGATCTCCTCCGGCAGGAGATCGCGCAACCGGCCCAGGAACGCGTCGGCGGCCACCACCACGACGGTCTCACCCCGTGCCAGCCCCTCTTCCACGTAGGGCCGGGCGGCGCTGAGCAGGCGGGTCTGGCTGGTGTACGGCAACGTCTGGTGCGTGCACGGGCCCTGAGGCCCGTCGCGTGACCGGTCCGGAGATCCGGACATGACCGACGTCCTTTCCTACCGTGGGGCACGGGCGCCGGCGAAACGGCGGGAGCCCCCCTCCCCGGGCCCGGGCATGGGAGACTCGTAAGGCGTCGCAGAGCCCTGGGGAAGCGCCGCCGAACCCGCCATGACGCAGGGCGGAGCGGAAGGGCGTTGGCGGGGCGCGCCGAGCGCATCCGTGCGAAGCGGCACGTGATGGCAGGAGGGGAGCGCGCCCCACCAACCCTCCGGACGGCAAGTGGGGGGATACCGCCGTCCGGGCCTGTGTTGTTCGTTATGCCCGTTCATGGATCCGTCTCCGTCTGCCGGTGGAGGCGGACGACGCCGTCCCCTCCGCCGACGGGCCCGCCGGTGGGTTCGCGGGCTCGGCCAGGCGGCTCCGGCAGATGCGTGAGCGTTCACGTGCGGCCGTCGCCGCCTCCTGGGAGCTGCGGGCCTTGTCCTCATACCGGGCGGGATCGGTGTCGGCCAGGTACTCGTAGGCGGCGGCCGCCGCCATGTGGGCCTGGGCCACGGACAGATGCCCCCTGCGGAGCTGGCGGGCGGCGCGGTCGAGCAGCCGTTCCCCGGTGGCCGCCAACCGCGTGGCCTCCGTCCGGGTCCGTTCGAGCCGTGTGCGGGCCTCGGCTATCTGCCGTGTGCGAGCCTCGATGGTCTCCGGCAGCGGGCGGGCCGCCGGCGCCGCCGCCCGGCGGACCGGACGGGCGTCGGGCTCGGGAGGCCGCCCGCCCAGCCACTGCTGGACCTGCGCCGCGGGATGCCCGGAGCGGCACAGCTGCGCCGTCAGGGCCAGGCGCAGCCGGTGCGCGGTGACCGGCACGGTCGCCGCCGAGGCGACATCGGCCAGGATCTGCCGGATCCGGCGCTCGGACAGTCCCCGGCCGCTCCGGCCGGGGAACAGCGGCCGGGGGCCGCGGGACCGCCCGTCCGGGGGCGGGGCCGACGGTCCGCGCCGCAGCCAGTGCTCCACCGCGGCCCGCGCGGCCTCCGGCAGCGCCGGGCCGGTCCGGCGCACGGTCCCGTCCGGGCCCCGCGCCACCATCCGCATCCCGTGCTCGTCATACACCACGTCGTCCACGCCCGCGGCGGCCAGCTCCGCCACCCGCAGCCCTCCGTACCGGGCCAGCACGCAGATCGCGCGGTCCCGGGGGGACGGCAGGCGCGCCACCACCGACTGGAAGCGGCGCAGCTCCGTCGAGTCCGGCGCGGTCGCCGGCTCCCCGGGCCGTTCCCGGGAGGCCCTCGCGGCCCCCAGGCCCTGGTGCGCCCGGTAGAAGTGGTCGAGCGCGGCCAGGTAGTTGTTGATCGTCGCGGCCCCGCACCCGTGCTCGTCCACCAGATGCTCCCGGAACCGCCGCACGGCCCGGTCGCGTTCCGCGCCGTCGCGCAGGGCGAGGGCGGCGTCGACGCCCGCGTGCGCGCCGTCCTCCGTCCGGGTCCGGGCCAGCCAGCCCAGGAACTCGCCCACTCGGGAGGCGTACACCCGCCGGGTGCCCGCGGACAGCCCGCAGCGTTCCAGGGTCACCCGGTACGACTCCCACACCTCCCGCTCCGGACACCACCGGGCGTCCGCCGCGCGCCGGGCGGGCGACAGCCGCATCCGGCAACCGCTCCGGGTCGTCGCCTGACGCGCTGCCGGAACAGACATCGCCGTCCCTCCCAGTGCGTCCGACCGTTCGGAACCCATTTAACGCCAACCACCAGGCACTGGCCAGAAAATTGCCGAAATTAATTCGTTTTCGGCAGTCGGCGGGAACCTGGGTCCGGGGGCACCCTTCCTCACACCCGCCGCGGCACGGCAATTGACGCGCCCAACACCGCATCAATCACCTACCACCTGCACAAATACCGCGTTCACTCATCTGGTCTCAGATATTCACCATCACGGACACCCTGCAGTCGGCGGCGTTTCGACGGGCGTCGCACACGACCCGGACCGGCGGGCTCGGCCGATTATGTACCGCACTTTTGAGGGCCGAATGTAGACCGAATTCGGCGTCCGCAACCGCGATCGGTGTCCCGGCGCGAGCGTCCGTATGGGTGGGGCGGAACCGGCGGCGCCGGATGTGCTTCCTCCACCGATCGCCCATACTGCGTCCGGTGGAGATCGAATTCGGAACCGTCACCTGCCCCTCCGGCCGCCTGGTGATCGCCGACACGGGCTATCTGGGCCTGTGGTCGGGGGACGCCGCGCCCGTCGCCGACGCGGACCTGCTGGCGGGGATCACGGACCCGGCGCTGCGGGAGAGCGTGGCGAACGCGGCCGACCTGGAGATCGTCGGCCCGGACGCCGAACGGGCGGCCCGCAGCTTCGACCGCCAGTCGGGGACGTGGCTGTACGACATCCCGGCGCACGGCGTCCCGAAGATCGTCGAGTCGTTCGAGGCGCACCGCCGCGAGCACGGGCTGGACGCGCGCGTGGAACGCCTCCCCGACCGCGTTCCCCACCGTGAGCGCGCCGAGCGCGCCGCCCGCGCGGGCGGCGACGGCTTCATCATGCAGGGAGTGCCGGTGGTGGTCGCCCCGCTGCCCGCCGGGAGCGAGCTGCGGGTGACGGGGACCCGCCGCGACTACGGCCGCATCGGCGTGCGCTGGGAGACGATCACCGTCCATGTCTCGGACGCCGGGACCGTGGCCTCCCGCCGCCTGGACACGGTGGGGGTGGACGCGGCCCGCCTCAGCCTGATCGACGCCGACGCGCTGGGGTCCTGGCGGCACGACGAGCCGCTGGACGGGCTGGCGGACGTGGCGTTCTGGGGACGTTCGCAGGAGGAGGCGGCGGCGTACTTCGACGCGCCCCCGCTGGGGCGGCCCGGCGAGGAGGGCGTGCGCGGCTGGGCGGACCTGGACGCGCGGGCGGCCGTCGAGCGCGCCATGGCGGTGCGGGAGTGGGCGGACGCCTCCCCCGACCGCCTCCTGGCCGTGGACTTCCGCCCGCACTCCCACCACTTCGAGGTCCTGTCCCTGATCCGCGCGTCCGGGACCGAGAGCGGCGTGACCGTGGTGGGCGGGGCGCGGACGCTGGCGTTCGCGACGAGCTGGGGCGACGGCCTCTACCCCGTCCACGCCGACTTCGACGCGGCCGGCCGGCCCGCGCGGATCAGGATCGCGCTGGGCGACCAGGAGCGCGCGCGGCGCCTGGAGGAGCTGCACGACCGCTGGTCCTGACCGGCCGCCCCGTCAGGGACCGGAGGAGCCCTCGTCGGCCTGCCGCCTGGCGGCGGCCGTGCCGTGCCAGTCCAGGCACAGCACGGTGGCGTCGTCCTGGAGGTGGCCCCCGCACGCGTCGTGGACCGCCGTGGTCAGCGCCCGGACGACCTCCCGGACGTGCAGGTCGCGGGTCTTGCACAACAGCTCGAAGACGTCCAGGGAGGCGGCGCCGCGCTCCAGCGCGCCGTCGGTGAGCAGCAGCAACCGGTCGCCGGGGCGCAGATCGATCCTCTGCGCGCGATAGGGCATCGTGACGGGCATGCCGAACGGCAGGTCCACCTCCAGGGTGAGGCGCTCGGCCCGCCCGTCGCGCAGCAGGATCGGCCAGGGGTGACCGGCGTTGACCAGGTGGCAGGATCCGCTCTCCAGGTCGACGCGCAGGAGCTGCCCCGTCGCGAAGCCCTCGCGTCCGTTGTCCGCCAGCGCCCGATGCGCCTCCACGGCCTGCTCGACGATGCCGCGGCCCTCGCGGCGGGCGCAGCGCAGCGCGCCGACCAGAAGGGTGGCCAGCAGGGCCGAGTCGACGTCGTGGCCCATGGCGTCGGTGATGGAGACGTGGAGGGTGCGGCGGTCGAGGGTGTAGTCGTAGGTGTCGCCGCCGATGTCGTCGGCGGGCACCAGGGCCCCGGCGAGGGCGAACTGGGAGGCCTCACAGCAGGCCGCCGAGGGCAGGAGCCGGTGCTGGATCTCGGCGGCCAGGCTCACGGGGGTGGTGCGCCTGCCCCAGTGGTACAGGTCGGTGAAACGACGGTCGGTGACGATGACGTAGGCCAGCGCGTGGGCCGCCTCGGCCACCTGGTCGAGGACGTGGTCGTCGACGTGGGGAAGGGTCAGCTCCAGCAGGCCGATGCAGTCGCCGCGGTTGGTGACCGGCGCGATCACACGGTGGCCGTCCTCGGCCCGGGTGTCGTGCAGGGGGCGCTGGTCACGCAGGACGTCGTCGTAGACGCTCCCGGCCAGCCGGATGCGTTCGACGTCCCCGTCGTCCCGCTCCCGGTCCTGGGCCGTCAGCCGGACGAGTTGCTGGCCGACCAGGTCGGCGAACAGGAAGGACACCCGTCCGGCGTCGAACCGCCGGCGCAGGTTGGCGGCCACGACGTCCACCGACTCCATCGGCGCGGCCCGCTCGGCCGCGGCCAGCAGCTCCTCCAGTCTCAGACCGTCCACGTCCACCTCGCATCCTCCCGGGTTCCCCTCTTCTTCCCGTGGCCGGTCCGAGGAATCTCCGGCATCCGAAGATCACACCGAGGGCATCGCGGGAGGGGTCGCACGGCCGGTGGTCCGGCCGTGCGCTTGCCTGACGTCGGCGTCAGGCTTCTAGCGTGATCGCGATCACCGAGTTCCGAGGACGACGATGAAATTCGCGATCAGCTATTCCACGGCCGACGGCCTCGACCCCGACCGGCTCGTGGCCTACGCCCGGCACGCCGAGGACTGCGGCTTCGAGGGTCTGTACCTGCCCGAGCACGTCGTGCTGTACCCCGGCGCCGCGCTCGGCTCCTTCGAGTTCCCGCCGACGCTGCCCTACCCCGATCCGCTCGACTGCCTGACCTTCGTCGCGGCGGCCACCCGGCGCCTTCTGCTCGGCACGGCCGTGCTGCTGCTGCCGTACCACCACCCGGTGACCCTGGCCAAGCGCCTGGCGACCATCGACGTGCTGTCCAGGGGGAGGATGCGGCTGCTGACCGTGGGACTGGGCGCCCTGCCCGGCGAGGCCGAGGCGGTCGGGGTGGACTTCGGCACGCGCGGACGCCGCGCCGACGAGGCCATCGACGTGCTGCGGCTGCTGTGGGGGGGCGACGAGGAGGGCGTCGACTTCGACGGCGAGTTCTTCGGCCTCGACCGGGCGGTCAGCTACCCCAAGCCGCACGGGGTCACCCACCTGCCGATCCACGTCGGCGGTTCGAGCCGGGCCGCCGCCCGCCGCGCCGGGCGACGCGGCGACGGCTACTTTCCCGGCGGCGCGCTCACGCCGGACGAGCGCGCGGCCCAGTGGGAGCTGGCCCGGTCCGCCGCCGCGGAGGCCGGACGCGACCCCGGCGCGCTGGAGTACACGCGATGGGGATCGATCGACATGACCCCCGAACGGGTCGAGGCGTTCGCCGCCCAGGGCGTGACCCGCATCGTGGTCGCCCCCGCCACGGCGGAGCCGGAACGGCAGCGAGAGGAGATGTCCGCGTTCGCCGAACGCTTCTCCCTCTCCGGCTGACGCCTCGCCACGGCATGCACAAATTCGTTCAAGACCGGCGCACGCGCGGCGGCCGATGATCACATGCGGGCCGCGTCGACCAACGCGGCCCCTCACGCGGATCATCCAGGAGGAAAAGCATCTTGTCGGTCAAGCACGTTTTCGCGGCACTGGCCATCGGCGCCACCGCACTGGCCGGAACCGCCGTCCCGGCGGCGGCGTCCATCTCGGGCGGAGTGTCGGCGCAGGGCACCGAGTTCGGGGGCCGCTACCCGCACAAGGACGCGTGCGAGGAGGCGGGCCGGTCCTACGCGGACGGCGGCACCGGCTACTACTGCCAGCAGAGCTTCACCCGCGAGTGGTGGAACCTCTGGATCTACGGCTGACCCCGGCCCACGGAGGAGACGCACCCGGCCCGCTCCGGACCGGGGGCGTCGCCGCGTTCACCCACCACCTGGCCGCCGAACGCCGGGCCCGCCGGCCGGTCCGGGAAAGCCATCGATCAGGCTGCGGTGGCGGTTGCCGCCTCGTACTCTTTCCACCAGCCAGATGATCACTGGGTG
>NZ_BCQR01000173.1 GCF_001552175.1 Actinomadura kijaniata NBRC 14229
CCCGGTCGGCGGGCGCGCCGCCGGGCAGCACCCGGCCGGCGAGGTCGGCCAGGCGCAGCGACGGGCGGGCGGCCAGCGGGTCGGTCGCCGCCAGCGCCACCAGGCGGGGTTCGGTCAGCAGCGGTTCGACGTCCAGGCCGCGTCCGTCGAACGGGACGGGCAGCAGCGCGATGTCCGCGCGGCCGTCGCGCAGCGCCGGGAGCTGCTCGTCGCGCCCGCCCAGCACCAGCGTCACCGGCAGGGCGGCCGCCTCGCCCCGGTAGGCGTCGAGGATCCGGGGCAGCAGCCCGCCGTCGTAGTCGGCCTTCAGCGCCAGGCGCAGCCCGGGTTCGGGCTGACCGGCGCGCCGGGCGCGGCGGGCGGCCGCCGCCACCGCGTCCAGCGCGGTCCGGGCGTCGCGGAGCAGGACCTCCCCGGCGGGGGTGAGGGCGACCCGGCGCGTGGTGCGCTCCAGCAGCCGCACGTCGAGCCGGCGTTCCAGGTCCCGGATCGCCCGCGACAGCGGCGGCTGCGCCATGCCCAGCCGTTCGGCGGCGCGTCCGAAGTGCAGCTCCTCGGCGACGGCCACGAAGTACCGGAGCTGGCGGACCTCCAGGTCACTCATACCCGCACGGTATCAACGGCTCCCGGATCGGTCCTTCAGGTCCGGCGCGGCGCGGCGTTGACTGAGGGGCGTCTCCGGCGGACGCCGCCACCCCCCTTTTTCTCCAGGAGCCTCAATGATCGTCATCACCGCGCCCACCGGTCAGATCGGCCGGCGGGTCGTCGACCGTCTGCTGGCCGCCGGCGCGCCCGTCCGCGTGGTCGTGCGGGACCCCGCGCGACTGCCCGCCGAGGTGCGCGAACGCGTCGAGGTCGTCGCGGGCTCGCACCGTGACCGCGAGGTGGTCGCCAAGGCCTTCGCCGGCGCCGAGGCCGTGTTCTGGCTGGTGCCGCCGGACCCCCGCGCCACCGACGTCACCGCGGCCTACCTCGACTTCAGCCGGGCGGCGTGCGCGGCCTTCACGGAGCAGGGCGTCCGGCGGGTGGTCGGCGTGTCGGCCCTCGGCCGCGGCACCCCGGTGGCCGCGAACGCCGGGCACGTCACCGCGGCGCTGGCCATGGACGACCTGATCGCGGCCACGGGCGTGCACTACCGGGCGCTGGCGCTGCCCTCGTTCATGGACAACATGCTGCGCCAGGCCGCGTCGATCAGGGACCGGGGGGTGTTCGTCTCGTGCGGCGCCGGGGACCTCCGGGCGCCGGTCTGCGCCACCCGCGACACGGCGGCGGTCGCCGCGGACCTGCTGCTGGACCGCGCCTGGACCGGCGTCGAGGAGGTCCCGCTGCTCGGCCCCGAGGACCTGTCCCCGCAGGACATGGCGCGGATCATGTCCGAGGTGCTGCGGCGACCGGTCCGCCACCGGCGGGTGCCGGCCGAGGAGTTCCGGGCGGGGCTGCTCCGTTCGGGGATGTCGGAGGCCGTGAGCCGGGCCATGGTGGAGATGTACCTGGCCAAGGACGCGGGCCTGGACCACGGCGTGACGCGCGCTCCGCGGAACAGCACGCCCACCGGCTTCCGCCAGTGGTGCGAGGAGGAGCTGAAGCCCGTCGTCTCAGGCTGACTCGCGGACGACCAGGTCGGTGCCGCAGATGACCGGCGCGGCGATCCGGTCGAGCAGCGCCTCGACCATGCGCCGGCCCATCGCCTCGGTGGGCTGGCGCACGGTCGTGAGCGCCGGACGCGTTCCCCACGCGTCGGGCACGTCCTCGAAACCGACGACCGCGACGTCCTCGGGGACGCGGCGTCCCCGCTGCTCCAGGACCCGCAGCGCGCCGAGGGCCATGTTGGCGGACGCGGCGAACACCGCGTCCAGCGACGGTTCCCGGTCCAGCAGCCGGCGCATGGCGGCGGCGCCGCCCGCCTCGCTGAAATCCCCGTGGGCCACCAGTTCCCGTCGGCCGGACAGCGCCTCCCGGTAACCGGCGAGCCGGTCGGCGCCCACCGTCGTGTCCCGTGGACCGGCGATCGTGGCGATACGGCGGCGGCCCCGGCCGACCAGGTACCCGGTGGCGCGCCGGCTCCCGCCCCGGTTGTCGGCGTCCACGTAGACCGGCCGTACGGCGTCGCGGCCGTGCGGCCGGCCCGCCAGCACGAGGGGGACGCCGTGGCGTTCCAGCAGGCCGGGAAGCGGGTCCTCGCGGATCAGCGAGGCCAGCACCACGCCGTCCACGCGCTGCGCGCGCAGGTCGCCGGCCAGGTCGGCGCGCCCTGCGGACGAGCGCGTGAACGTCAGCGTCAGCGCCGCCCCGGCCTCGCTGACCGCCGCGCCGACCCCGCTCAGCAGCTCCCCGAGGTAGGGCTGCTCGAACGGCCGCCCCGGCTCCTCCGACATGACCAGCGCGACCGTGCCCGTGCGCCGGGCGGCCAGCGTGCGCGCCGCGTGGTTCGGCACGTAGCCGAGCTCGTCGATCGCCCGGAGCACCGCCTCCCGGGCCGGGCCGCTCACCTTGGCGGAGCCGTTGACCACCCGCGACGCGGTCCCGCGACTCACCTTCGCCCGAGCGGCGACCTGCTCAAGAGTGGGACGACGACCGGCCATCCCCCACTTCTACCGCCGACGACCGCACCGGCGCCAGGGCGGGGAGGATGGCCTGGTCGACGATTTCGGTCAGGTAGGCGTCGTCGGGGAGCGCGCCGGTGTCCATCATGCGTTTGGTGACGAGGGCCTCGCCGATGTCCGTCACCACCGGGGTGATCCGTTCGGCGGGGAAGTGGCCGCGCGCGGCGTAGTGGTGCAGGACCGTGCTGGTGAACGATCCGCCGCGCCGGGAGAAGACCCGTTCGAACAGCGCCTCGGACATCTCGGGGGTGCGGGCGGGGTCGGTGAGGACGGCCGCGACGGCGCGGCCGGCGGGGCTGATCATCCACGAGACCATCAGGCGCAGGGCGCCGACGAGGTCCCCGCGCAGGTCGTCGGCGCCGGGAGCCGGCTCCTCGACGGGGTGGGCGTGGTAGAGCGCGTCCAGCAGCACCTCGACGGGATCGGACCAGCGGCGGTACAGCGTGGTGCGGGCCGCGCCCGCCCGCCTGCCGATGCCGTCCATGGTCAGCCGCCCGACCCCCACCTCGGCGGTCTCCTCCAGCACGGCGGCGTGGACGTCGCGGACGAGCTCCTCGGCGCTGCGCCGGGTCCGTGGGCTCATGATCACCCCTTGCCTAGCTACACGGCTGTACCTTAGCATCCGGCGATAGCTACATTGATGTAGCTACAGTTGTGTTGCTCTGACTCGAAGGAGAGTCCGCCCCCATGTCCCTCGCCCCCCTCCGGACGGCGCACGCCGTTCCGCTGCCCCGAAGGTCGCTCGCCCCCGACCTCGCGCGCGGCCTGATGCTGCTGCTCATCGCCGTCGCCCACGCGCACATGTACCTGTCCGGCCACGCGGTGGGGTTCCGCGGCTACTCCCTGGACGGCGGGCCGCTCGACCGGCTCGTGGCCGGGGTCCAGATCCTGCTGGTGGACGGCCGCGCGCTGCCCATGTTCGCCGCGCTCTTCGGGTACGGGCTGGTCCAGCTCGCCCATCGGCAGTCCGCCCAGGGCCGGTCGTGGCACGAGGTGCGGCGCGTGCTGCGCGCCAGGAGCCTGTGGCTGCTGGCGTTCGGGTTCTGCCACGCGCTGCTGCTGTTCTTCGGCGACATCCTGGGCGCCTACGGCCTGATCGGGCTGGTCCTGGTCGGGTTCCTGCGGCGGAGCGACCGCGCGGTGCTGGGGGCCGCCGCCGTCGGCCTCGTCCTGCACGTGGCGGTCCTCGTGGGGCTCGGCCTGCTCACCGTGTCGGCGGACAAGGGCGACACCCCCGCCGCGATGGCCGACCCTCTGGAGGCCTCCATGATGCGGATGGTCGGCTGGAGCGCGATGACGCCCACGTTCTTCGCCGCCAGCGCCGCCCCGGCCTTCCTGTTCGGCGTCTGGGCGGCCCGCCGCCGGCTCCTCGACGAGCCCGGCGCGCACCGCCCGCTGCTCGCCCGCGTCACGGTCACCGGCGCGGTGGCCGCGGTCGCCGGCGGGCTCCCGCTCATGCTGGTCGACACCCGGCTCTGGGCGCCCTCGGACGCGGTCGCGGTGGCCGTCTACGCCCTGCACAGCGTGACCGGCATCGCCGGGGGCCTGGCGTACGCCGCCCTCATCGGGCTCGTCGCCGACCGGGTGCGCGGTGGACGGGTGGTCTCCGCGCTGGCCGCGTGCGGGCAGTGGTCCCTGACGTGCTACCTCCTCCAGTCGGTGGTGTTCGTGGCGGTGTTCGCCCCCTACACCGGAGGGCTCGGCACCCGGGTCGGCGACGCGGTCGCCTCGGGCGTCGCGGTGGCCACCTGGCTGGCCACCGTTCTGCTCGCCGCGCGGCTGGCCCCCGGCGGGAGGCGCGGCCCGGCCGAGACGCTGCTGCGCCGCCTCACCTACCGGCCGCGCCGGGCGCGATCAGGGCTGGTCCCAGGTGACGGGCAGCCGTTCCACCCCGTAGACCAGTGAGCTTTCGCGCATGGGGATCCCGGTGGCGGGGACCGCGAGGCGAAGCGTGGGGAAGCGGTCGAACAGCGCGCGGTAGGCGACGCGCATCTCGATCCTGGCGAGCTGCTGCCCCAGGCACTGGTGGACGCCGCGCCCGAACGCCGGGTGCCGCCCGGCGTCGGCGCGGTCCAGCCGCAGGGTGTGCGGGTCGGCGAACCGGCCGGGGTCGCGGTTGACGGCGGGCAGGCCGATGACCACGGTCTCCCCCGCGCGGACCAGGTGGCCGTCCAGCTCGACGTCCTCCAGCGCCGCCCGGGCGGGAGCGCCCAGCTGGACGATGGTCAGGTAGCGCAGCAGCTCCTCGACCGCCGCTCCGGCCCTCCATAAAATGGGAGCACTCTCTTAGTTGAGAGTCAACTATCATAAATTGGCGGGATAGGGTGCCGGTCATGGGCGAGGGCGGGCTGCGCGCGCGGAAGAAGGCCAGGACCAGGGAGGCGATCCTGCGCGAGGCGTTCCGGCTGTTCCGGGAACGCGGTTACCACGCCACCACCGTCGAGCAGATCGCCGAGGCCGCCGAGATCTCGCCGGCGACCTTCTTCCGCTACTTCCCGACCAAGGAGGACCTGGTCACGCTCGACCGCTTCCCGCCGCTGGTCGAGGCGCTGGCGGTCCAGCCGCCGGGCGCGCCGGTCACCGTGCTGCGCGGGGCGTTCCGCACGGCGTTCGCCGCCCTGTCCGAGGAGGAGATCATGGCGGGGTACGCCCGGGAGGCGTTCGCGGCCACCGTGCCCGAGCTGCTGGCGGCCAACCTGCGCAGGAGCCCCGGCCTGCTCCGGGAGATCATCGGCGTCCTGGCCGACCGCGCCGGGTGCGCCGCGGACGATCCCGGCCTGCGCAACGCCGTGGGCGCGGCCCTCGGGGTGGTGGCCATGGTCTGGTTCCAGTGCGCGCGGGACCCCGCGATGGACGGCCCCGCCGAGATCGACAGGGCGCTCGCCCACCTGGAGGCCGGGCTGCCCTTCCCCGCCCCCTGAGCCCCGGGCGGTCCCTCAGCTCTCGGTCAGCGGGTGCTCCTCGCCCCACCGGAGCATGGCGTACAGGACCTCGCTGAGGCTCTCGCCCTGCTCGGTGAGCCGGTAGACGACGCGGGGCGGCACCTCGGCGTGCACGGTGCGGGTGAGGATCCGCTGGTGCTCCAGCGCCCGGAGGCGGTCGGTGAGGGTCTTGGCGCTGGGGGACCCCAGGGCGGTGCGCAGCTCGCCGAAACGCTTGGGGCCCGACAGCAGCTCCCGGACGACCAGCGTCGTCCACTTCCCGTCGAGGACCTTCAGCGTGCGCTCCACGCCGCACCCCGCGGACGCGGCCGACTGAAGAAGTCTCCGCTGCTCAGCCCCATTGGTTTCCATTCTGAAATTATATTACGTCCTGGGTATTGCTTCCCTTGGGGAACTAGCGTGGCCGCCATGAACACCTCAACCGTGATCGTCCATGGCGCGACCGGCGTCCAGGGCGCCGCCGTTGTCCGCGGGCTCCTGTCGGCGGGGCACCGCGTGCGGGGCGTCGTCCGCCGCGACCCCGGCACCCGCCTGCACCCGGAGGCCGAGCCGGTCCGGGCCGACCTGCTCGACCCCGGCTCGCTGGCCGCCGCCTACTCCGGCGCCGACGCCGTGGTCGTCCAGCTGCCGCTGGTCTTCGACGCCGACCTCGCCGTCCGGCAGGCCGGGGCGGTGCTGGCCGGGCTCCGGAAGGCGGGTGTGGGACGGGCCGTCTTCAACCCCGCCGCCCCGGTGCCGGGCGCGCCCGTCGGCGTGCCGTTCGTGGACGCCCGCGTGCTGGTCGCCACCGAGCTGCCCCGCACCGTCGAGACCGCCACGGTGGTCACCCCCGCCCGCACCTACATGGAGAACCTCGCCGCCCCCTGGTCGGCCCCGCTGGTACGCGGCGGGGAGGTCGCCTACCCGCTGCCCGGGGACCTGCCCGTCCCGTGGCTCGCCCTGGACGACCTCGGGACCGCCGTCGCGGACCTGGTCGGCGCGGCGGCCCCTCCCCCGCTGCGGATCGTGGCCGGACCGCGGGCGCTGACCGGGGACGAGGTCGCCGCCGAGCTCGCCGCCGCCCTGGGGCGCCCGGTGCGCTGGAACGCCATCACCCCCGCCGCCTACCGGGAGATGCTGGCCCCGCACCTGGGAGCCGAGGCCGCCGCGGGCGTCGCCGCGGCCTACACGCCCCCGCCCCCGGGAACGCCCCCGCCGCCGGACCCCGACCCGGCGACGGTCACCACCGGCGCCACCACCCTGCGCGCCTGGGCGGAACGCCAGGACTGGGCCGCCTTCGACGCGCCCGCGTGACCGGCCCGCGCCGCCCCGGCCTCACGCGAGCCCGTACCGGGCCACCGCGTCCTCGTCGAACTCGACGCCCAGGCCGGGGCGGTCCGGGACGCGCACCAGCCCGTCGCCGTACTCCAGGCGCGTCCGCGGGGTCAGCAGCGCCTCGAAGTTGAAGATCCCCTTCTCCAGGGCGAAGTACTCGACGACCAGGGCGTTGGAGACCGCGGCGGTGAGGTGGACGTGCAGGTTGTGGTGCCAGTGCGGGGCCATCCGCAGGCCGAACGCGTCGGCGGCGTGGGCGATCCGCAGCCACTCGGTGACGCCGCCCGCCACCCCGGCGTCGGTCTGCAGGACGGCCGCCGCGCGCGCCTCGATCAGCGCCCGCGCCTCCCAGCGCGTCTGGTGGATCTCGCCGGTCGCGACGGGGGTGCGGATCCGGGCGGCGAGCTCGCCGTGCTCGGCGATCCGCTCCGGTGACAGGGGCTCCTCGAACCACCACAGCGGGGTGTCCCCGGCCGCGCGTTCGAACGCCTCGATCGCGGCCCGCGCCTCGCGGACCGAGCGGTAGGCGTTGTTGGCGTCCAGGGCCAGGGCGCCGGTGCCGCCGATCGCCTCGACGGCGGCGGCGACCCGGCGGGCGTCCTCGGCGACGGTCAGCCCGCCCACCTTGATCTTGTGGTCGGTGAAGCCCTGCGCCCGGTTGAACGCGATCTCCGCGGCGACGGCCTCGGCCCAGTCGCCGTCGTCCGGCCGGTAGTAACCGCCGGACGCGTAGGCGCGCTGCGGCGCGGTGGACCCGCCGAGCAGCACCGCGAGAGGCTGCCCGGCGCGCCTGGCCTTCAGATCCCACAGCGCGATGTCGAGCGCCGACAGCGCGCGGACCACCGCGCCGCGCCGTCCCGCCAGCAGCGTCTCCTGGTAGGCGCGGTCCCACAGGCCGACGATGTCGTCGCTGTCCTCGCCCAGGTAGCCGGGGGCCAGCAGGTCGTCCACGGCGGCCCTGGTCAGGGGGCCGCCCGCCGTCCCGGCGTAGGTGTAGCCGAGGCCGGTCAGCCCGTCCTCGTCGGTGACCTCGACCAGGACGTAGTGGCGGTCGTCCAGGACGCGGTTGGACATGCGGGTCGGGCGGTCGACCGGCACGCCGACGGCCCGCGACCGGATCCGGGTGATCTTCATGGGGCTCCCTCAGGCGATGCGGACGGACTGCAGGTTGGCGAACTCCAGGGCCCCGGCGTCGCCCAGCTCGCGGCCGTGGCCGCTGGCCTTGACGCCGCCCACCGGCAGGCGCGGATCGGACTCGGAGACGCGGTTGACGAAGACCGAGCCGGCGGCGACGCGGCCGGCCAGGGCGGCGGCACGCTCGGTGTCGCGCGTCCAGATCGAGCAGCTCAGCCCGTAGCGGGAGGCGTTGGCGACCGCGAGCGCCTCCTCCTCGTCGGCGACGGCGAGCACCGCGCCGAACGGCCCGAACGTCTCCTCCCGGAACGCCGTCGTATCGGCGGAGGCGACCTCGACCAGGGTCGGGGGGAACCACGCGCCGGGCCGGTCGTCGCGGCCGCCGCCGGCCAGCAGCCGGGCCCCTTCGGCCAGCGTGGCGTCGAGCTGCCGCCGTAGCCCGTCGCGCAGGTCGAGGCGGGCCATGGGCCCGATGTCGGTGCCGGGCGCGGTCGGGTCGCCGACCGTCAGCGCCTCGACCTCCGCCACGGCCGCGTCGAGGAACTCCGCGCGGACCGCGCGGTGCACGAGGATCCGTTTGGCGGCGATGCAGCTCTGTCCGGTGTTGTGGAACCGGGACCGGACGGCGGCGCGCGCGGCGGCGGGCACGTCGGCGTCGGCCAGCACCAGGAACGGGTCGCTGCCGCCGAGCTCCAGCACGGTCTTCTTCACCGCCGCGCCCGCGCGGGCCGCGACGATCGCGCCGACGCGGTCGCCGCCGGTGAACGCCACCGCCGCGACGCGCGGGTCGTCGATGAGCGCGCCGACGCGGTCCGGCGGCACGACCACGGCGTCGAGCGTTCCGGGGCCGAAGACGTCGGCGAACAGGTCCGCGACGGCCAGCGCCGCGCCGGTCACGTTGTCGGCGTGCTTGAGGACCACGGCGTCGCCGATCGCGACCGCCGGGACCGCCGCGCGGAACACCTGCCAGAACGGGTAGTTCCACGGCATGATCGCCAGGATGCGGCCGAGCGGCAGCGGCCGGACGTAGCCGCTCTCGCCGCCGAGCTCGACGCGGCGCGGGGCCAGCAGCGCGGGGAGCCGGCCGGCGTAGTGCTCGCAGACCAGCGCGCACTTGGCGATCTCGGCGCGGGCCTGGCCGAGGGGCTTGCCCATCTCGGCGGTGACCAGCGACGCGAACGTCCCGGCACCGGCGCGCAGGCGGGCGGCCAGCGCGCGCAGCAGCGCCGCCCGCTCCCCGGGTGGGCGCGGAACGTGCGGGCGGGCGAGGATCGCCTCGACCTCGGCGGGCGTGGTGTGGGGGTGGTCGGCGAGGCGTTCGCCGGTGGCCGGATCGACCGTGGTGACGGTCATGCGCGTTCCGCCAGCCAGTCGCGGAAGCGGCGGCCGAGCACGACCGGGTCCTCCAGCAGCCTCGGGACGTCGGGGGCGTTGCCGGGCGCGATGCGGACGTGCAGCAGGACCGGGCCGTCGGCGGCCCGGGCCTCGGCGAACGCGCGGCGCAGCGTGCCGGGGTCGTCGGCGCGGCGCACCGCCCAGCCGCACGCGGCGGCGACCCCTCCGAGGTCGAGGCCGGCCGCGTAGGTGGGCAGGTCGGCCGTCGAGCCGTAGACGGCGTTGTCGAGCAGCACCATCAGCAGCTTGCGGGGGCGCAGGTGGCCGCCGGTGGGCAGCACGTTCGGGTTCATCAGCAGCGACCCGTCGCCCTCGATCGCCACGACGCGCTCCACCGGCGCGTCGGCGACGGCCAGGGCCAGGCCGGTGGCGACGGACCCGGCCAGGCCCATCGCGTCCAGCAGGTACAGGTGGTTGGGGCGGTCGGCGACCGCGGCCAGCTCGCGGCTGGTGGCGGCGCAGGTCACCACGACCGGCAGGTCGGCGGTCGCGTCCGCCAGGATCTCCAGCGCCTCGACGCGCCGCATGTCAGGCACCCCTTCCGTCGGTGGCCCAGAAGTGGGCGAGCACGACCACGGGGCGGAACGTCATCCGCGCGTGCGCCCCCGCCTCGGCGACCACGGCGTGCCAGTCCTCGGGGCCGCTGCGCCGGTCCAGCTCGAACGTGCGCAGTCCCACCCGGTCGAGCAGGCCGGGCACGTGCTGCCCGAACGTGTGGATCATCGAGTTGTACTCGCCGAGGCCGCCCCGGGTGTTCGCGACGACCAGCAGGGGCAGGTGGTAGGCGGCGTTGAACGTGGTCAGCGCGGTCAGCGCGTTACCGAAGCCGTTGTCCTGCATCACCACCGCGCCGAACCCGCCGGCGAGCGGCAGCGCGCCGAGCACGCCCATCGCCTCCTCCTCGCGGGACAGCGGGAACACGCGGGCCGAGGACCCGCGCGCGCCGCCGTCGGCGGCGACCAGCGCGTCGATCACGGGGGCGACGCTGGCGGACGGGACGTAGCCGATCAGGTCGGCGCCCGCGTCCCACAGGCCGCGGGCGACGGCCCCCGCGTAGGCGGGGGGTTCGGGGGAGGTCAAGGGGGCTCCTCACCGTCGGGGTGTCCGGAGAACTACCGAACACTTTTAACATACTAATCTCAATGAGTAGCATGCAACTAGTGGGCAGCAGAAGGCCGGCCCCCTCCCCGGAGCGGGCGTCAGGAGATCCGGCGCTCGCCTTCGGGCACGGCGATCTCGACCCAGCGGCGCCACTCGGCGACCAGGCCGCGGTCGTCGGCTCCGGCGTGCTCGACCAGCAGCGTCCCCGAACGCAGCAGGTGCTTGCGCATGGCGCGTTCGGCGGCGGCGCCGTCGCGGTCGGCCAGCGCCTCGATGATGTCCAGGTGGTCCTGCAACGCGACCTCGACCGGCTGGTGGTCGGGCACGCTGTAGCGGCCGTCCAGCGACAGCGTCTGCCGCAGCTCGGCCACGAACCTGGCGAGCCGGACGTTGCCCCCGGCATGCATGATCAGGTCGTGCAGGCGCTCGTCGGCGGCGAAGTACTCGGCGCCGCCGTCGGCCAGCCGCTTCATCGTCTCGAACTCGGCGGCCAGCGCGGCGTCGTCGCGGGCCGTCATCACCGCGGCGGCCGCGCGGGCGGCGGGCGGCTCCAGCAGCAGCCGCAGGCTGCACAGCTCGACGATGCCCCGCCCGTCCTGGCCGAGGATCCGCGCGCCCCGGTTCTTCTCGATGCGCACCAGGCCCAGGTCGGCGAGCCGCAGCAGCGCCTCGCGCACCGGGGTGCGCGAGGCGCCGAACCGCTCGCCCAGCTCGCGGGAGGAGTAGAGAACGCCGCGCTGCAGCTCGCCGGCCCGGATCGCGTCACGGATCTCGGTGGCGATCAGCTCGGACCGGCTGGCGCTTTCGGCGTCTGCGGACAAGGGACTCCCTGGGAAACCGGCCGTCGGACAGTGCCACCAGCATAGCTTTCGGCGGTTTCCCGGGAAGATCGGCTCAGGGCCGGGCGGGCAGCGGCGCGGCCGCGCGGCGGGCCGCCAGCCGCAGCCCCGTGACCACGACCATGGCCAGGACGTTGGCCAGGATCATCACGGTCATCGACAGGCCGTCGTCGCCGCCCGAGGCGTCCTGGATCCAGCCCACCGCGAACGGGCTGACGAACCCGGCCAGGTTCCCCAGCGAATTGATCAACGCGAGGCCGCTGGTCGCCCCGGCCCCGGCCAGGAACGCCGTGGGCAGCGCCCAGAACAGCGGCTTGGCGGTCTGCGCGGCCATCGTGGCGACGCAGATCGCCGCGAACGCGGCCGCCGGGACGCCCAGCGACAGCGCGGTCGCGGCGAACGCGACCACCGACACGCCGAGCGCCGCCAGCACCGGCGTCGTCGAGCGCTCGTCGCGGACCAGGCGGCCGGTGACGAACATGCACAGGGCCGCCAGCAGGAACGGCACCGCCGACAGCCATCCGACCTGCACGCTGGTCAGCCCCGACCCCACGTGCCCGATGACGGTCGGCATCCAGTAGGTCAGCGGGTACGCGCCGCCCAGCAGCAGGAAGTAGGCGGCGCACAGGGCGATGACCCGGCCGTCGCGGAACACGTCGCGGTGGCGGCGCGGGGTCGGGGCGGCGGCGCGTTCGCGCTCCTCGCGCTCCAGGGTCGCGGTCAGCCAGGCCCGCTGCTCGGGCCGCAGCCACCCGGCGTCGGCCGGGCGTTCGGCCACCACCAGGAAGAACACCACGCCCAGCACGACGGCGGGCACGCCGCCGAGCACGAAGATCCAGCGCCAGCCGTCGACGCCGAGCACCCCGTCGAACGCCGACAGGATCCAGCCGTTGAGCGGGCCGCCGAGCACCGAGGCGAGGGGGATCGACACCATGACGGTCGCGATGACCTTCGGGCGCTCCCGGTCGGGGTACCACCGGGTCAGGTAGAGCAGGATGCCGGGGAAGAAGCCCGCCTCGGCGACGCCGAGCAGGAACCGCAGGACGTAGACGGTCTCCACGTTGGGGGCGAGCGCCAGCGAGGCCGCGACGATCCCCAGGTCACCATGATCCGCGCCAGCCAGGGCCGCGCGCCGACCCGCGCCAGGACGATGTTGCTGGGCACCTCGGCCAGCACGTACCCGAGGAAGAAGATCCCGGCGGCGAACCCGTACTCGGCGCCGCTCATCCCGAAGGACTCCTCCAGCCCGAACTTCGCGAAGCCGATGTTGATGCGGTCGATGTAGCTGACGACGTAGCCGAGCATCAGCAGGGGGACGATCCGCCGCGTCACCCTGCGCATGGTCGCGGCGCGGACCGCCGCGTCGGGGGCGCCGTCCGGCGGCCGTGCGGCCTGGTCGCTCATGAGCCCTCCCGCCTCCGGACCATGGCCATCAGGCCACGATCCAAATGTGGAATGCGATACTAGGTGAGTAGCATGCTACAGCGATGTGATGGACGCAATACCACGCCGGCAAGTCCCGTCAGCCGGGGGCGTGGAGGGCGTCGCGATTCGCGCGCGACGCCCTCCACGCCCCCGGCCCTGCGGCGGTCATGCCAGGACGGGGAAGTTGCTCCGCAGGACGCCGTGGGGGTCGCGGGCGCGCTTGAGGTCGCGCAGGCGGTCCAGCGCGGGGGCGGTGAACGCGCTGGCGGCGCGCTCCCCCGGGGCCAGGAACGTCAACGGCTTGCGCCCGCTGGTGTGGCCGGTGAGCGCGGTGGCGAGCCCGGCCTGGCGGGCCCGGACCGCCGCCTCGGCCTCCCGCGACGGCGCCAGGCCGAACATGTAGAGGGCGTAGGGCTCGGTGAGGGGGCCCGCCGCGCCGCCGTTCCCGGACCGCCGGGCCAGCGCGCCGCCCAGGTGCCGGAGCTGGACGCTCAGCAGCGGGTCGATGGGGTGTTCCAGCAGGACGGCGGCGGCCTCGTCGTCCAGGCGGGTGAGCAGTTCCGCCCGGGACCGGCCCGCGCCCGGGTCGGTCGGCTCGGCGGTGATCGAGCCGAGGTCGGCCACCGGCAGGACCGCGCGCGAGTCCGACAGCAGGCCGCCGACCTTCTCGAACGGGCGCAGGATCGGCCCGGCGTCGGCCGCCTCGCCGAGGAACGTGACGTCCACCGCCACCATCGCGGGCGCCCCGGGGAACTGGAGCAGCTCGTACCAGACGGTCAGCTCGTCGGGCGCGCCCTCGGTGACCTCGCGGTAGGCGTCCAGGACGGCGGGCGCGCGGTCGGCGCTCCACGCCATCCGCCCGCCGTACAGGACCGGGGCGGGGTGCAGGTCGAACTCGACGGCGGTGACCAGGGCGAAGTCGCCCCCGCCGCCGCGCAGCGCCCAGAACAGGTCCGGGTCGGAGTCGGCGGTGACGCGGGCGGGCTCGCCGTCGGCGGTGACGACGTCGAACGCGCGGACGCCGTCGGAGGCCCAGCCGTGCCTGCGGCCGAACCAGCTCAGCCCGCCGCCCAGGGTGTAGCCGGTGACCGTGACCACCGGGGAGCTCCCGGCCAGGCCGGTCAGCCCGTGCGGGCCCGCCTCGGCCAGCACGCGGCCCCACCTGACGCCCGCTCCGGCGCGGGCGACGCGGCGCTCGGGGTCGACGCTCAGGTCGTCCAGGCGTCCGGTGCGCAGCAGGATCGTCCCCTCGGTGTCGCCGGTGGCGCCGTGGCCGCTGGGCTGGGCCGCGACGGCCAGGCCGTGGAGGCGGGCGAAGCGCGCCACGGCGGCGACGTCGTGGGCGTCGGCGGCCTCCACCACCGCGAGGGCGGGCTGTTCGACGGCCAGGTTCCAGGGCCTGCGGGCCTGGTCGAAGCCCGCGTCCCCGGCGGTGTGGACCGTGCCCCTGACGGTGGCGCGCAGTGCGGCGGTGATGTTCATATGACCTCGTCCTTCCGGGTTGGTGAGATCACTTTCGCGCGCGGCGGCTGGGGTCGGTCTGGGGTTGGGTTGGGGTCCGCCCGTAGGCTGCCGGGGCAGGGGTTTTGCGGCGGAGTGGGGAAGCGTTGGCGGGGCTGGAGTTCCGGTTGTTCGGGCCGCTGGAGGTGGCCGACGCCACCGGGCGGATCCTCGACCTGGGGGTGCGCAAGCAGCGGGCGCTGGCGGCGATGCTGGCGACCGAGCCGGGCCGGGTGGTCTCGCTGGACCGCCTGGTGGAGGAGCTGTGGGAGGGCGACCCCCCGGCGGGCGCGACCCGCACGTTGCAGGCCTACATCGCGCACCTGCGGCGGGTGCTGGAGCCGGACCGCCCGCCGCGCACGCCGCCGGCGACGCTGCTCACCCGCGACCCCGGCTACCTGCTGGCGGTCGCGCCGGGGCAGGTGGACCTGGAGCGCTTCGCCGCCGGGGCCGCCGAGGGGCGCGCCGCGCTGGCGCGGGGCGCGCACCGGGAGGCGCTGGCGGCGCTCGACCGCGCCCTGGAACTGTGGCGGGG
>NZ_BCQR01000174.1 GCF_001552175.1 Actinomadura kijaniata NBRC 14229
GAACTGTGGCGGGGCGAGCCGCTGGGCGAGTTCGCCGACCGGGGGTTCGCCCGGCCGGTCGTGGCGAGGCTGCACGAGGTGCGGGCCGCCGCGCTGGAGGACGCGTTCGAGGCGCGGCTGGCCCTCGGCGAGGCCGCCGCCGCGGTGCCGGGGCTGGAGGCGCTGCTCGCCGAGCACCCCTACCGGGAGCGGGCCTGGCGGCTGCTGGTCCTGGCGCTGTACCGGTCGGGACGCCAGGCCGACGCGGTGGCGGCGCTGCGCCGCGTCCGCGAACGCCTGTCGGACGAGATGGGCCTCGACCCGGGACCCGAGCTGCGGGAACTGGAACGCGCGGTCTTCGAGCAGTCGGCCGCGCTGCTCGCCCCCGCCGGCCCCGCCCCGGCGGACCGGCCGCCCGAACGGCCCGTCACGCACGGTCCCGTCACGCACGGTCCCGTCACGCACGGTCCCGTCACGCACGGTCCCGTCACGCACGGGGCGGAGCGGCTGGTCGCCCGCGACGCCGAGTGGGAGGTGCTGGAGCGGCGGCTCACCGCGGCCCGGCAGGGGCGGGGCGGCGTCCTGCTGGTGTCCGGGGAGGCCGGGGTCGGCAAGACGCGGCTGGCGCAGGCCGCCGCCGAGCACGCCGCCGCGCGCGGTTTCCGGGTGGCGTGGGGGCGCTGCTCGGACGGGCTGTCCCCGGGGTTCTGGCCGTGGATCCAGATCATGCGGCGGGTCGGTGGCGACGCCGGGCCGCTCACCGGCGACCTCGCGCCGGGCGGCGGGCTGTTCGAGCTGTACGAACGGGTCCTGGCCGCGCTGACCGGCGACGGCACCCCCCTGCTGCTGGTGCTGGACGACCTGCACTGGGCGGACGTGTCGTCGCTGCGGCTGCTGGCGTTCGTCGCCGACGCGGTCGCGGCGGCGCCGGTGCTGGTGGTGGCGACGCTGCGGCCCGAGCCCGGCGACCACCCCGAGGCGCTGCGCGACACGCTCGGCGCGCTGACGCGGCAGTCCGCCACCGAGCGGATCGCGCTGGAGCCCTTCACCGCCGGGCAGATCGCCGACTACCTGCGGACGCGGGGCGTGCCCGACCGGCCCGAGCGGGTCGCCGAGCTGCTGGACCGCACCGGCGGCAACCCGTTCTACCTGGGCGAGGTGCTGCGGGACGGCGGCGGCGTCCCGGCGGGGGCGCGCGACGTCATCGAGCAGCGGGTCGGGCGGCTGGCCGAGGAGACCCGGACGCTGCTGCGCGTCGCCGCCGTGGCGGGCCGCGACATCGACGCCGACGTGGTGGCCGGGGCCGCCGGGCGCGACGCGGCGGAGGTCCTGGAGGCCTTGGACCCGGCGGTGGCGACCGGGCTGGCCGTGGAGGCGCCGGAGGGGCCCGACTACCGGTTCGCGCACGCGCTCGTGCAGGAGACGCTGTACGCCGGGCTCGGCCGTCTGGAACGCGCCCGGCTGCACCTGCGCGTCGGCGAGGCGCTGGAGGCGCGCGGCGCGGACTCCGCCGTGCTGGCCCACCACTTCGCGCGGGCCGCCCGGGTCGGCGGCGCGGCCCGGACCGCCGGGCACGCCGCCGCGGCCGCGCGCCAGGCCACCGCGCGGCTCGCCTACGACGAGGCCGTGCAACTCTGGGAGCAGGCCCTGCGGCACCTTCCGCGCGGCGACGACGCCGCCCGCGCGCGGGCGCTGGCCGAGCTGGGGCAGGCCCGCCGGACGGTCGGGGACGCGGCGGGCGCGCACCGGGACCTGACCGAGGCGATGGACCTGGCCGAACGCGCGGGTGACCACCGCACCCTGGTCACCGCCGTGGCCGTGTACGGCGAGCCCGCGCTGTGGCACTGGTGGCCCTACGGCACCGTCAACGACCGGATCGTCGCCGTCGTCGAACGCCTGCTGGCCGGGCCCCTGGACGACACCGACCGGGCGGTGCTGCTCGGCGTCCTCGGCGTCGCGCTGGTCTACGGGCCGCGCCGGGAGGAGGGCGAGCGCGCCGCCGCCGAGGCCGTGGAGATCGCGCGGCGGACCGGCGACCCCGCGCTGCGCGCCCGCACGCTCGCCGACTACCTGCTGGCGTCGTTCGTCCCGGGGCGCAACGCGGCGCGGCTGGCGGCGGCCGAGGAGATGCTCGCCGTTCCCGGCCTGCCGCGCCCGGCCGAGCTGGTGGCGCGCGTGTCGCTGATGGCGTGCCTGCTGCGCGCCGGCGACCTGGCCCGCTGGGACCGCGAGCTGGCGCGCTGCGAACGCCTGCTGGACGGCGGGCGGCGCCCGGAGCTGGAGACGACCGTCCGCATCGCCCAGACCGCCCGCGCCACCCTCGACGGCCGCTGGGAGGAGGCCGAGGACCTCCTGGAACGGCACGCCGAGATGCTGTTCGGGTCGAGCGTGTGGGGGCGGGAGTTCCGGCGGCTGGTGACCCTGTTCACGATCCGGCGCGGGCAGGGCCGGGGCGCCGAGCTCCTGGACGACCTGGTCGGGGCCGCCGAGGAGGCCGCGCACCGCCCGCTGCGGCCGGTGGCGGTGCTGGCGGCGGTCGAGGCGGGCCGCGCGGACCTGGCGCGCGACCTGGTCGAACGCTGGGGCCACCACGTTCCCCGGGACTGGACGGCCGACTTCCTCACCCCCGTGTGGGGGCTGGTCGCCGCCCGCCTCGGCACGCCCGACCCGGCCGTGCTGTACGAGGAGCTGCTCCCCCACGCCGACCTGTTCGTCGTCTCGGGCATGGGCAGCGCGTGCTGGGGCTCCACGCACCTGGTGCTGGCGGAGCTGGCCGCCCGGCTCGGCCGCCCGGACCGGGCCCGCGAGCACGCGCGGGCCGCGCTCGACGTCCACCGCGCGCTGGGCCTGGACCACTGGGCCGAGCACAGCGAACGCCTTCTCAAGGAGCCGCCGTGACCGAGAACCTGCTCGTCCAGGCCGACGGGTGCCGCAGGCTGGGCGCGCCCATGTACGCCGAGCTGCTGCGCCGCGCCGCCGCCGACACCGGCGGACCCGCCGCCACGATCATGGAGGGGCTGGGCGGGAGCGCCCTGTCGCTGCGGCTGCTGGGCACCGTCCACCGCCTCGTGCTGGAGGGCCGCGCGCCGGAGCTGGCCCCCTACTACCCGACCGTGGGCGGCGTCCCCGACGGCGCGGCGGCCTGGCCCGCGTTCCGCGCGGTGCTGGCCGAGCACGCCGCCGAGATCCGCGCCGGGATGGCGACGCCGCCGCAGACCAACGAGGTGGGCCGCTCCGCCGCGCTGGTCGGCGGCCTGCTCACCGTCGCGGCCGCCACCGGGCTCCCGGTGCGGCTGCTGGAGATCGGCGCGAGCGCGGGCCTGAACCTGCGCGCCGACCGCTTCCGCTACCTGTTCGAGGGTGGCGCGTACGGCCCCGAGGACTCCCCGGTGGTGCTGCCGGACTGCTGGGAAGGCGGGACGCCGCCGGTGGACGCGCCCCTGGAGGTCGTGGAGCGCCGGGGCTGCGACCTCGCCCCCCTCGACCCGGCCGACCCCGCCGACCAGGTCCGCCTGCTGTCGTACGTGTGGCCCGAGCAGACCGAACGCGTCGCCCGCCTGCGCGCGGCCTTCGCGGTCGCCGCCGAGGTCCCGGCGACCGTGGTCCGCGACGGCGCGGCCGGGTTCCTGGACGGCCTGGCGCCGCGCCCGGGGACGGTGACCGTCGTCTGGCACTCGATCATGCGGCACTACGTGCCCGCCGACGAGTGGGCCCGCGTCGAGGCGAGCCTCGCGGCGGCGGGCGCGGCGGCGACCCCGCGGGCCCCCGTCGCGCACCTGGCGCTGGAGCCCCGCGACGAGGAGCGCATCGAGAGCCGGCCGCTGCTGAAGCTGCGCCTGTGGCCCGGCGGCGGCACCGAGGTCCTCGCCAAGGCGCCGCCGCACGGGCTGCCCACCGTGTGGGGCCCCGCCCGCTAGCCGTGT
This sequence comes from Actinomadura kijaniata NBRC 14229, assembly GCF_001552175.1. GTDB lineage: Bacteria > Actinomycetota > Actinomycetes > Streptosporangiales > Streptosporangiaceae > Spirillospora > Spirillospora kijaniata. The sequence goes on from NZ_BCQR01000174.1 coordinate 3,903, forward strand.
TTCAAAGCCCTGGCCTACGGCGCTCGCCCCGGGGCTCACACCTCACCAGGACTTGGCGAGCGCGACATCGCTTCGCGATCTGACCTGCGGTCCCTCGCCTCCGGCTTCGGGCCCGCCGGTCAGGTAACGCGCTCGCGTGCGCGGCTGAGGCCCACTTCGAAACAGGCCCTAGCCGACCTCGCGCCAGTCCAGCACGTCGCCGACCAGCGCCCGGATCGACGCCAGCAGGCCCAGCCGGTTGGCGCGCAGGGCCGGGTCCTCGTCCATCACCATCACCGCGTCGAAGTACAGGTCGACGGGGTGGGCCAGGGCGGACGCCGCCTCGGTGAACTCCGGCAGCGCCGGGCGCCCCGGCAGCGCCGCCCGGACCCGCTGGTAGGCCTCGTGCAGCCGGTGCTCGGCCTGGTCGGTGAACAGGGCCGGGTCGTAGCCGGGTTCCGCGTCCGGCGGCAGGATGCGCAGGACGCGCTGCAGGGCGGCCGACAGGCGCTGGAACCGCGCGTCGTCCCGCAGCTTCGCCAGGTCGGCCGCCGCCCGCTCGGCGTGGGCGGGCGACCCGGCGTGCGGCAGCACCGCGCGCACCACCGCCACCGCGTGGCCCTCGTCCAGGAGCGTCTGCTCGAAGCGGCGCGCGACGAACCGCGCGGCCTCCGCCAGCGTCTCCGGGGTGACCTCGACGGGCTGGTGCCGCGCGGCGACCGCCAGGCCGTCCTCGACGGTGATCGGCGCGAGGCGCGGGTGGGCGCGCAGCACCGCCGCCAGGCCCAGCGCGGCCCGCCGCAGCCCGAACGGGTCCGAGCCGCCGCTCGGGGCCGACCCGACCGCGAACAGGCCGGCCAGCAGGTCGAGGCGGTCGGCCACCGACAGCACCGCCCCCACGATCCCGGCCGGCGGCGCGTCGCCGGAGGAGCGCGGCAGCTCCATCTCGTACAGCGCGTCGGCGACGGCGGGCGGCTCACCGGCGCGGCGGGCGTACTCGCGGGCCATCGTCCCGGCCAGCCCCGACAGCTCGATCACCATCGCCGACGCCAGGTCGAACCGGGCCAGCTCCCCGGCGCGGCTGAGGGTCTCGCGCTCGGCGTCGGTCAGGTCGAGGCGCGCGGCCAGCTCCTCGGCGATCTCGTCGATCCGGCCCGCCCGGTCGGCCATCGAGCCGAGCCGGTCGGCGAACGTCAGCCGCTCCAGCCCCCGCTTGATCTGCTCGGGGGTCCGCCGCAGGTCCTGGGCGAAGAAGAACGACGCGTCCTCGTAGCGGGCGCGCAGCACCGCCTCGTTGCCCGCGCGGACGGTGTCGTGGTCGCAGGCGCCGTTGGCGACCGTCACGAACGCGGGCAGCAGCGCCCCGGACGGGGACCGCACCGGCAGGTAGCGCTGGTGCTTCCGCATGACCGTGGTCAGGATCTCCGGCGGCAGCTCCAGGTACCTGTCCTCGAACGCGCCGAGGACGGCGACGGGCTCCTCGACCAGGTTGACGATCTCCTCCACGAGGGCGTGCTCGGCGGCGAGGTCGACGGCGCCGCCCGCCCGCCGCGCCAGCCCGGTCGCCGAGGCGATCACGCGGCGGCGGCGTTCGGCCGGGTCCGGCTCCACGCCCGCCGCGCGCAGCGTGGCCACCAGCTCGGCGGCCGAGGCCACCGTGCGGGCGTCCCGGCGGTGGCCGTAGGTGGTGCGGCCCGCCGTCATCCCGGCGACGGTGAAGGGGATCTCGTGCTCGTCCAGCAGCGCCAGCAGCCACCGGATCGGGCGCGCGAACGACAGGCCCGGCGCGTTCCACCGCATGTTCTTCTCGGCGCGCAGTCCCGCCACGATCCGCGGCAGCGCCTCGGCGAGGACCCGCGCGGCGGGACGGCCGGTGACGTGCCGGACGTACCCGGCGTACTCGCCGCCCCCGACGGTCACGGCGCGGACCTCGGCCGGGTCGATGCCCTGGCCGCGCGCGAACCCCAGCAGCGCCCTGGTCGGCCGCCCGTCGGCGTCGTAGGCGGCCGCCAGGCGGGGGCCCTTGACGACCTGCTCGGTGTCGGGTTCGCGGGGCTCGACGCCCGCCGCCACGACGATGATCCGGCGCGGGGTCGCGTAGGTGTCGATCACGGCCTCGTCGGGCAGCAGCCCGGCTGCCTCCAGCGCGTCACGCAGGCGTTCGGCCACGTGCCCGGCGGTGCGGCCGACCTCGTGCGGCGGCAGCTCCTCCACGCCGATCTCCAGCGCGAACGTCCCCGGCGCGTCGATCTCCGGCAGGGCGGCGGGCGCGGCGCCCGCCGCGGGCCGGGCGGCGGCGTCGCCCAGCGGGTGGCCGAGCTCGGCGCGGCGCTCGGCCCACAGCCCGGCGACCTCGTGGGCGAGGCCCCGCATCCGGGCGAACGCGCGGGCCCGCTCGGTGGTGCCGATCGCGCCGCGCGCGTCCAGCACGTTGAACGCGTGCGAGCACTTCAGCACGTAGGAGTGCGCGGGCACCGGCAGCCGCGCGTCCAGCATCCGCCGCGCCTCGGCCGCGTAGGTCTCGAACAGCGACCGGTTGGCGTCGATGTCGGCGTCGTCGAGGTAGTAGCGGCTCATCTCGTACTCGGCCTGCCCGAACGCCTCCCCGTAGGTGACGCCGGGCGCGTAGGCGATGTCCTTGAAGTGGCGCACGCCCTGGAGCGCCATCAGGATGCGCTCCATCCCGTAGGTGATCTCCACCGAGACGGGGTCGAGGGTGAGGCCGCCGGACTGCTGGAAGTAGGTGAACTGGGTGATCTCCATGCCGTCCAGCCAGACCTCCCAGCCCAGCCCCCACGCGCCGAGCGCCGGGGAGGCCCAGTCGTCCTCCACGAACCGCACGTCGTGGGCGGCCAGGTCGATCCCGAAGGCCTCCAGGCTGCTCAGGTACAGCTCCTGGGCGTCGCCGGGCTCGGGCTTGAGGATCACCTGGTACTGGGTGTGGGTCTGCAGCCGGTTGGGGTTGTCGCCGTAGCGGGAGTCGTCGGGACGGACGCTGGGCTCGACGTAGGCGACGCGCCACGGCTCGGGGCCGAGGACGCGCAGGGCGGTCGCCGGGTTCAGGGTCCCCGCCCCGACCTCGGTGTTCATCGGCTGGGCCACCAGGCAGCCGCGGGCCGTCCAGTGGTCGGTGAGCCGGGTCAGGGCGTCCTGCATGGTCAACACGGGCGGGCTTCTTTCCTGCGAGTGGGCTGGGTCTCAGGGTAGGCGCGGTCAGCGCCCGAGACCTCGCAGGAGTGCCCTCCCGGTCGGGGGACGGGCCTCTTCCGGCCGCGCGGCGGCGATGGTGGGTTTCTCGGCAGGGTCCACGCGCCCACCCTGCCGACGTCCGGGAGGGAGGGGCAAGCGATTTACCGGCGGATGATGCTCAGCTCCACGCCGCCGACGATCCGGCCGCGCAGCATCTCGGCGAGGCGGTCGGAGACGCGCTGGAGGATGGCGCGCTCGTCGTGGCCGGACAGGATCGCGAACCGGACCGCCAGCTCGGCGTGCTGGCCCCGGTCGGCGCGGACGCCGGTCACGCCCGGCTCGGAGCCGAACGCGGCCTCGATCGCGGCGAGCACCTCGGGGTCCTCGTGCGGCGCGGGGATCGGGCGGCCCTCGGCCAGCAGGTGCAGCCGGATGCCGTCCACCGCGAACGGCACCGGCCCGGCCACGTCCACCACCAGCGCGTGGGCCTTCTCGTCGAGGGTGGCCAGGCACGCGTCGCGGAAGCGCACCGCGACCGGGCGGGCGTCGGGGCGCCACGCCCGCATCGTCTCGGTCGAGGTGAAGCCGAGCACGCCCCGGCGGCCGTCCTCCCCGATCAGGGTGGGCAGCGCCATGTCGCTGTTCTTCTCCCGGCGCAGCTCGCCGGGCGCGACCTGCTCCTCCTCGGTCAGCACGGCCACGACGGGCACCAGCAGGCGGCTGTCGGCCAGGACCCGCAGCACGGTGTGCTCTCCGACGCGCCCGGCCGCGTATCCGGCCAGCGCGTCACGCACCCGCGGGGCGGCGCCGCCGTCGTCGTCGGGGAACTGCGGCTGGGGAATGGTCTTTCCGGACACGGCCAGAAGGCTATAACCTCCGGCGACCGCCCAGGGTGGTTAATGCGATACTCTCCGCTCCCTCCCAGGCCGGTCCCGGGTCAGCCCAGATCCGCGATGGCCGCGACGGTCCCGCCGCCGGAAGGGCCCTGGTGGACGGCCGCGACCGACACGAACACCGCCGGATCGCCGGTCACCGACGCCGCGACGCCGCCGACGCACGCCTTGATCTGGCGGTGCCAGTGCACGTCGGAGTCGTCGAGCATGATGTTGCGGCGGCCCCGGACCTCGCCGCGCGGGTCGGCCTCGCACTTGATGAACACGTTCACCAGCCGGTCGCCGAGATCGCTCGGGTGCGGCCGCTCCGGCAGGTCCAGCCCGGCCGAGCGGATCGCCGTCCAGATGCCGTCGGCGTCCAGTGCGTCGTTCATCACACCGTGCCCGGCGCGGTAGCGCCCGCCGATGCCGCGCACGTTGCCGACCACCACGATCTGGGCGCGGTCCAGCTCCACGCCCGAGGAGCAGGACGCGACCGACGAGTACAGCGACAGGTCCCGGTGGATCCGGTCGGCGGACGGCATCGCGATCTCGCCGAGGGCGACGGCGATGCCGAGCGCGGTGGTGGAGTTGGAGACGTCCATCGACTTCAGGGTGTCCTCGGTGACGACGTCGCGGCCCCGGCGGCGGGCGTCGTTGATGGTGTCCAGGGTCAGCAGCGGCGTCTTGGTCTGCACGTAGTGGACGTCGGCGGGGTCGTCGATCCCGGCGGCCTTCATCGCCTCGCGGACCCCGGCGGCGACGGTCTCGACCATGGCGGGGCGGCCGATGTCCTCGGGGCGGATCACCTCGCTCATGGCGATGCCGACCGACAGGCGCGGCTCGTCCGAGCGCGGGGCCGAGGCCGGGTCGACCGTGGCGAACACGGTGGCGTGCGGGCTGAGGACGCCGTCGGTGCCGCCCGACCACACCAGCGGGACCCGCGCGACCTCCGCCGGGCTCCGGGTGCCCCTCGACACCAGCACCTCGCGGAACGCGCGGTCGGCGAGCAGCCGGGTGTAGTCGTTGACGCCGCCGTTGCCCTCGGTCTTGCCGATCACGGCCAGGACCCGGTCGGCCTCCAGCACGCCGTCGTCGATCAGGCGCGCCAGCCCGGAGGCGTCGGTCACGCTCGCGATGGGGATCTTGCGGACTTCGATCGGGTCGGGCACGTCGCTCACTCCTCGATGATCGTTCCGGCCTTGCCCCGGACCGCGTCGGCGATCCGGTCCAGCGAGGTGATCGCCGCGCGCCGTCCGCCGCCGGCGACGAAGCGCCGCAGCGCCTCCACCTTGGGACCCATGCTGCCGCCCGCGAAGTGCCCGGCGGCGGCCAACAGGCCGAGTTCGGCGGAGGTGGTGCGGTGCAGGGGGCGCGCGCCGGGGGTCCCGAAGCCGACCTCGACGTTCGGCACGTCGGTGGCGATCACGAGGGTGGCCGCGCCCAGGCGGCGCGCCAGCAGCTGCGCGGCCAGGTCCTTGTCGACCACGGCCTCCACGCCGCGCAGCCCGCCGTCCCCGTCGCGGACCACCGGCACTCCCCCGCCGCCCGCGCAGACCACGACGTGCCCGGTGGTCAGCAGCGCCTCGGCGGCGCCCGCGTCCAGGACCTCCAGCGGCTCGGGCGAGGCCACCACGCGCCGCCAGCCGCGCTCCCCGAACGCCCTCCACGACTGCCCGATCGCCATGAACCGGCGCGCCTCCGCCGCCGGGAAGTACCGGCCGACGGGCTTGGCGGGGTCGGCGAACGCGCGGTCGGCGGCGTCCACCAGCGTCCGCGTCACCACCGTGGCGACCGGGCGGCGCGCGCCGCGCGCGGCCAGCGACCGTTCCAGCGCGTTCATGATCAGCACGCCGAGGGTGGCCTGGGTCTGCGCCCCGCACCAGTCCAGCGGGACCGGCGGCACCACGTCCGCCGCGAGCTGGTTCTTGATCAGCAGGTTGCCGACCTGGGGCCCGTTGCCGTGGGTCAGCACCAGGCCCGCCCCCGCGGCGGCCAGGTCGGCGACCTGCTCGACGGCCCGGGCGACCGCCGCCGCCTGCTCCCGCGGCGCGGCGCTGCCGTCCGGGCCGGTCATCGCGTTGCCGCCCAGGGCGATGACGACGCGTTCGCCGGTGCTGCTGTCCACTCACCGACGGTAACCGGGCGGCGGCCGGTGCTCACGGGCGAAACTCGCCAGCCGGGCACCGGCCGTTCGGCAACTCTGCCCGGTCGGCTAGCGGCGGGCCGCCAGGGAGTCCACCCAGCCCATCGACTCGTAGGCCTCCGACAGGGCGGGCCTGCCCGTGGCCGACGTGGCCCTGGACGTGGACAGGGACGTACCGGCGGACTCGTAGGCCAGCAGGTTCGCGGTCTTCGGGTCGATGATCAGCCGCAGCCGCGTGCCGTCGCCCGGGCCACGCATCGTCACGGCAACCCCGGTGCGGCCGAGCTGGTCGGTGGCCCGGCCCTCGCCGCGCACCTCCGGCAGGTCGGCCAGCACCCGGTACAGCGCGGCCTTGGTGCCGGACGTGATGGGCCCGGCCAGCAGGTCCTGCGCGGTCACCCACACGTAGTAGGGGTAGGGGTCGACGCTCTTCTCGGGGCCCTTGCCGTCGTTGGCGTCGCGGACGTCGGCGTCGTAGCGGCGGCGCAGCTCGCGCGCGAGGGCGGCGGGGTCGGTGGGCAGCTTCAGGAGCCGGTCGGTCGGCACGTTCTCGTTGCCGATGACGTGGGTGATCGGCTCGTCGTAGTCGTTGACCGAGCGCTCGCGCTCGGCCTTGTCCATGAGCTGCGGGGCTCCGGCCCTGCGCCAGGCGGCCTCGTCCCCGGCGGTCGGGAAGCTCGTCTTCGGGTTGATGGCGGTGATGCTGCGGGTGCGGTCGCGGCCGGTGCGCGACAGCCACGACTCCTGCGTGTGGGCCGTGATGTAGGTGTAGGGCAGCTTGATGATCCGCGACCGCTGGCCGGGCTTGAGACCCTTGCGGTCGGCCCGCTGGTCCTGGACGGTCTGGGTGCGGACGCGCGTGTACCAGTAGCGGCCCGGCTTCACGGGCGTGCGCTCGGCGGTGTGGGCGCTGGCCAGCAGCACCGTCCGGGCGTCCTGCGCGGCGGCCGGGGCGGGCGCCCCGGGGCCGGGCGCCGGGGCCGGGCCGTCCCCGTCGGTCACCACGAGGACGCCCGTGGCGGCCGCGGCGGCGGTGACG
>NZ_BCQR01000175.1 GCF_001552175.1 Actinomadura kijaniata NBRC 14229
GCGCAGCGAAGCATCCAGGGTGCGACGGAGAACGAAGACGACTGGATCAGCCCCGATCCGCCCTTCTGAACCAAAGCGAGCTGACACGCGAGCCGACGACACACCCAGGGAATTACGCGGCGTTCGACAGGTTAAGCGGCTGCCGCTGTCGTGCGGCTGAGAGCAGTGAGGTCGCCTCGAATGACATCGGTATAGGGGATCATGAAGTCACCGTTGGGCATGGCGCTGGTGAAGTGTGCGCCTATTACCCGGATTGGGAGGTAGGGCGCGGCGGGTCCGTGCCGGTCGGGATGCCGGCCGTGTCCGGTACGGCTGTCGTCGGCGGTGTAGGTGACCGGGACACCCCATGAGGCTGGTGGGTTGTCGCGTCCGAGGATGACCCAGTGGTCGGTGGGAATCTGCGCGGTCAGATCGGGGACGCCGCCGGTGTGGCAGTCCAGAGTCGGTAGTACGAAGTGGCGGAGGCTGTGCGGCCGATACCACATGAGCAGTGGGTGGGCCGATCTCGCCTCGGTGTTGTCGAAGCAACACACGATGATCGCGTGTCCGGGATAGCGGGCGGCATAGAAGTCAAACAGTGGCGTGTTGGGCCGGATCCGTCGGTGCTTGGGTACTTGTTCCAGTGCTTGGGGGATCAGCGTGGGGTCGGTGGCCAGTACCACGGTGTAAATGTCATGGTCGAAGATCTGGACGGGCGGCGGTGGTGCTGCAGCCGCCAGCGCCAAGCCCTCTGGCATTGACCGCCGAGTGCGGGTCGGTGGAGCGAGGGCGTCGACCATGTCGCGCAGGACGCGCGGGCAGCGGCGGGTGTCGATGAAGTTCGCCGGGGTCATGCCGGTGGCGGGCACGTGCAGAAGCATCGCGTTCGGTCCGCCGGCCAGGTTGACCGCGGTGTTCTGGTAGCCCAGCACGTGGACCCGGCCGTGCTCGGGATGACTGGTCTGGCCGTGATACAGGATCGTGCCCGAGAACCGTGACGCCGCTGTCGACACGCACATCCGACACCCTCCCGAGGCTGAGATCACTTGGATCGTACCGCCTGGCAGCCGACCAAGATCATTCCAATGTGGCTTTCGAGCCATGTGGGCTGGGCCTCTACCTTGCCCCGCGCCGGGGGTTCGAAGTCCTGGACCGACACGCCTCGCGACTGTTACTGAATCTCATCGACATCTCCGGGCCGGCCGCCCTGCTGTCGTTCACCGAACACACGAACAAACGTTGCTGCTTCTGACCGACACACTCAATCGACCCGTTGCGGGTTCCTGGCGTATGTGGGCTGGCCCTTCCTGATCCGGAATTATCAGTTCCTTCCTGTGGGCGACGCGCCCGGGAGGAGCTCTCGCCTGTGCACGGAGGGCCCTGGGTAGGCGCGATCAGGTCATCCGGTGTCAGGTCGTTGCTGGTCTGGCCGATTCCGCGGTGATGTGGCCAAGGAGGTGGCCTGTCCGGGGAGGTGGAGCCAGGGTTTGTCGGCGTACGGTCTTGCAGTGCAGGGCTGATACAGACACCATGTGCGCAGGTGGTGGGTGTGTCTGGCGGGATGAGGATTACCGCCTCGGCGCGCCCCACCAAGTTCCGTGTTGGCGGTAGACGCGGTTCCAGTCGTTGCTGGAGGCGTGGTCGGGCACGGCGACGAGCGTCGCTTTGGCCTCGGCGTGCAGATGCTGGATCTGGCTTGCCGTCAGGCGTCGGCAGTTCCAGAGCAGTTGGGCCATCTCGGCTGCCAGCGGATCCTCAGGCGGTGGCGGCTCGGACAGGTCGATGCCGGTGATGACCGCCAGGTCGGCGGCGGGGATACCGAGTGCGATCGCGAAGCCGTGCAGCCAGGTTGGCTTCAGCGGGGAACGGAGCCCTGCGGCGATGCGAGCGAGGCTGGAGGCGGCCAGGTACATGCGGCCCCGGGTCAATCGGGTCAGTGTCTCAGTGGCTGCGGACAGGGAATGCAGATTCCGGTTGGCGCACAGCATGGTGACCAGCATCCCGCCGATGCCGCCGTCTTGCCGGTAGTCGGCGCGCGGCGGATCGGCCGGACGGATGCGGGGCAGCTGGGGCAACTGCTGGACCGTCTGGTGGATATGGGTCCGCTGCTCTGCTGGCAGTGCCATCGCGACGTGGATCAGGTCCGCGAGTTCGTGGCCTGCTGCCGGTTCGCAGGGCTGAAGGGGCTCTGGTACTGGCAAGCCGGCGATCACCAAGAGGTCGGCGGTGTGGAACCCGAGCGCGGCGGCGAGGTTGCCCAGCTGTGCCGCCGACGGTGGTGCGCCGTCGGCCACCGAGCGCAGCTCCGATTCGGAGATGCCGGACGCTGAGGCCAGCCAGGCGACGTCGGTCTGGCGGTGGTTGAGGAGCCGCGTCAACCGCACGCCGAAGCCGGGATCCTTCGCCATGCCGCCACCTTAATCCGATAAGAAACCAATAACCGGGCAGGTGCGGTTCCCGTGCACGAGGTACTGATGCCAGGCGGCTGCTGGAGCACTCGAGGGGAGGTTCGCGGCCGTGTCCGCGCGGCCGGGAGGTCAGGTGGTGCGGGAGTCCGGCGCGTGAGTAGCCACGGCCAGCAGACCCCGTTGAACTGGATGGATGATTTCCCGCAGACGCGTTGTGCTTTTCTGAGGCTTCCCAGGTGACAGCTCGTCCAGATCGCACCGATCATGGGATCGTGCTCGATGAACAAGGGCAGCGGATCGTGCGCCACGTCGAGGCCAGGCTGCTGGAAACCGACCAGCCGGAGCCGGTCATCCAGGCCGCCGGAGCCTGGCTGGCGGTGCATCTGGGACCGGAAGGTTACGCCTGGCTGAGCTCCCGCAAGACCCTGCAGAAAGTCGACCACGACCGCCTTGAGCAGATCCACTTCCATAGCCGACGCGGCAACCGGGCCGGCCAGCAGATCATGTTCAGGCTCGTGCTCAGCGTCCGCAACTGCGGGCTGGCTCAGTGGCGCCACGACCATCCCCACCAGGCGATCCGCAACGACGGCTACCTCTGCGGGCACGGCCTGGACACCCTGCTGGGAACCTGCGGGCTGTTCGACGGCATCGTCGGGCTCACCCACCAAGCCAAGCGCATCCCCCGACTGCAGGACTTCCTGACCAAGCTCCAGCAGGTGGCGCTGCCCTGGTTCGCCAGCACCGCCGACCCCGACCGCCTGCCCGCCGACGTCCCCGATGCCACCCTGCTGGCCTCCGCCGCCGAACTCACCGAATGGCTGGTCTATTGCGGGGCCACCCGGCAAGCCCGCGCACTGGTGGAACGCTGGCTCACCCTGGCCCCGGACAACCCCGCTCACTTCGCCGTCGGCCGCGAACTCGCCCTCAGCGGCGCCGCCCCTGACCACTCCGACCGGTATCCCGGCATGCCCCAAGCGCTCGGCTGGACCGCCACCGTCTTGAAAGTCGCCTAACCCAGACAGGCACACTTCGTCCTCAAGAAGACCACCCGACCAGCCCAACAGGTCCCTTCAGGGGCCGCACCGGTCGGTGCGGTCGGAGATGGCTGACTGCTTCCCTGGCCTGCCTGGTATCCGATTTGGTGGAGCGTGGCGCGGGTACTGGGGCACCGCGTCTTCGGCGCGCCCGGTCTTGATCCCTGTCGGCCGGGGCGTCCGCGGTCAGGTCGGCTGAGCTGGCTTTCCACCAGGCCGGTGGGCGTTGGAGGCGATGTCGGCCGCTGGGATCGGCTGGAGGTGGACCAGAATCATCCAGTTGTCTGGTTCTTGTCGGTAGGTGGCCCGTACCTGGTAGCGGCCGGGCGTGATGGTGTCGATGCGCAGGTGGTTGTCCGGCTCTGTTTCCGCGCCGGGCCAGGCGGAGTCGAAGAGCACGACAGGTTCGTGGACTTCCCAGGTGAGGGTCTCGTCGTGGTCCCACGGCATGTGCTCTGCTACGACCTGGACGACGGCGGCCAGGAAGTCGGCTTCGGAGTCGGCTGCTGCGATCCGGGCGAACAGGTGCTTGTCGGGCAGGTAGGTGGTGGGGGCAGGTTCCTCACCAAAGACCAAGGCGTGCTGGCCGTCGACTTCGACCAGGCCGATGTAGCCTTCGACCGCACAAGCCCGGCCGTAGTCGCCCCAGGTCTCCACAGGACCGTCGTCGTCGGTCACACCGCCCCAGTGGGTCAGCTTTGATTCCGGGACAGCGATCAAGGGGCCGCCCGCAGAGGTCACCCAACGACAAGACAGCGATCTTCTAGGCATAGCTCACTCTCCGCGCGGGCAGTGGGGTGGGACCCGTGCGGGTGATCCTATTCCCGCTCACCTAGGCGGTCAGGTGGTGTGGGATTCCGGCGCGTGGGTGGCCACGGCCAGCAGCGCCCGCGCCAACTCGCCCGCCTGCTGGGGCATGGAGTGCTGCGGCACTTGGACCAGCACGACATGTCCGTCCTGCCAGCGCACCTGGCCTTTCTGGTCGGGCCCCAAACGCACCCCCGGGGCGCCGTCCAGGTCGGCGACGGCGGGCAGCTGCAGGGCTTGGCGCAGCTGGTCGGCGGCGGCGGCTTGGTGGTCGCGGGCGGCGTCGGCGCGGTCGGCCAGTTGCTCGGCGCGCTCGGCGCGGCCGCGGACCTCGGCCAGTTGGGCCTGCAGCGCGGCGACCTGGGCGCGTTCGGTAGCCAGCGCGGCCTGCACCGCCTCCAGCTGCTGCTGGTGACGCTCCTCAGCCGCGGCCCGTTCGGCGCGGGCGCGGTCGCGTTCGGCGGCCACCAGCTGTTCGGCGCGCCGACGCTCGGTCTCGGCGTGGGCTTCGGCGCGGTCGGCCCGGTCGGTGGCAGCGCGCACCTCGGTTTGCAGCCGGGCCAGCTCGGTGTGCGCGCGGGCCAGCGCGGCGGTGGTCTCTGTGTGCTGGCCGCGCAGGTTCTCCAGCGCTTCCTCGGCGCCGCGCAGCTGCCCGGCCATCTGCAGCGCTTGGTCGGCGGCCAGCTGGCTGGCCTGCTCGGCGACGCCGCGGGCCCGCTCATGCTCGGCGATCTTGTCGGTGGCCGCGGCGATCGCGGCTTCGGCGCGGCGCCGTTCGGCCTCGGCGGCGGCCTCGGCCTCGCGCTGGGCCTCCAGCGCAGCGGCGGTGCGCCGGTCGGCGCGCGCGGCGACCTGCTGGGCTTCGGCGGCGGCGCGGTCGGCGGCCGCCGCGCGCTGCTCGGCGGCCAGTTTGTCCTGCTGGGCGGTGCGCGCCTGCTCCACGGTGACCTCTACCGCCGCGGCCAGGTCGCTTTTGAGCGCCAACAGCAGCTCGCCCAGCTGGTCGGCGGCCGGCAGGAACCGCTCGACGTCGGTGCGCAGCTCGGCCAGCGGGACCTGGGTGGCGTCGGCGGCGGCCTTGGCGCGGGCGCGGTGGGCCTGCAGGCGGTGGGAGGCGCTGCAGTACCGGGCATCGGCGCGCGCCCCCTCCGGCAGCGGGCCGCCAGCGTACTCGCAGGCACGGTCGCCGTCGGCCAGGGTCTGGCAGGTGCGCACGGCGACCGCCTCGGGCGACAGGTCGGCCTCGGCGGGCACGCACAGGTACTCCTCGGCCGGGCGGGTGGGTGAGGTCATGGGCATCCTTGCGGGTCGAAGGAGTCGACGGGAAGCGGGTGGGGGTGCGGCGAGCGGCTCAGGGTGGGGTCGCCTGCCACAGCTGCAGCAGGCACTCGTCGTGGGGCGGCTGGTCGGTGGCCGGGTCGATCCAGTCGGGCAGCGGGTTGGTGCGGGCGTGTGCGCGCAGCTGCCACCAGGTCGCGGCCGCGCCCAGCGGCAGGGCGGCGCCCACCTCGCCGAAGATCTCCACCAACTCCAGGTGGCCGGAGCTGAGGAACAGCTGCCCGGTGGCCGATCGGTCCCAGACTGGGTTGGCCTGCGGCTCGGACGGGGTGGGGAGCGGGGGCGCGGCGGCCCAGTGCTGCAGCCGGATCCGCACGCTGTGGCGGTGGCCGAACCCGGTGAGGCGGGCGCCGTTGGGCACCAGGGTCAGCCAGCCATCGTCTGGCACCTCCCACGGGGAGGGAGACCCGATCGGCCCCCCGGCACTGCCGTCCACGTCAGCGACCAGTACCGTCCCGCCGTCGGCGACCAGTTCCCCGGTCATTTCCCCAGCAGCATGAGCCGCCCCCTCCCCTGTGGCTTCCCCAGCGGCCGCCGTAGCCCAGCCGGCACGGCCCGGGCGACCCCGCCCCGGTTCTGGGGGCCAGAGAGCAGTCATCCTGCGCCATGAAGGCGAATCCTTCTCACGACAGAGCCGTATCCGTTCATACGAATACTCTATCCGTTTCTTTTTGAAACGACTAGGCAGCATCACGATGGTTCCGCGATAATCCCTCTTATCCAGGAACCGACCTTCGGAGGCGCCCATGACCCCACTCCGCGCGATCGACCCCGTCGGCTGCGGCTGCACCGAGTGCCTGACCGGCGAGTACCGCCCGCTGGACCGGGCCACCGCCGACGAGATCGTCGCGCTGCTCACCGGCAAGCTGGCCAACAACCTCCACTCCGGCACCACCCTGGCCCTCACCGTCACCACCGAGGTCACCTCCCCCTACCAGCGGCCCGGCAGCGCCCCCGCCGCCACCACCGTCACCGCCGTTACGGTGAGGTGCGAGCAGCTGCGCCGGGACCTGCCCGCCTGGTGCCTGCCCCTGCTGCCGACCACCATCTGACCTGGGCCCGTCCCCGCACCCGCCGGTGCACCGGCACCGGCGGGTCCCCTGGTCGCTTCCCAGATCCCACCAAGGAGTTGAGGCCCATGAACTTGGCACCCACGAACGTCACCGCCGACCGCGGCGGCCGAACCAAGATGAGCGAGCTGAAGGCACTGCTCGACCAGGTCGCCGACGGGACGCTGGGGCTGCCGCCGCTGTCGGCTGAGCAGCTGCTGTCAGCCGAGCAGATCGCGCAGCTGTACACGCTGCTGGAGGCCGGGTATCCGCTGCCGTCGCTGGTGATCGCCGTCGAGCACAGCGGCGACCGGCACGCGCCCTGGGAGCGGCGCGTGGTCGCCGGACACTCCGTGCTGGAGGGCCTGCTGCGCTACAGCCATCCGCGCGCGGCGACCGAGGTCGTGGAGTCGGGCGACCCGGAGGTCTACCGAGTGCTGGGCCGCCACGACCAGCACGGCCAAGCGGGCCCGTATGTGGTGGCGGCCGGGCCGGTCCCGGCCACCTACCTTCCGGCCCGTGCGATGTGGCGCACGCTGGACTTCCTGGCCTACCGCACCCGCGTGGAAGCCGCGCACGCCACCGACGCCGCGACGGCGGCGGTGCTGGTGGCCGAGGCCGAGGAGGCCGCCCACGCGGTGCTGAGCGCCACGGTCCCGGTGACCTCCTTCTACGGCGCGGGTGAGCGGGTGCAGCAGCTGGCCACGCTGGCGGCGCGGCTGCACCGTGAGCTAAATGAGGGGTGAGGACGATGAGCCAGGACGGCGCGGGCCAGAACAGCAACGGCCAGGGCTGGGTGCGGTGCGCCCGATGCGACCAGCAAGTGGTGGTGACGGCTGACGGCACGTTGGAACGCCATGACGGTCCGCCCGGCAACCTGTGCGGCGGTAGCAGCCGTCCGGTACCGAAGCCGCCGGTGGAGCGCGCCTGATGCTGACCGCAGAGACCACCCCGCTTGCAGCTGGAGACATCCATGCGCTGCTGGCGCAGTTGGACGACCCGTGCCTGGCTCGGATCGAACGCCTGCGGCTGCTGGGCGGGGTCCCGCGCTGGGAGGTGTACTGCTACGGCCGCCTGACCGACGGGCGCCTGGTGCAGGTGGACCTGGGAGCCTGGCGGCTGCGCCCGGGCTACCGGACCCACCTGCAGCAGCTCCGCCAGCGCCCACCAGGTGACCCGAAGGATGGTGACAGCGATGAGCGATCTTGACCGTGGCCACGAGTTCGCGGTGCTGACCGGCCGCGGTACCTACCGCCCGATCCGCTACGACGAGGCGGTGATGCGGCACCGGCGCGGTGAGCAGCTCTACCGGCGGATCCTGCCTGGCCACGCCCTGACGCGCGCCGAAAAGCACGCACTGCCCTGGGAGCCGGTACCGCCCGGCGCCGGCAGCGGCGATGACCCTGTCGGCGGCGCTGCCCGCGAGCGTCGCTGATGACCGCCAGCCCCTTGGACCTTGAGGGTCTGGTGCACCTCCACCGGATGGTGCGCCAGTGGGTGGAACAGCAGTGGCGCTGGCAGGGCCAGCCCCTGTCCCGCCACCTGACCACGATCACTCTGTGGGACCAGCGGCGCCCGACGGTGGTGTGGCCGACCCTGCGGCCCGGCACTGTCCCGGTCCCCGGCGTCAGCCCCAGCGTCGCCGACACCAGCGACACCGGGAACGCCGCCGCGCATGGTGCCCGTGGCGCCGAGCAGGCGGACCTGCAGCAGTTGGCGCAGGCGGCGTTCGACTGGCGTCATCCGGTCTGGGAGCGGCTGGCCGCGGCCTGGGCGCTGGAGGGCACCTGGTTGCATCCCGAGACCGGCTTCACGATCAACCCGGTCGCGCTGGCCGAGTCGGCCAGCTATCTGTACATCGCGTGTGTGGACCGTGACGACCCGGCCGCGCCGCGCCGCTATGACCCCGCCCGGCACGCCGCCGTCGATCCTCACACCATCGACCTGGGCATCATCGCCTTTCCGCTGCACCCTCACCAGGCGCTGGACTATCTGGCCGCCGGGCTGCCCCCGGCCCAGGCGATGCTGGTCACCGCCGGGACCGCGGTGGTGGAGGCGTGCGTGCACGAGGCCTTGGAGACCTACCAGCATTCCCCCGGCCGCCCGGTCCGCGACCCCCACCAGCTCGGTCCCGAGCTGAGGGTGCGCCTGCACTGGCGACTACGACACCATCTCTCCCACCGGCTGCTGGCCTGGACCAGCCACGCCTGGCCGTGCCCGTTTCCTAACGGCCACCGCGTCCCGGTAGAAGGGGACCCGGCGGAAGGAGTCCGATGAGCGCCCACCGCACGGCCCAGCACGCCCAGCCTGCCAACTCGGCGAAGGCGGCGGCTGCCTGGGCGGCGCTGACCGCCGGGCAGCAGGAGGCGTTGCGGCTGGTGTATGCGGCCGATCAGCAGGCCGAACAGGACGCCGCCGCCAGCTGGCACGAGACGATGCATGCGGTGCCGGCGCGGGTGTGGCGGTGGCTGGACTACGGCTGGACCAGCGGCCGCGGCCCGCGCCCCCCGTTGGGTAAGGACCTGGACCGCGGGCGCCGCCGCGGCAGCGCCGCGGCCCAGGAGTTGGCGGAGCTGCAGCAGGCCGGGCTGGTGCAGCTGCGGTATCTGAGCAGCCAGCCGCCGTGGAGCACCGACCCCGAAGCGGACAGCGTGTTGCCCGACCCGCCCGACCTGCCCGCTGGTGGCTCCTGCTTTGTGCAGGTCCAGATCACCCGGGCCGGGCGCGCGGCCTACCGCGCCGCCCACCGTGACCAGCAGCGGGAAGTCCGCCAGCAGGGGCTGTTGAGCGAGGGGTTGTGGCGGATGCTGGCCCAGGCGCACGCTGCCGATCACGGCGGCCGCGCGCCCAGCGCAGTGTCTGGGGCCTGGCGGCATCTGACCGGCCACCGCCCCCCGCTGGTGCAGCGCGACACCGACCCGGGCGGGCTGCGGCTGACCGAGGACGGGCACGCCCACTACGCCCGCCACTGGCAGACCTACCTTCGGTTGTACCCGCAGGTCAACGCGCTGCGCCCCGACGGGCAGCCCCTGTGGCCGGTCGCCGCCACCGTGACGCTGGCGCAGCTGCGCCGGGACTGCGTGCGACTGCGCGAACTGCTGTCGGCACTGTGCGCCCAGCACACCTTGCTGGCCGCTCCACCGCCGCCGGTGTCGGTCCTGGCGACCGGCGTCACCGATCCCCTACCCAAACCGGCCCTGGAGCGGCGCAGGACCGGCGAGCCGCCGCCATCCCCCGCCGCATCCCCGCCTGCCTCCGCCATCGCGGCGCAGACCGCCGCGTTGCTGGAGCGTCACCATGCTGCGGTGGTGGACTACCTGGCCGCCCACCAGCAGGCTGTCGCCGCCTACGCGCGCGCCCACGATCCCGCGGTGCGGGCGCTGCAGCAGGCCTTGGTCGACCAGATCGACCAGGCCCGCGACCTGTACCGGCGGGCGTGTGTGCACTACGTGCTGGCCGCCACCGCCGCCGTCACCACCACGGTGGCCGTCCACCACGCCCACCAGCCCCGCCCCCGCGACACGCACCCGGCCGTCCCCGACCCGCAAGCACTCCAGCACGCCCTGGACCAGGCACTGACCATCGACCCGGACGCGGTCGAGCGTGCGGTGGCCGCGTGGCCGTGGCGACCGCCCGCCCCACCGGCCACCGGCCTGCCCGACACCGACACCGATCTGCGCACCGCCCACCAGCGCACCGCTCCCCCACCGGCCGACACGCGCCAGCCACGCCAGCAACGGCGGCCGCGCCGCAGCGCACGCGCTCACCCCGCGCCCGAGCCACCCCACCCCGCCCCGGCTCTGGAACCGGAGGCTGAGCAGCTCAGCCGCTACGCTGACGCCCTGGCGGAGCTGGCGCAGCACGGCCTGCTGACCCGACTGCTGTTGCGCGACCACCCCACCCCCGACCCCGCATCTGACCGCAGCGCGACGGGCACCGGCTCGTCGCCCCGAACCACCCATCGCAGGCGATGACCGAGCCCACAGCACCCACCACCAGCGACCCCGACGCCGTTCCCGAGGTCCGGCCCGGCGCCGTGGCGCCGCCCCAGATGACCCCGCCGGGACAGCAGCCGGTGCCCGCGCTGCCGACCATCGCCCCCACCGACGCCACTCACCTGCGGCATCTGCTGGTGAAAGCGGTCGCTGTGCTGCCCGCCCTGCCAGCGCCCGATCCCAGCGACCGCTACGGGCTGCGGCAACTGACGGTGCTGTGGCTGGAACGACTGGAGTCCCACCACACCCGCCGCGCCTACTGGCGCGCCCTGAGCAGCTGGCTGACCCACTGCCAGCGCACCGCCCTGGACCCGGTCAACGCCCGCATCGCCGATGTGGACGCCTGGCTGACCCTGCAGACCGCCACCGGCCGCGACGGCACGCCCCGCCCGCCCAAACCCAACACCCTCGCCCAGCGCAAAGCCGCGCTGTCGTCCTGGTACACCTACCTGATCGGCAACCAGGCCGCTGATCACAACCCCGCCGCCCTGGCCAAGAAGATCAAAACCACCGGCACCGCCAAAAAGGCCCCGGTGCTGTCGCAACAGGAGACCGCGGCCCTGCTGGACCACACCGAGGCCCGCGCCCGGCGGTTGGACACCGAAGCCGCCTGGCGCGACGCCGCCCTGATCGCACTGCTGTTCTACACCGGCGTGCGGGTCTCGGCGGTCACCGGCGCCGACGTCACCGACTTCACCACTCATGCCGGCTACCGCATCCTGCGCTATGCCAAAAAGGGCGGCGGCCGCTCGTTCGTGCGCGTCGAGGCCGACATCATCCGCCCGCTGGAGCGCTACCTGCAGTTGCGCGCCGCGCGCCTGGGCATGACGGTGGCCGAGTTGGACGGGCCGCTGCTGGCCACCACCCCCCACCCCCACCGGCCCACCCTGGCCGGCGGCAAACGCCTGGTGCAGCGCGATGTGTCCAACACCATCCGCACCCTGGCCAAACAGGCCGACCTACCAGCGGCCGAACAGCTGTCCCCGCACTCGGGCCGCGGCACCGTCATCACCACCATGCTGGCCACCGGCGTCTCCCTGCGCAAAGTCCAAGACCACGTCGAACACGCCGACCCCCGCACCACCGCCGACTACGACCAGACCGACAACCGCCTGACCCAATCCCCCGTCAGCACACTGGCCGCCACCATCGACGCCCACCGCCACGCCCCGCACGACGACCAGGGGGATGGGGGTAAGCCGCGGTGAACCCTCAGCTCCCCTCGTCCGACAAGCTGCCGGCCCTGCTTACCGTCGCCGCCCACGTCCTGGAACAAGCAGGCGAGGTGCCGCCGCTGGCCGCCGGGCACGCTCACCCCCAGTTCGACGCTACCCGCTGACGACCAGCGCGCCCTGCCCACCGCGGTGGCGGCCCGGTTGGGCTGGCCGCTGCGTCGGCTGCAGAAGGCCGACGCGAACGGCGGCCTCAAAGAGTGAGTGCATCACCGCTGGTCAGCCGACCATAGACCTCGGCCGGTGACCGGTAACCCAGGATGCGGCGGGGCCGGGCTAAGCGCGAGGGAGTGGAGTCTGCGGGGGGCGATCTGCCTCCAGATGAGCGCCTGGCGGATGGCGTCGTCGCCGACGGCCCGCAGGTGGTCGGCGAGTAGGCCGGGCAGGTCGAGCGTCACGGGCGCGTCCGCGGCAGGGCCGGACGGCTCCTCGGGAACGGGCAGCGCGTCCAGCTCGGCGGGGAGCTGGCGGGCTTCGGCGGCGTCCAGGACGCGGCGGATGGTCTTGGGCGCGACGTGATGCTCGCGGGCCAGGGCCTGATGATGGCCGACAGGGACGGCCATCTGCTTCCTGCCTGGCTCGACCAGGCCGAGGCGACCGGGTTCGCGGCCTTGCCGAGCCTGGCGCGTGGCATGCGACAAGACCTGGACGCCATCGTCGCCGGGCTCAGCCTGGAGTGGAACTCCGGCCCGGGTGGAGGGCAACGTCAACCGAATCGGCCCGGAACTCCTACAGCTCCGGCCAGCCGCCACTCAGTTGATCAGTAAGTACGGTGGCGGGGTGCCAGGACCTCGGTGACCTTGGCGATGGCTTCGGCTCCGGGTTTGACGTAGCGCATGGCGGTGCGGGGGTTCTTGTGGCGGGTCTTGCCCATGATGAGTTGCAGCGGGATTTCGGCCTCGCCGAGGTGGGTGGCGGCGCTGTGGCGCAGTTGGTGCAGGTCGAGTCCGGCGTGCTTGTCGAGCAGGACGCGGGCGCGGTCGTAGCCGAGGCGGGCGCGGCCGGTGTGCGGGCAGATGTCGGCGGCGGCCGGGTGGCGGGCGGGGACGGGGCGGCGTTCGGACAGGAACAGCGGGCCATGGGTGCGCGTGGTGCCGTCCGGGAGGCGGAGGAGGCGGGGCAGGAGGTGGGCGGTGCCGCTGTCCCAGTACACCCACTCGGTGGCACCGCCCTTGGAGCGGACGGGGGCGCGGCGGTGCTCCAGGTCGAGGTCTTCGATGTTGAGCGCGAGGATCTCGGCGGCCCGGGCGGCGGTCTCGTACAGCATCCGCCACAGTGTCTTCTCGCGCAGCGGGATGTCGCGGCGCGACAGCAGCCGGTGGATGGTGGTCTTGGCCACGGCGCGGGTCTCGTCGGCGATCTCTCGGCGGCGTTCGGCGTCGGCCGGGACCGAGGGGGCGGCCCAGTGCTTCTTGGTCTGGCACCAGGTGAGCCAGGAGGTGATGGCGGCGCGGTTGCGGTTCCAGGTCGCCGGCGCGCATCGGCCCCACAGCTCGGTGAGCGCGGCGCCGATCTCGGCGTCGGTGACGTCGGCGAGCGGACGGTCGCGGCCGAGCAGGGCGATGACGCGGTCGATGGCCGAAGCGTAGGCGCGGTGCGTGTTGGGGTTGGCCGTGCGCGGCGTAGCGAGGAAAGCGTCAGCGGCCGCGGCGAGGCTGCCGCCTCCGCCGCGAAGGGCGGTGATCTTCGGCACGGAGCTCATGCCGGCCGCCGCGCGGTGATCGTCGCGTCGGCCTGGGCGATGTACCGGATAACGCGCTGGAGTCGCGGACCGTCCCGGCGAGTGGTTGTCCTGGTCGCCGCGCCGCCGTGATCGCTCATGTACGTGATAATAATCTGTTATCACGTACATGGGATAATGGGCGAACCGGAGGGGTCCCGCGACGATCATCAGCGCGCCGACATAGGTTTTCTCTCCGTGCCGCTGTTGCTCAGAAAATTCGCGGTCCTGTCCTGATAGGAGGTGAAGCGGGGCGGCGTTGCGAGCTGTGGCCGTCAACCTCGATGGTGGCCGGGTGGGGGTGGGCGGCGAAGTTGTCGTACCAGGCGAAGCCTGTCCACCGGCCCACCCGACGACATCGCCGCCGGCCCTGCCCAAGAGCCAAGATCACGAGGCCCGGGCATCTCGGCACGACGAAGGTGTGGCAGGAACAGGGACGCTAACGGTGGTGCGTCACCGCCAGGGTGCGCACGACGCAGAACTCGTTGCCCTCGGGGTCGGCCATGACCACCCAGCTTCGGTCTGGGCCTTGGCCCAGATCTATCTTGACGGCGCCGAGACCGAGCAGTCTGGTCACCTCGTCGTCGGTGCTGCCGTCGATCGGGCTGACGTCGAGGTGGAGCCGGTTTTTCACGGTCTTGTCCTCGGGCACCTGAATGAATTGCAGGGTGGGCGGCATCTGGCGGGTGAGCACCTGCTCGATGGTCGGCTCCCAGGAGCCGATCTCGACCTTGCCGTCGTTGCGGTCGATCACTTTGAAGTCCAGGACCTCGCACCAGAAGGCCGCGACCGTCTCCGGGTCGTGGCAGTCGATGGTCAACTCGGTGAATCTACTTGTCATGTCTCTCTCCGGTGTTCGAAGGCGTTCCGAACCATGCGGAGATTGCCGCACGCAGCGAGGGCGTGGCGGTGTCCGCGGGTTCGTCGAGGCCGGCGGCCCAGACGAGGTGGCCGTCCGGGCGGATCAGCAGGGCGTCGGCCGGCCGGTCGGTGGTCTTGGCGGTGTGGACGTCGAGGAGATGCCGCCAGTCCCGGGCGACCTGGTGGAGCTCTGGGCGGTCGGCCAGGTCGAGCAGGACGGGCCGGGCGGGGTGCATGAGCTCGGCGACGCTGGTGATGCCTTCGTCGGTGTGCAGGGAGAGGTCGGGGGCGAAGGTGCCGGCCAGCGGATGATGACCGGTGCCGGGCATCGGGTAGCGGATGTCGGTGCCGGCGACGAGGGCGCCCATGCGGCGCAGCGGCTGCTCGTCGATGAGCAGTTCGGTGAAGAGCTCCCGGAGCGCTTCGGCGGCGGCGTCGTGCCCGCGCCGCAGGGCCACCTGCGCTCGGGCGTGCAGCATGGTGCGGGCGCCGGCGAAATGGCGTTCGGCGTGGTAGGTGTCCAGCAGGCCGGTAGGGGCCGTGCCGTGCAGGTCGGCGGCGAGCTTCCAGGCGAGGTTGACCGCGTCCAGCATGCCGGCGTTGAGCGCCACTCCGGTGGCGGGGAACAGGTGTGCCGCGTCACCGGCCAGGAAGATGCGCCCCTCGCGGTAATGCTCGGCCTGGCGGGCCTTGAAGGTGAAGCGCGACAGCCGGGTCGATCCGGCCAGCGGCAGGTGGGTGCCGAGCACGCGGTGGATACTGTCCTGCAGTTCGGTCAGGGTCATGGGGACGTCGTCGTCGTACTCGGTGGTCTCGTCCTCGATGGTGTAGAGGGAGACGGACCGGGTGCCGGGTGAGGAGCCGACGCCGAGCAGGCCATGGTCGGTGCGGGTGAATCCTGCGCGGATGGCGCCGAAGCCGGGGACGTCAAGATCGCCGTTGCCGAGAACGGTGACCGTGTCGGGCAGGGTGACCTGGGCCAGCCGGTTGACCTCGGGGTAGGTGGTGCCGGGGAACGGGATGCCGGCCCAGTCGCGGATGCGGCTGCGCGCGCCGTCACACCCGACGACGTAGCGGGCGCTCACCTGGTAGGCGCCGTTCGGGCCGCGTACGTCAAGGGTGACCGCGTCGCCGTCCTGGTGCGCCGCGGTCACTTCGTGTCCGCGGCAGAGGTCCACGCCGAGTTCGCCGGCGCGTTCGCCGAGCAGCCGCTCCAGCAGTTGCTGCGGCAGCGGCAGGGCGTGCATCGGGGGATCCGGCATCCGGGTGAAGTCCAGGTGCACCCCGCCGAACGGGAACCGGGGAGCCGGCATCGGGCCGGTGCAGGCCGCCTCGAAACGTTCCAGCAAGCCTCGGTGGCGCAGCAGGTCCAGGATCTGGCCGCCCAGGCCGCCGGCCTTGGGGGTGTCGCGGGGGCGCGGCTGCCGTTCCAGCACCAGCGGCCGCACTCCGGCCAGGCGCAGTTCGGTGGCCAGCATGAGACCGGTCGGGCCGGCCCCCACGATGATCACGTCGGCACTTCCGGGGGGCCGCTCTTTTTCCGTAGTGTGGATGGCATCGTGGTGCTTCATCATCAATGATCTTTCAAGAGTGTTGGGACGGATGTGTCAGCCGGGAGCCAGGCGGCTGAGATGTTCCCAGGCGCGGTACTCCTCGGTCCTGGCCTGGTTCATCTGCTGGACCAGGTCGAAGGACTGGCTGCCGACGATCAGCCGCAGGGGCGGGCGGGGCAGGTCCACGAGTCGCATGACGACCGGCGCGGCCGTGCTGGGGTCGGGCCCCGCTTCGTCGCCCCACATCTCGGCGAGCTTCGCCCGCAGCGGCTCGTACGCCGGGTGGGGTGTGGTGGGCGTCGTGCCGGTCGTGAACAGGCCGGTGTCGTAGCCGCCCGGCTGGACGATGGTGACCTTGACGCCGAAGGGCTCGACCTCCATGGCCAGCGCCTGGCCGAGGGAGTCGATGGCGGACTTTCCCGCCGCGTACAGACCGGCCGAGGCCATCCCGCCACCCGTGCCCATCGTCGTCACCAGGAGGATGTGGCCCGAGCCCTGGGCGCGCAGGTGGGGCAGCACGGCCTGGGTGACCCAGATCTGGCCCAGGACGTTGACCTCGAAGTGGGCTCTGATCTGGAGCTCTGTGGCCTCTTCGACCATGCCGTACAACATCGCGCCGGCGTTGTTGACCACGATGTCGAGCTTGCCGAACGCGGCGACCGCCCGTTCCACGCCCTCGTGCACCGCGGCGCGGTCGCAGACGTCGAGCGGGAGGCACGCCAGGGTGTCGGGATGGCGGGCCCGCAGGGCCGCCAGCGGCGCCACGTCGCGGGCCGCGGCCACGACGCGATCTCCTCGCTCCAGCGCCGCCTCCGCGAACGCTCTGCCCAGCCCCCTGGAGGCGCCGGTGATGAACCAGACACGCATGACCTTCACTCCTTGCATCAGTCTTCGATGGCTTGGTAGACGGTGGTCCAGAAGTCGGCCATCAGGTGGGCCGGATTCGGGACGGTGTAGCCGAGCTGGCAGAGCAGGATGCCGGTGAGCTGGTTGGCCGGGTCGGCGTAGGCGGAGGTGCCGCTGCCGCCGTCCCAGCCGAACTGGCCGATCGGCGCGTAGTCGCCGCGGTAGGTGCGCACCGCCATGCCCAGCCCCCAGCCGCCCTGCTGGCCCTGGCCGAAGGAGATGTGCACGGCGCTGGTGGCCAGGGCGGTGCGGGCGGCGTTCTGCTCGGGGGTGAGCCGGTTGGTGGTCATCAGCTCGACCGCCGGCCGGGACAGGACGCGCCGGCCCTCGTGGACGCCGCCGTTGAGCAGCATCCGGAAGTAGGCGTGGTAGTCGTCGGCGGTCGACACCAGGCCACCGCCGCCGCCCTGGAACGCCGGGGGCTTGCTCCAGCGACCATTCTCGGGCTCGTCCCAGGCCAGGAACTCGCCGGTGGCCGGATCCGGGGCGTACAGGGTGGGCAGCCGGTCGAGCTGGTCGGCGGGCACGTGGAAGCCGGTGTCGGTCATGCCGAGCGGTTCGAAGATGCGCTCGCGCAGGAAGTCCTCGAAGCTCTGGCCGGTGACCCGGGACACCAGCACGCCGACCAGGTCGCTGCTGATCTGGTACTGCCACTGCTCGCCGGGCTGGTGCATCAGCGGCAGCTCGCCCAGGCGGCGCATCCACTCGTCCTGCTCGGGCACCTCGGTCGGCAGGTTCGGGGTCAGCCCCCGCTCGAAGATGGCGTTCAGGATCGGGGTGCCCAGCGCGGTCATGTCCATGCCGAGCCCGAAGGTGGAGGTGAGCACGTCCCGGACCGTGATCGGGCGGCGGGCCGGGACGGTGTCGTCCAGCTCGGCGCCGATGCTCTTCAGCACCTTGCGGCCGGCCAGCTCGGGCAGCCATGGGTCGATCACGTCGTCCAGCCGTAGCCGGCACTCATCCAGCAGCACCATCGCCGCGGCGATCGTGACCGGCTTGGAGGTGGAGGCCATCCGGAAGATCGTGTCGCGCCGCATCGGCGTGCCGCCGTCGTGCCGCATCGTCCCGGCCGCCTCGACGTGTGTCTGGCCGCCGCGGCTCACCAGGGCGACGAGGCCGGGGATCCTCCCCGACTCCACGTGCCGGGTCAGCACCTCACGCAGTCTGCGTAGTCCCTGCTCCGACAGGCCGTTCCTGCCAATTGCCATGATCTTGTCCTTGTCGTCATGAATGGTCCGCCGGTTCCGTTTCGATCCGGCGTTCGTGCGTCCCCCTCGCGGAGGGGCCTGTCAGCGGGCAGCCCGGCCCGGTGACGACCGCTCCGCGGCGAAGCCGGGAGCGTAGTTCCTGAGCCGTACGAGGTGCGGGCGGGCCACCGTCGTGCGGCCGAGCTCCTCCTCCGGAGGTGGGCCCAGGAAGAACTGGTCGGCGCCTTCTCGCCCCATCTGCTGATGCTCGGCGACGAAGCCGCGCATCTCCCGCTCGTAGGCGGCGAACGCCTCCGCGTGGCCGCCGCCGGCGGCCAGTTCGCCGGCCAGGATGTAGGCGCCGATCAACGCCTGGGAGGCGCCGCGACCCGAGGACGGCGCCGCGCAGTAACCGGCGTCCCCGACCAGCACCACTCGGCCCGCGTACCAGCGGTCCATCTCGACCTGGGCGTTCGCCTCGAAGAACAGGTCCTCCGCCTCCCACATCTCCGCCAGCAGGCGCCGGACCAGCCGGCCTTGGCCGGCGAACCGTCCGGCCACGATGTGCTTGTGCTGCCCGTGGTCGTCGCGGTTGTAGGCCAGCGGTCCGGAGGCGAAGTGCAGCGCCGCACGGGCTCGGGCGCCGTCGTGGGTGGCGAGCACCCCGGCGGCCTTGCCCGGTACGCGGTGGACCTGGCCGCCCTCTTCGGCGCCGAACCGGCCGGGCAGGCCGAAGACCGCCGTGTAGAGACCCAGGTGTCGGACGAAGCGCTCCTGCGGCCCGAAGACCAGCGAGCGGGTGCGCGAGTGCAGCCCGTCGGCGCCGGCCACCAGGTCGAAGCGGCGCGGCTGGCCGCGGTCGAAGGTGACCCGCACGTCGGCGTCGGTCTGCTCCAGGGTGGCGATCGAGTCGCCGAACACGTACTCGACCTCCCGCCGGGTGGCCTGGTACAGCAGGCCGGCCAGGTCGTCCCTGAGGATCTCGACGTCGGTGGGGCGGATCGCCACCGGCAGGGCGTCCTCGTCCGTCATCGCCGCGCCGCCCAGGCGCAGGTCCAGCGCTCGGACCTGGTCCAGCAGGGCCATCCGGTCCAACACGTCCAGCGCCTCGCCGCGCAGGCCCGTCGCGTACCCGCCCCCACGGACCCGGGACGCGCGCTCCACCACCGTCGGGGTGAACCCGTGGTGGCGCAGCCAGTACGCCAGGGCGGCCCCGGCGACGCCGGCACCGCAAACAAGGACGTCCATCCACGTGCTCCCTCGACCGACGGCGAATCGTACGAATCGAGGATCAAGTACGGTGAATATCCGGAACAACGGCGAAACCCGAAAGATCATCTTCAGTGGGAGTGGACGGAGCAGGTCAGGCGTGGAACTGCGGGACATCGAGATCTTCCTGACCCTGGCCGAGGAGCTGCATTTCGGCCGTACCGCCGCCCGGCTGTGCCTGTCGCCCGCCCGCGTCACCCAGGCGATCCAGAAGCAGGAACGGCAGGTCGGCGCGCCGCTGTTCGAGCGCAACAATCGCACGGTCCGGCTGACCCAGGTGGGGCGGCAGCTCCGCGACGACCTCCGACCGCTGTATGCCGGGCTGAAGGACAGCATGGAACGCGCCCAGCTCGCCGGCCAGGGCATCACCGGCACGCTGCGCGTCGGCATGCTCCCCCTCAACGCCTACGACCTGCGCCCCTACTGGGACGTCTTCCGCCTCCGCCACCCGCGATGGAAGCTGCGCATCCACAAGACACAGCTGGGCGAAGCCTTTCCCGCGCTGCGGCGCGGGGACATCGACGTCCTGGTGAGCTGGCTGCCCGTCGACGAACCCGACCTCACCGTGGGGCCGATCGTGTTCGCCGAGCAGCGCGTGCTGGCCGTCGCCGCCGAACACCAGCTCGCCGGGCGCGCGTCGGTCTCGCTGGAGACGATCTCCGACTTCCAGCACCCGCACGCCGACACCGGCCCCGGCTACTGGTATGACGCCTACGCCCCGCGCCTCACCCGGCGCGGACGTCAGATCGAACGCGGCCCCGTCGTTCGGGACGCGGAAGAGGCCATGACCCTCGCCAGCATGGACGGGCTCGTCGTGCTCTTCCCCGCCCACGTCAGCCGCTACTGGGCGCGGCCGGACATCGCCTACCTGCCGGTCACCGATCTGGAGCCGCTGCCGTACGCGCTGGTGTGGCGCAGCGAGGCGGAGAGCGAGCCCATCCGGGCCCTGGCCGGGATCATCCGCGACCTGGGCCCTCTCCCGCCGGCCTGAAGAGCCCGTTCAGACCGTGGTGAAGTCGAGCCGGGCATCCATGTCCAGCCGGAACCGGCCGTAGGGGTTCACGTGAGCCCAGAACAGCGGGCTGAGGGCTCGCCGGTCCTCCTCGGTGAGCTTGCCGACCCACTGCGGATCTCGCAGAACGGCCTGAAGGAGCTGGGTATTAATGAACACCAACGCCGACTGCAGCAGGTGCAAGGTGAGCATGGACACCTCGGCGTGCTCACGGTCAGCCCCGGTCAGCACGCCTTCGCGGCCGTAGAAGATCTTGTCGTTGGCGCTGTTCCAGTTCTCCACGACCTGTAGACCGCTGTTGATCTCCCGGCGTAGCTGCTCGTCCGCGAGATAGTCGCAGGCGAAGATCGTGCGCACGACCCGGCCGAGTTCCTCCAGGGCCAGATAGACCGGGCGCTTGGGGCCGTTGCCCTTCATGAAACGGCGCAGCACCTGCTCGGTTTCCGCTGTTCGCAGCCGCAGCGCCGTCGCGTACTTGATCATCTGGTCGTAGTTGCGGGCGATGAGGTCCCAGTCAATCGGCCGCTTCTTGAGGATCTTGTCCACCTTCGGCCAGGCGGTCTGGACGGCGTCGGGGCTGTACAGGTCGATCGCGCCGATGTTCTTCAGCCGGGGCAGCAGCTTGAAGCCCAGCAGTTCGGTGGAGGCGAACCCGACCGTGGTCGCGCCGTGGGTGTCGGTGTAGTTCGCCTCGACCTCGGCGTTGGTGCAGTGCCGCAGCAGGCCCTCGATCATCGCCGCGACCTCGGAGGAGGAACACGACTTGAGCTGGGAGTAGATGCACAGGCGGCCTTTGTCGACGTGCCAGTAGATCATGACGCCGTAACCGCCGTAGCGGGCGTGGAACTCGGTCATCAGATTGGAGTCCCAGGAGGCGAACCGCTTGGAGTCTGAGGCGGTGCTGGTCGCCTCACCCCACCACGCAGGATCGCGGGCCTCCAGGGTGGCGTTGACCACCGCGACGATCGTCGCCCGCAGGTTCTGGCGGGTGACATAGGTCGCGCGTACGTGCCGCAGCGCGGCCTCGTCCTGGTCGTGATCACCGGTCGCGGCCATCTGCCGGATCCCCATGTTCGTGCCCAAGGCGAACAGCACCAGCAGCAGCCGGCGGTTGAGCGTCTGCCGGTCCAGTACCTCGCGGGTGGCCACCGAGGTGAAGGCGTCGGTGAAGTCGGTGAGGAAGGCGGTGTCCTTGAGGATGTCGAGCAGGTCGATGGTGCCCCACCGGCGCTGGACTTCTGCCTTGAGCTTGCCGAGGTTATTCGGCTCGGGCAGCTTGTCGAGTTTGGGGACGCTCACCCACGGCTTGCCGGCCCGCGTGATGATCCGCACCCCGCCGGTGCTGCCCTGGGTCAGGCCGGTGTTCAGCTTGTCCAGCGCGGCCCGCATCCGCGTCTTCAGGCCGGTGATGAACTCCGTCGGGTCCAGCGGTTTGGCCAGCGCCGCGTAGTGCACGTCCCGGTTGTCCTCGAAGTCGCCGGGCAGGTCCTCATCGGGGTCGCGCCATCGGCCGGCGCCCTCGACGTAGATCTCGCGGCGGCGCAGTGCGTCCTTCAGCGCGATCAGCACGCACAGCTCGTACGGAATCCGCTCCACCCGGCCGCTACCGGCGTCGACGACGCCCTCCAGCCATGCCTTGGGCACCACCCCGTCGATCGGCACCGTCTCCGCCGTCGCGTAGTGCCGCTGATCGGAATCGACGCCCGCGTAGCGGGCCAGCAACTCGATCGCGTCCATCACCGGCCGGTAGGCGGTGTTGTGGCACTTGAACTCCAGCGCGGCCAGCAGCGGCGCCAGCATCCGCCGGTAGTAGTGCGAGTAGGAACCGCGCAACTGGTAGCGGATCCGCTCGGCGACCACGCGCTCGGTGGCCATCAACTCCTTGGCCAGCGCCCGCAGCGTCTTCTCCCCGCCCGGCACCGCGGGGAAGACCACCTGCCGGACCGTCTCATCGGGCTTGCTCAGCGCGGCGTTCACCATCTTGGTGAAGATGCCGCGCTTGCCCGGCACCGCGGCGAGCTGCCCAATCAGTTCCTTCTCCACCCGCCGCTCGGCACGCGCGTTGATCCGGTGAATCAGCCCGATCAGCAGCTCCACCAGCCCGTCCACCAGCTCGGCCTGCCGGGTCCAGCACAACGCCGCCAGCAGCGTGTAACGCACCGGCGTCGAGCAGGCCGCGAAATCCGAGGGATACATCCGCATCGCCCGGCCCCGCCACGCCGCCACGATCTGATCGGAGATCTCGGCGAACATCGCCTCGCCCAGCCCCAGGGAGCGAGCGGTCGCCAGCTTGCCGATCTCCACCAGCAGGGTGTCCAGCCCCAGCGGCCCCGGGTCGGCCTTCAACTCGGCCAGCACGTGCGGCCGCCGCAGCAACTCCTCCAGCCGAGCGCACACGGCCGGCCCGAGCCGCGCCATCACCTGCTCGGCGAAGGCATTCTCGAAACGGCGGCATCCGGAATTGACCACCCGTTCCACCTGGCCACTGGCCGGCGGTTCGATCCTGGCGCTGCGGCACCGCTCGCGCACCGCCTCGGCCAGGCGATCACGGTTCGTCTCGATCGGGCACACCTTGTCGGCCAGCCACTGCGCCAACCGCTCCTCATCGTCCTCAGACGCCGGACGGGTACCGAATCGCTTGCGGATCCGCGCCCGGTGACGCTCGATGGTCCTGCCCCGCCAGGAGTACTTCGCCAGCAGCTCCGGCTCGACCTCCACCAGCGATGCCACGTACTGCACCGCAGCCGCCGGTATCTCCTCGGGATAGGCGGGAAACCGCCCCTCGATCTCGTAGAACTTCAAAATCAAGGCGAAACCGAGCTTGCCGGCCCCTGCCTTTTCCCCGACCAGGTCCCAATCACCCTCCACCAGCGTCCACGCGCTGATCAGCTCATCCTGTTCCCAGTCGGTACGCACCTCGGCGCTCCTCCCCAGACCGGCGTTATCAGCAGCTCGATCACCATTGAGGAGCTCGAAGGGGTTACCGGAAGGTATGCACTACTTGAGATAACTACGTACTGGAACCGATAACTAACTCTTCGCATATCCCTCATTGGCCCTCAGGACTGGCCGGGGTTGGCGGCTCGCCGTAGCTATAGGAGGTCCAGGCCGAATCAAACGGATCAAGAGAGACTGCTACGGCCGCGCCAGCTTCGGCCTTCTGCGCCTTCGGATCCTCCACGCCGACTGAATCCGACGTGGCGAGGTTGCTCCTCATTGGTGACAGCGGGTTGATCAGGCGGCGTTCCGGGCCATGTCCGGTCCCCACACCGAACGGAGGATCCCTGCGATTCCCAGCAGCACGGCGAGCGCCAGCGCCAGCATCGTCGCCTGCCACGCCCCCATGTTCAGCCCCTCTGAGACCGGCACGGTCCAGTCACTCGAGGCGAAAGCGTCGATCGTGCTGGACAGGCTTTGCGGACTCAGCAGGGCCCGCGTCATCTCCCACACATCCCAACAAGCGGGAATCAGCATGACGATCCCCGCTGCTCCCGAGGCCCATCTGCTCCTCCTGCCTTTCACCCCCATCCCCAGCACCTCCACAACCGCAGCCACCATGGCCGCACCCGCCACCGCCAGTGCCCTGTCACGCACCATCGGACCATTGATGAACAGCAGAGCCTTGCGCTCAGCCAGCTCCGCGACCCAGAACGACAACTCATACATTCCCGCCGCGCCGAACGCCAGCATCATGAGCACCACCGGGGGCGCCCACTGACGAACACGCCCAGGATCGCCCTCGGCGCTGGCTGTGACAGTTCGTGCCCCAACGGCGACTGCCACCGTCGCGGCCATCCCCAGCGGGATCGACAGCATCGCCAACAGATCGGTGGCAAGCATCATCGCGGGATAGGGCGCTCTGGTCAGTTCCCCCAGCGGCATCAGGAACACCTGCATCGGCCAGTCGTACAGCGGCGCACGCCACAACAACATCCACACCTGGGCGACAGCCGGAAGCACGGCCGCGATAGCAATACCGGTCCGGCTGCCCTTGATGGCCAGGCCGAGCGCTACTACAGCACAACAGGTGAAGATCAAGGGGGCCGTGACCTGGTCCAGCTCACAGGACCCCGCCGAGTCGATAATCCACCCGTAGGCGGCGTAACCGGCGGCGAGGACCAACGCCAACGCCGCTGACGCGACCTGAAGCCCCGTCAACAGGAGCACGCTCCGGGACGCTTTCGCCGGGCGGCTCACCGGATCCGGACGGCCGATGGGGTGGGGTGACATAACGGATGATCGTAGGACACGCCTTCGACACTCGCCTGCCCGGGCGCACCCGCCACGTCGACTCGCACACCTGGTCGACGATGGAAGTCGACCTCATGGTCAAAGAGCCGAGACCACCAACCCCGCACCTCAAGAGCTCCCCACGCAGGCCCCACTCCCAAAACCGCTATGTCACCTTCGCCGACCTCGAAAAGGCCCAGCGGACGTGACGCGTTCGGCGGGACCCTTCCAGCCGTGCTCGCGGTGCCGGTAGCGTCACCGCCATGGCCGAGCAGCACCACGACCCGGAGTTGCCCGACGTTCCCTGGTTCCGGCACAAGGCCGCGAACGCGGCCAAGGAGCAGCGCCGCCAGCTCCAGCAGTTGGAGGAGCTCATGGGAAACAACGACGACTCCCAGCGCAGTGCTCTGCTGCGTGCCCGCGCTCTCGAGCGGGCACGGCGCGAACGCCGAGATAGCGAGAACGACCAGGACAGCCAGGGAAGCCAGGGCGACGACCCGCCGTGAACGGGCTCGCCTCAGGGGCGTTCAGCGGACGCTGCAGGTAGGCGCTACCAGGATGAGGCGCATGACGTCGCCCTCTACCTCTGTCCCGGCCGCCCCACCGAGCAGCAGCCCCGCGCGGCACTGGACGCCCTCGGCGTTCCGGTGCCGGACGAACTGGCGGCAGCCGCCGCAACAACAATCCCGACCTCCGCGCCGTGACGTTGGCGGCGCTGCTGCGCCCTCACGTCGCCCGGGGGCTCGGCGTCCTGATCTGCGGGACCAGCAGACTGACAAAAGCCTCGGGCCACTCGGCGCGCTCCTCGAACGCATCGGCGTTGCGTTCCCGGAGCACTTGGACGAAGACCACGTGTCCAAGGCCATCGACGAACTCGGGTGGACCGCCGGCCGGTGTGCGGCCCTGATCGGCGCCGAGGACACTACCGGGATCGAGGCGCATGCGGCGGGCGCGCGGGCGGCGGTGGAGGTGGCCCGCATGTACCTGGAGATGCGTCGCGACCCGAACCACTACGGGGCCCGGTGACGCGGCTGGACCTGGTCGGGGCCAGGCTGAGGCGGCTCCTTCAGGCGCACAGCGTTATTGCGAGCGCGCACGGCCCGCGATGCTGGTGGGCGGTGGCTTGATGGGAGCCGTGGGGTGGAAGTCGCCGTGGTTCAGAAGGGCGGATCGGTGCTGATCCAGGCGTCTTCGTTCTCCGTCGCACCCTGGATGCTCCGCTGCGT
>NZ_BCQR01000176.1 GCF_001552175.1 Actinomadura kijaniata NBRC 14229
ACGCCGCGCACGCCCTGCTGGAGCTCGGGCGGGGCCGCCACGAGGCGGCGCTGCGGCGGCTGGAGGAGATCGCGCAGGGGCCGCGGCGGCACACCACGATCGCGATGGTGGCGCTGGCCGACCTGGTCGAGGCGGCCGTGCGGCTCGGGCGGCCCGACCGGGCCCGCCCCGCGCTGGACCGGTTCGCCGCGTGGGCGCGGGCGGGCGAGCAGGCGTGGGCGCTGGGCGTGCTGGCGCGGTGCGAGGGGCTGCTGGCCGACGCGGAGGAGCCGTTCGCGGAGGCGGTGCGGCGGCACGAGCGGGCGACCCGGCCGTTCGAGCGGGCCCGGACCGAGCTGCTGTACGGGGAGTGGCTGCGGCGGCACCGGCGGCGGTCGGACGCGCGGGGGCCGCTGCGGTCCGCGTTGGAGATCTTCGAGCGGCTGCGGGCCGCGCCGTGGGCCGAGCGGGCGCGCACCGAGCTGCGCGCGACCGGGGAGCACGGCGGCGCCCCGGCGGCCGAGCGCGCGACGGCCGCCGACCTGCTGGACCGCCTGACGCCCCAGGAACGGCAGGTCGTGGTGCTCGCGGCCGAGGGCATCAGCAGCCGGGAGATCGCCGCGCAGCTGTTCCTGAGCCCGCGCACGGTGGAGTACCACCTGTACAAGGCGTACCCGAAGCTGGGGATCTCGTCGCGCAGGGAGCTGTCGCAGCTGGTGCCGGAGCCCGCCGGATGAGCCTGCCGTCCTACCGCAGCGTGCACCTGCGGGTCTTCACCGTCCGGCGGTTCCCCGACGCCCCGGCCTCGGAGAGCGCGGAGGTCGCGACGGTCCTGCGCGGGACGCTGGGCCGGTACGGCGCGGTGGCGGTCCGCGAGCACGGCCCCTACTGGAAGATCCCGGAGCACCTGGAGTTCACGGTCCACCTCGCGCCGAGCGGGCGGGTCGGGCCGGTGCTGGACGCGTTGCGGGCCCTCGCGCCCGGCGGGTGGGACGACACCCTCGAAAGGTGGGACTCCGTCTGGACGCGCGGCGACGGCAACCCCGGCGAGGTGTTCCTGCACCCGGACGTCGAGTGGGCCGGGCTGACGGGCGTCGAGGCCGACCCGGTCGGGACGCCGCGTTACCGGGACGGCGACCCGGTGCGCATCGCGGACACCCCGCGCAACCGCGAGTGGGAGGTGGCCGGGCTGCGCGGCGTCGTGTACGGGGACGCCGACCCGTACGGGCGGAACCGGTCGTGGCGCTACGGTGTCTTCCCGGTCGGCCAGGACAGCCTGGTCCTGATCGACGAAACGGAGTTGGAGCCGGTGACCGACACCGAACGGCGCGACCGGGCGATCGCCTCCCTGCGGGGACTCGCGGTGGGGGACGCGCTCGGGTCGCAGTTCTTCGTGCCGGAGAACCGGGGCGCGTTCGAGAGGCGGGAGACGCCGCCGGGGCCCTGGGAGTGGACCGACGACACCGAGATGGCGTGCTCGGTGTTCGCGGTGCTGGACCGGTACGGGCGGGTCGAGCAGGACCTGCTGGCCGCGCTGTTCGCCGAGCACCACGACTTCGACCGGGGCTACGGGCCGTCCACCAACCGGATGCTGCGGCTCGTCCGGGAGGGCGGGGACTGGCGGGAGCTGGCGCGGGAGGCGTTCGACGGGCGCGGCTCGTGGGGGAACGGGGCCGCGATGCGGGTCGCGCCGCTCGGGGCCTGGTTCGCCGACGACCTCGACACGCTCGTGGCGCAGGCGGCGCTGTCCGCCGAGGTCACCCACGCGCACCCGGAGGCCGTGGCGGGGGCGGTCGCCGTGGCCGTGGCCGCCGCGCTGCCGCCGTCGCCGCCGGGGCCGTTCCTGGACGCGGTGCTGGAGCGCGTGCCCGCCGGGACGGTCCGCGACGGGATCGTGGAGGCCCGGCGGCTGCTCACCATCGCCGACCCCTCGGTGGCCGCCTCGGTGCTGGGCAACGGCAGGCAGGTCGCGGCGCACGACACGGTGCCGTTCGCGCTGTGGGCCGTCGCCCGCCACCGGGACGACTACGTGAGGGCGTTCTGGACGGCGGCCGCGGCGGGCGGCGACGTCGACACCGTCTGCGCGATCGTCGGCGGCATCGTCGGCGAGCCGCCCGCCGCGTGGCTCGCCGCCTGCGAGCCGCTGCCTACCTGGGCAGGTGTCGGCTGAGGAAGCGTTCGGCCTGCTCCCAGGCGCGGGCGGCGGGTCCGGGCTGGTGGAACATGGGCGCCCGGTGGTTGTGGAACGCGTGCCCGCCGTCCTCCTGAACGTGGATCTCCACGTGGGAACGCCCCGCGACCGCCCGTTCCACCGCCGCGACCCGGTCCCGCGCGATGTAGGGGTCCGACCCGCCGAAGTGGAGCTGGAGCGGCGCCTCGATCCGGTCCAGCAGGTCCAGCATGGCGGGAACGCCCGACCCGTAGAACGACACCGCCGCGTCCAGCCGTTCGGCGGCGGCGAGCCGGTAGGCCAGCGTCCCGCCGAAGCAGAAGCCCAGCGTCCCCGCGCGCCCGTCCACCTCGGGGAGCCGGCGCAGGTGCGCCAGCGCCGCCCGCAGGTCGGCCAGCCCCGTGTCCTCGTCGAAGCGCGCGGCCAGCTCCAGCGACCGCTGGACCTTCTCCGGCGTGTGGACGACGGCCCAGCCGGGCGCCAGCCGCCAGAACACGTCCGGGGCCGCGACGACGAACCCGTCGCGGGCCAGCCCCTCGGCGACGTCCTGGATATAGGCCCCGACCCCGAAGATCTCCTGGATCAGCAGCAGGCCGGGGCCCCGCCCGCCCTCGGGCGTCCACACGTGCAGGTCGAACTCGCCGTCCGTGACGGCCACTCGCTCAGTGCGCATCAGCCCAGGATCGCGTAAACCGTCGAGGCGCGCGCGACGGGCTGGGAACTCCCCTCGGCGGTCAGCGTCACCTCGGCGAACGCCAGCGTCCGCCCCAGCTTGGTGATCTCCACGTGGACCAGCACGTCGGAGTCCTTCACCGGGCGCTGGAACGTGGTGTTGAGCTGCACCGTCGTCATCGGCACGAACCCGCCCCGGGCCCCGCACACCGCGATCACCGTCGCGGTGTCGGCCGCCGCCATCATCGCCTGCCCGGACAGGCCCCCGCCCTCCCGGGCCAGCCGGTCCGACCAGGGCAGCCGCAGCGTCGCGGTGCCGTTCCCGACCTCCTCGACCGTCAGGCCGAGGTCGAGCACCCAGGGCGCGAAGTTGTCCCGGAGGATCCTGTCGCCGTCTTCGGGCTTCACCGTGTCTTCGGGCTTCACCGTCACCCCGCCATCATGCACGCTGGGGGCATGCGTGAGGAGATCTTCCTGCCCGCGACCTACGCCGCCGGGGTGCCGTATGCAATGTTCCGCCGCCTTCGCGAGGAATGTCCGGTGGCGTGGATCCCGGAGCCACCGGTCGGCCCCTGGCCCGCGGGCACCGGCTACTGGGCGGTCTTCCGGCACGCCGACGTCAAGCACGTCCTCCGCACGCCCGCCGACTTCTCCTCCCACCTCGGGGCGACGCAGATCCGGGACCCCGACACCCCCGAGGACCTGGAGTTCGTCCGGGCGATGATGCTCAACCAGGACCCGCCCTCCCACTCCCGGCCGCGGCGGATCGTGGCGGCGGCGTTCACCCCCCGCGCGGTCCGCGCCCTGGAGGAGACGATCCGGGCCCGCGCCCGCGCGCTGGTCTCCGCCGCCCACGGCGAGGTGGACTTCGTCGAGCTGGCCGCCGACCTGCCCGTGTGGACGCTCGCGCACATCATGGGCGTGCCCGACGGCGACCGCCGCCTGCTGTTCGACTGGGCCTCCCGCATCATCGGCTACCAGGACGCCGACTACGCGGACCTGTCCACCGCCGACACCGGGACGTTGACGCCCATGGGCCGCGAGGCCGTGGCCCAACGGCCGAAGTCCCTCACCCGCCCCGACGGCCGCCCGATGAACCCGCGTTCCCGCGCGGCCCTGCGCGACATGTTCGCCTACGCGCACGCCCTGGCCGCCGAGAAGCGGAGGGCCCCGGGCGAGGACATCATGTCCCGGATGCTGTCGGGCGGACTGACGACGGCCGAGTTCGAGAACATGTTCTTCCTGTTCGCCGTGGCCGGGAACGAGACCCTCCGCAACGGCATCCCCGGCGGCCTCCTCACCCTCCTGGAACACCCCGCCGAGCTGGCCCGCCTGCGCGCCGACCCGTCCCTGCTCCCCACGGCCGTCGAGGAGATGCTGCGGTACTGGCCGCCGGTGATGGACTTCCGCCGCACCGCCACCCGCGACCTCGTCCTCGCCGACCAGAAGATCTCCGCGGGCGACAAGGTCGTCGTCTACCACGCCTCCGCCAACCGCGACCCGGCCGTCTTCCCCGACCCCGACCGCTTCGACGTGGCCCGCGCCCCCAACGACCACGTCTCGTTCGGCCACGGCCCGCACTTCTGCCTCGGCGCGCACCTGGCCCGCACGCAGATGCGCGCGATCTTCACCGAGCTGCTCCCCCGCGACGTCGCCCTCACCGGCGAACCGGTCCGCATGGCCTCCAACTTCCAGAACGGCCTCAAACGCCTCCCGATCCGCCTCGACTAGGATCAACGCGACCGGAGGGGGAACGATGGGCTTCACGTCCGAGCTGTGGGAGTCGGGTGCCGCGACCTACGAGCGGATCCGCGTCCACCCGTTCGTCCAGGGCCTGACCTCGGGCGATCTCGACCGGGCGGCGTTCCGCCACTACATCGCCCAGGACAGCCACTACCTGCGCGAGTACGCCCGCGCCCTGAACGTCGTCGCCGCCAAGGCCCCCACCCCCGAGGACACGGCCCTGTTCGGCGAGCACGCCACCAACGCCAACGCCGTCGAACGCGCCCTGCACGCGGGCTTCCTCGACGAACTCGGCGGCGTCGACCAGCCCGCCTCCCCCACCACGGCGGCCTACACGAACTTCCTGCTGGCCACCGCGCACAACGGCTCGTTCGCCGAGGGCCTGGCGGCGGTCCTGCCCTGCTACTGGATCTACGCCCGCGTCGGCGCGGACCTGGTCGACCGCTCCTCCCCCGACCCCCTGTACGCCCGCTGGATCGCGACCTACGGCGGCGACGGGTTCCAGAAGATCGTCGACGACGTCCTGGCCGTCACCGACCGCCACGCGGAGGGTCTGGGCCCGGCCGAACGCGCGGCGATGCTCCACCACTACGCCACCGCGGCCCGCTACGAGTGGATGTTCTGGGACGCCGCCCACCGCCGGGAGACCTGGCCGATCCCCCTGGCCTGACCCCTCCCGGCCTCGATGCCGGGTCCCCGCTCGTCACCCGCGGCTTTGATCCGCCATGGCGCCGCGGATGCACGGAGTTCAAACGCCATCTCCTAGCGTGGCGGCATGGAGCGATCAGCGGTGATGAGCGTGGCCACCCGGCTGTTCGCCGAACTCGGCTATGACAGCACCTCGCTACAGCTCATCGCCGACGCTCTGGGAACCGGCGTCCAGGACGTGCGGGCGGTCGGCGGCGACAAGCGCGAGCTGTACCTGGCCGTGACACGGCACGCCTTCGAGGAGCAGCGGGCGATGCTCCAGGGGGCGCTGGCCGGCTGCCCTCCGGAGGCATGCCTCCACCACGTCGCCGACGCCTACCTCGACTTCCAGATAGACCACCCGCACATCCGGGCCCTCTGGATGCACCGATGGGTGATGGACGCGGTCGACATCAGCGGCCTGGAGGACGAGTACATCCGTCCGCTGCTGCGGCTGGTCGCCCGGAACCTCGGCGATCGGATCCCGCCCGACATGGACGTCCACTACCTGCTCAGCACGATGCTCTGGTGCATCCACGGTTTCCTGGGATCGGGCGTGCTGGCTCCCGAGCGGGGCCTGCGCCGGGCCGACGACCCGACCGCCGTACGGGATTTCCGCAAGCACATGCACGTGCTGATCGACCGGATGCTCGACTGACCGCCCTCCGCCCTCCCCCCACGCGGGGCGTGCGCGCCTGACGAACGGGCTCCGGCCGTGCCGGTGAGCCGCGCCACAACCGATCTCCAACCGTCCTCCAACCGGCGCCCCGGAACATCGATCACGTCGGCGGCCGGAAGTTCCCAGCTCCGGTCGCCGGCGTCGTCAGTCCAGATGTCCCAGGAAGGAAGCAGATGAGCAGTGCACGTTCCCGGCTCGCGCGCCGGATGACCTC
The DNA here is from genome assembly GCF_001552175.1 of Actinomadura kijaniata NBRC 14229. GTDB lineage: Bacteria > Actinomycetota > Actinomycetes > Streptosporangiales > Streptosporangiaceae > Spirillospora > Spirillospora kijaniata. The sequence goes on from NZ_BCQR01000176.1 coordinate 6,145, forward strand.
GGCCGGCGGCGTCGTGGTGGCCTTGGGGACCGCGGCGACCCTGACCACCGGCACCGCCGTCGCCGCCACCGGCACCGCCTCGGCCACCTCGGCCACCTCGGCCACCTCGGCCACCGCCGCGACCGCCGGCGCCGAGGCCAAGAGGCCCCCGGTGCGCACGGTCCGGCTGTCGCCCGTCCGCCCGGTCGTCTACCCCCGGGGGGCCGCGCCGCGGACGACCAGGCACCACAGCAAGATCTACATCAAGATCGTCAAGCGCCAGCGCGAGCGGCCGGTCAAGGTGCGCGCGATCACGCCCGGTGGCAGGGCGATCGGCCCCTGGGTCACGGTCCCCTCGCGCAACGCCCGGCCCGGAAGGACCGTCGCGCTCACCGGGAACGTGCGGGACGGCGTGCCCTTCAAGCTCCAGTGGGCCAGGTCCAGCGCCGGCGCGGCCGCGTTCTACCTCTACTACTGACCAACGGGAAACCCCGGGGACACGGCCTCATCGCCTGAGCGGTATCAGCGGGGACCCGATCACCTGACCGAGCGGCTCTTCGGCGGGTCTGGAGGGGGTGCCCCTGCCCAGGCCCGCCGAAGTCCCTGAGAAGGGCCCTACCCGGTCCCGGGGGCCGCCTCCTCCGTCCGGGCGCACGGCGGTGGCGCCGGTCGATCGACGCGGGCGGAAGGCAGGTCAGCCGCCCGGCCGGAGGAAGACGCGGCGTTCCTCCGGGGTCAGTTCGCGGGTGCGGCTCGCCCTGGCCAGGTCGAGCGGCCGCCTGTCGCGGTCGCACACCTCGCAGGTCCAGGTCCTGACGACGTCCGGCCCGAGCCCGGTGCCCACCTGCCGGCCCAGGAACACCGGACGGCTGAGCACCCGGACGAGCCGCCTCCCATCGGGGGCGAACGCCACGAGGTTCCCGCTCGCGCCCCATCCGCCCAGCTCCAACGGCTCGCCGACGCCCGTGGCCGGCCACAGCCGCAGCCCTCCTTCGGGCTCGTCCGTGGCCAGCCAGGCGCCGTCGGGGCTGAACGCCACCTTCCGGACCCGGTTCGCGGCGCCGCGCAGCACGGCCGTCGGCGCGCCCGAGCCCCCGCCGCCCCAGAGCCGGACGGCGCCGTCCGCCGCCGCGGCGGCCAGCCTCCGTCCGTCGGGGCTGTAGGCCAGCCCCGTGATGGCCTCCTGGTGGCCCCGCAGGATCTCGGGCTTCGCCCTGCCGGTCAGATCCCAGACGACGACGGTGTGGTCGGAGCGCGCGTCGGCCAGGCGGGTGCCGTCCGGGCTGAAGGCCACCCGCCCGTGGGCGCGGCCGGTGGGCTCGCGCTCCCAGCCCTGGAGCCGCGTCAGGCCGCCCGCCGGGGAGAGCTGCCACACCCGCGTCTCCGTGCCGTACCCGCCGACCGCCAGCCGCTTGCCGTCGGGGCTGAAGACCACGCTCACCGGGCGACCGCGGAAGGCCGCCGGCACGGTGACCGCCGCTCCGCCCCTGCTCAGATCCCACAGGGTCAGCGTGCCCGCGCCGCCGATGCCCGCCATCCTCCGCCCGTCCGGGCTCAGCGCGAGGAGATAGGCGGCGTCGTGCGGTCCCCTGATGTCGAGCAGCGCCCGGCCGCGGGCGACGTCCCACACCCGGATGGGGATGTCCTGCGCTTTCATGAGCGAGGTCGCGCGCCCCGGGACGGACGCCACGGTGCCGCCGTCGGCGCTCAGCGCCCTGGGCACTCCGTCGGCGGGAAAGCCGCCCAGCGCGGGGGTCCCGGCCGTGACGTCCCAGCGCCGCAGGGACCCGTCGGCGTCCACGGTGATGAGGGACCTGCCGTCGGGGCCGAACGCCGCGCCCCGCGGGTTCCCCCGGTGCGTGCGCAGTACCAGCGGGTCGAAGGTGCTGCCCGTCGTCCAGACGCGGATCGCGCCGTCCGCCCCGTAGGACGCCACCCGGTCCCCGGCCGGGCTGAACGCCAGGCCGTTCAGCTTCGGCGCGTGGGGGGCGAGTTCGACCTGCGGCCGCCACCCACCGGCGGGTGTCTCCCGGATGTTCCAGATCTGCGGGACGTCCCCGTCGGTGGCGGCGGCCCACGGTCCACGGGGGCTGATCGCCACCTGCTCGGGCCTGCCGTCCCGCGCCTCCCGTTCCAGCCGGGGCCGGTCCTTCGTGACGTTCCAGATCCGTAGCGGGGAGCGGATTCCTCCGGTCGCGAGCAAGGTGCCGCTCGGACTGAACGCGACGTCCCGTACCGGGCCACCGGGGACCTTGAGTTCGACCGGCGGCCTCCGCCCCGCCGGATCCCAGAGCCGGACCCCGTCGGCGTGCGCGCTCGCGACCCGTCCGTCCCGGCTGACGCTCACTCCCGAGACGACGCCGCCGTCGACCTCTCCCAGGACCCGGCGCGAACCGGCGGCGGCGAGATCCCACGCCTCCACCTTCCCGGCCGCGTCGCCGGTGACGAGCACGCGCCCGTCCGGACCGAACGCCGCGCTCACGATCCGGTGGGCGCCTGCCCGGAGCCGGTGGTCACGGCGCGGGCGACCGGCGCCGTCCAGGCTCCAGACCTCCAGCTCCGCCGCGACCGCGCCCGGCCCCCAGACCGCGAACCTCCGCCCGTCCGCAGTGGCCGCCATCCCCTCGGCGCCGCGCATCGCGGTGGGGTGGGAGCCGCGCAGCCGGGAGCCGAGGACGGCCTGCCGGAGCACCAGATCGGCCTCCCGGGTCGGTTCGGTCTCGTACGCCTCCGTCGCCAGCAGCAACGCCAGCTCCGGATCCGCCGAGAGCTGGCGGCGGGCCTCCACCGCCAGCCGCCGCGACGTGGCGCGGTCGCGTTCGGCGGCGGCGTCGACCGCCTGCACGAGGGCGAGCACGGCCAGCACGGCGACCACCGCCGCCGTGACCCCGAGCCCGCCCAGGCCGAGACGGACCCTGCGACGCGCCCGGGCCCGCTCGACGGCCGCGTTCGAGCGGGAGGCCGCCAGGAAGGACCGCTCCCGCCCGTTCAGCCAGGGGCTCTCGTCCCCCTCCCAGGCCGCCAGGCGGGCGCCCTGGTACAGGAACTCCGCGCCGCGCCCGTTCCGGTCCCATTCCTCGGCGTCGGCGGTGAGCCGCCGGTGCCGGAGGAGCGCCTCGCGGTCGTCGTCGCCCCACCACTCCCGCGACCTGGGCCAGTCGCGGATGAGCGCCTCGTGCGCCACCTCCACCGTGTCGTGGTCCACGACGACGAGCCGGGTGGCGACGAGCCGGTCGAGTACGGCGTCCACGCCACCGGCGGGCCCGATGCCCGCCAGCTCGTCGCGTTCGATCCTGCGGCGGGTGTGCTCCGCGCCGCCACCGAGCGCGGTGAGGCGCGTCAGCACGGCGCGCAGGAGGTCCCGCTGAGCGTCGTCCATCTCGTCGTACAGCTCGTCGGCGGTCCGCACGACCATCCCGGTCACGCCACCGGCCGCCTGGTAGTCGGCCAGCCGCAGGGTGCCGTCCCGCTGGCGGCTCCAGGTCTCCCGCAGCGCGTGCGCGACGAACGGGAGCGCTCCCACCTGCTGGGCGGCCCCCGCCACCACGGCCGCGACCAGGTCGGTTTCCACTCCCAGCCCGACCCTGGCCGCAGGCTCACCGACGATGGCGCCCAGCTCCGCCTCCGAGACGGGCCCGACCGTCAGCCGAACGGCGTCACGGAGCAGCGGGGCCAGGCCGGGATGCTCCGCGCAACGCCCGTAGAGGTCGGTGCGCACCCCGATCACCAGCGAGGTCCGCGCGCCGGTGACCAGCCCGGTCAGCATGTCGAGGAACTCGGCGCGCTCGTCCTCGTCGGAGCAGAGCGTGAACACCTCCTCGAACTGATCGATGACCATCACGCCGGGCATACGGGCATGCGCATCACGCAGCCTCCCGACCGGATGCGCGCCCGGAGTGATCAGAACGGCGGGAGCGTCGGAAGAGGAGTCGGCGGTCAGCCCGGAGAGCAGACCCGCCCCCAGGAGTGACGACTTGCCGCTGCCGGAGCCGCCGAGGACCACCGTCAGCGGTGACCGTTGAACGGCCTTCAGCAGGTCCTCGACGAGCTGGTCCCGGCCGAAGAACAGATCCGCCTCATCCACTCCGAACGGCCGCGGGCCCGGGTAGGGGCAGCGGCGTCGCGACCGTTCGAGCTCGTCCGCGGCCTGGCGCCATCGCCGTTCCCATTCGGCGCGGTCACCACCGCAGGCGACGGCGTACGCCAGGGTCGCCTCCAGCGACGGCAGCCGCATCCCGTTGGCGGCCTCGGCCAGGGTGCTCCGGGAGAAGTGGGCGCGCTGGGCGAGTTCCCGGTAGCTCGGCCGCCCGGCCCGGTCCCGGAGCCGGCGCAACTCCCAGGCGAGCCTCTCGACCGGACCGGCGAGCGGATCCACCGGTTGTTCAGGCCGCCCCAACTGCGCACCCCCGTTGTCCAGAGCCTGCCGGCGGTTGTCCAGAGCGGGTCGAGAACCCATTTTGGACATTTCCGAGACGCCCTAGACCTTAGGGAGCCGGTCGCTCCGGCACAACACGCACGCCGACACATGGGGGCAGAACGTGCAGCTCCGCGTACTGGGACCGCTGGAGATCCATAGAGGGGACGCCTCCGTTCCCCTGTCACCGAAACTGAGGGACCTGCTGGCGGTCCTGCTGTGCCATTCCGGCCGGACGGTCTCGGCCGACCGGCTGATCGACGCGCTGTGGCCCCGCGTCCCGCCACGGACGGCGGCCAAGACGCTGCAGGGCTACGTCCACCATCTGCGCAGGGCGCTGGGACCCGACCGGCTGGCGTTCCGCCCGCCCGGGTACGCACTCGCCACGCGGCCTGGCGAACTCGACGCCGACTGCTTCACCAGGCGGATCCAGTCGGGCCGCCAGGCCATCGCCACCGGCGAGACCGAGCGGGGGGCTCTGCTGATCCGTGAGGCGCTCGCCCTGTGGCGGGGAGTCCCCTACGACGGGCAGGAGCACCTCGAACCGGCGGGGGCGGAGGCGTTCCGGCTGACCGAGCTCCGGCTCTCCGCGGCCGAGGAGTGGGCCGAGGCCGAACTCGCCCGGCGGCAGCACGCCGACGTGGCCCACGAGCTGTACGGGATCGTGGCGGACCACCCGTTCCGCGAACGCCCGCGCGCCCAGCTCATGCGGGCACTGCACGCCATGGGGCGAACCGTCGAGGCCCTCGAGGTCAGCCGCGAGGGAAGGCGGCGGCTCGCCGACGAACTCGGCCTCGACCCAAGCCCCGCCCTCCAAAACCTGGAACAAGCGATCCTGACCCACGCCCCAACCCTCCCCTCGCCCACACCGGCCGAGCCCCCTCACCGCCCCTCTCCCCCACTCCACCCAGATCTCCGTCGCGAACCCCGCCCGGCTCTCGGTAGTCTTGGTCCGGGTCGTTAGCTCAATTGGCAGAGCTCCGGACTTTTAATCCGTAGGTTGTGGGTTCGAGTCCCACACGACCCACCACGCTTGAACTGGGCGAACGCGAACGTGTCGCGTTCGCCCAGTGCCATGTTCGGGGCGTTTCTCCACCGTGGTAGCCCGGCGGTCCCACGCCATGAATCCCGCGGGTGACAGCCTTCGTCACCGACCCCGTCGGGCAGTCGCCTGCGTGGCAGCACGCGCGGAGGCGTCGGTCGCTGTCTGCTCCCAGCTCCGTGAACCCGGCCCGTATGACCGCCGTGAGGTTATCTTCGTCCGGTTGCGAGCGGCTGGGGTCTAGGAGGTCTTCCAGTCAGGCCGTGGTCGGGCGTGCATCGCCGTTCTGCGCGCCGGGTCGGGTCGGGTGGTTGGTGGAGCCGGTTTGTCTGGGGTTGGCTGGATAATCTTTCGGGGCTGGAGTTGGGAAGATCTACGATGGCCTCGAAGCCCGGATCCGTCGAAAGTTCTTTGCCTTATGGCCTATCAGGTGTCCTTCGAGGCGATTCTGCGGGGTCTGCGCGAACGTCTGGACGATGACGACCTCGCCGAGGTGTGTGATCTGCTCGTCTGGAGGACCGCGGACAACGGCTCCGAGTTGATGCGCGTCTGCGAGGACTGGCTGCGGCGTGGAACGGCCGAGGAGGTGTCGGCCGCCCTTGCGATCAACGGCGGCGTCCACTTCACGAGCAGGAGCGAATGGGAGGCCGAGATGCTGGGGGCTGCCGATCGCCATCCGTGGTTCCGGGATCGCATAGAGCGCATCCTGCGTGACTGGTACGAGAAGCGGAAGGCGCAGGCGGTGCGCGAGGTGCTTCGGAACGGCACGCCGCTGTCCTTCGTGGCGCGCGGCCACGGCGTCACCGAGGAAGAGCTCCAGGGCTGGGTCGACGAGCACCTTGAGAGCCGCCGGTCGTGAGTCGCTCGTGCGCGGAACGTGAGCGGCGGGCGACCGCGCTCGATCATCTGGGTGGATAAACCCCGTTTTCTGGTCAGTTAGCAGAAGAATTTTTGGAATGCCCTTTATTTGCCCACCGATACCGGTTCGGTTTTGGCGTGAAGGCCGTGGGTCTTGAGTGAAGGCTGTGGGCGCTGTTAGCTTCGCCCGGTGGACGACGACAGGCGTGCACGGACGGAGGCCATCGCGGACTTCGCGGCGGCCCTGCGGGAACTCCGCAACTCAGTCGGCAATCCATCTTTCCGGGAGATGTCCGGTAAGTCTGGCGCGATCTCCCACACGACGCTCCACGAGGCCACGAAGGGCAACCGGCTTCCGAGCTGGGGGACGACCGTCGAGTTCGTCAGGGCGTGCGGCGCGGATCCGGACGCGTACCGCGAACGCTGGGAGCAGGCGAACCTGGCGGTCAGGGCGACGGGCACCGGGGAGCAGGTGATCCTCGCGGACGTCCCGGGGGTGCGGTCGTCCGGGGAGATCGCGGTCTCCGCCACCGAGGTCCGCCCCGTCGTCATCGGGTCGCAGGCGCCCGCGCCGCGGACGGCCGACGTTCCCGCGCCGGAGGGCCGCGGGCGTTTCCGGCTGACTCTTCCGGTCGGGGTCACGCTCGCGACGGTCGCCGCGGGAGCGGTGATCATCAGTGTGGTCCTCCTCGATCGCGACTCCGGGCGCGGTTCGAACGCGTCCGGCCCCTCGCCGAAGGTCGCGGGGGGCCCGACCGCCTGCCCGGTGGCCCTCCAGCAGCCGGAGCCGGCCCCGCCGGCGCGCGAGGGCGACGCGGCCAGGTTCGTCGCGGACGTCACGCTGCCCGACTGCACGCGTGTCGGCGGCGGCAGGACCGTCACCAAGGTGTGGCGGATCAAGAACACCGGGACCGTTCCGTGGAAGGGGTACTCGCTGCTCCGCCTCGACCTGCCGCAGCGGGCCGACCACTGCCGGACCAGGCCCCAGGTCCCGGTCGACGACACGCGGCCGGGCGAGACGGTCGACATCCGGATCGACGTCACCACGCCGCGGAATCCGGGCCTGTGCTACGTGCGGTTCAAGATGATGAACGGCTCGGGAAGGGTCGCGTTCCCCGGGAGCCGACCGGTCAACTTCCAGATCATCGTCAACTGACCCCGGCCCCCGCCGTGCGGAACACGACGGGGGCCGGACGGTCGTCGGGGATCAGGAGCCGAGGGCGATCCCCCGGTAGTAGGCCGTGAGGATCCTGGAGTGGGTCCAGCCCGCGTCGGCCTTGTCGCGGGAGCCGTACTGCGACATCCAGTCACCGTCGACCCACGCGCCGCACGCCGTCGTGGTGGCGCAGTACTGGGCCTGGAAGATCTTCCCGCCGCGGGTCATCCGGGTGCTCCACGTCGCGTCCACCGCGGCGTTCGTCGACGCCTTCGCGGAGCCGGGCTTGTACACCTGGCTCGACGTGGTGTCGTAGACGTCGAAGCACTCGCCCCACGACGTCCTGCGCGTCGAGTGCAGCGCCCAGTACCAGCCGTAGTTCTTGACGGCCACCGCCCCGGCCCGGAGGGACTCCCTCGGCCAGCTCGGCACCCATTCGTTGGGCAGGACGTTCTTGACGTAGGTCTTGAACGCCACCCGGTCCACGCGCTTGAGGGACACCCGGTACACGAGGATGGTGGTGGGAAGCCGGCTGTGGGTTCCGTCGGTCTTGCATCCGGTCGGCGGGGTGGAGCCGAGGAGCTGGTGCGAGGCGTTCTGGTTCTTCAGGCCGGAGTTGAGGTTGCCCTTGGCACCGGCCTTGAAGTCCTGATACCTACCGCCGTAACCACTGTTGAAGTACACCCGCACGGTCTTGCCACTGCGGTTCCACACCGACGCGGCGGCGTTCTTGACGCAGTTGCCCTTCCCCGCGCCCGCACCCTTGAAGTCGAAACACGAAGGCTGCTTGGCGCCATAGTCGGCGACCGAACCGGTGAAGTCCGAGACCGAACCCTTGTTGTCGCTGTTGAAGTAGTAACAGAACTCGCCGCTCTCACACACACCGTTACGACCCGCCGCCGAAACCGGCGACGCCATCGCCAGTGCCGTCCCGGCGAGCGCCACCGCGGCGGCCGCCGCGGTGAGCCGTGCAGTTCGCGTTGACACAGTCGTCCTCCGCTGCGTTCAGGGGCCGTGGCGCGCTAGCGGACGTTGTAGCCCTGGGAGATCCAGAACTGGGTCGGGTTCGGGTTGTCCAGGTGCGGGTCGCCGACGCTCTTGGCGGCGCGCGTCTGCCGGCCGAGGCGCATCTCGACGTGGGTGTGCGCGGACGAGCTGGACGACACCCCGTGCCACGACTCGTCGGCGATGACCTGGCCGCGGCTGATCGTCTGGCCCACGCGCAGGGAGGACCGCGGAGCGGCGTGCAGGTAGATCACCGTCTTGTTCAACGAGGCGTTGTAGACGGCGATCGTGGAGAGCCCGGAGCTTCCGGTGTGCCCGCGGACGACGGAGACGAGCTTTCCGCTCGTCAGGGCGCGGACGTCGGAGCCGACGCCGCGGGCGATGTCGATGCCCTCGTGCCGGCCGGGGGTGCTGGTGTAGCCGTCGAAGCCGCAGGTGATGCGCCCGCCGCTGGCCGTGTACAGCCCGCGCGACATGTTCGTGCGCGCGGACGGCGAGAACTGGTGCGAGGCGTTCTGGTTCTTCAGGCCGGAGTTGAGGTTGCCCTTGGCACCGGCCTTGAAGTCCTGATACCGGCCGCCATAACCACTGTTGAAGTACACCCGCACGGTCTTGCCACTGCGGTTCCACACCGACGCGGCCGCGTTCTTGACGCAGTTACCCTTCCCCGCACCCGCACCCTTGAAGTCGAAACACGAAGGCTGCTTGGCACCATAGTCGGCGACCGAACCGGTGAAGTCCGAGACCGAACCCTTGTTGTCGCTGTTGAAGTAGTAACAGAACTCGCCGCTCTCACACACACCGTTACGACCCGCCGCCGAAACCGGCGACGCCATCGCCAGCGCCGTTCCGCCGAGCGCCACCGCGGCGGCCGCCGCGGTGAGGACCTTGTTGAGCGTTTTCATGCCGTTCTCCTTCTCTCTGCGGAGCATGGGTTCCGGATGGATCAGCGCGCCTGGTACTCCTCCCAGGTGCGGATGGTGACCTTCGGGCCGTCGTCGGGGCCGCGGTCGGCGAGCCCGTTCCGGCCGAGGTAGTAGTCGCCGACCTGGTGCTGGGCCTGGCTGGACAGGTCGGTGTCGTTGATGGCGGTGGCGTGGATGTGCCATGGCCAGTCGCCCTGCCGGGGGCTTCGCACCCAGGCCGCGAAGCCGACGCGGCGCAGCGCGCGGACGGCCGCCTCGCGGGTGGCGGCGTTCATGCCCTTCACCGAGATGTCGACGACGCCGCCGCCGTCGTGGGTGCCCGCGGACGTGGGGTCGCCGCCGGGGTTGTACGACCCCTGCTCCAGCACCAGGCCGCGGCCGAACAGCCGCTTCGCCTCGGCCAGCATGTTCCGCGTGCGGGTGTTGACGACGAAGCCGCCGGTGGACACCCGGGCGCCCGGCTCGATGGCGCGGGTGACCTTGAAGCGTCCGGATCCGAGCCTGACGAGCGACGTCCTGCCCGGCAGGCCGTTGGCCTGGATGCCGGTGTAGCCGAGCGACCTCTGGTACTTCGCGTAGGCGGCGACCGTCGTGGTGCCGAAGTAGCCGTCCACCCACTTCTTGTCGAGCAGGCGCCGGTCGCGCAACGCCTGCTCGACGAGGAGCACGCCGGCCTTGGCTCCGGGGGTCAGCTTCTGGTCGGGCCGGCGCGGGTCGATCTGGGCCGCCTTGACGACGGCTTCCATGTTCACGTTCGGAAGAGCCCTGGCATCGGCCGCCAGCGCCGCTGGCATCCCGGGCGCCTCGGTGAGGGACGCGAGCAGGGTGGCCGACACGAGGGCAACGGCGTATGCGGGCAATTTCATTGTTTCTCCTGATTGCAAACGGGGAGCGATCTCGAAGACGATCCAAACGTCACAGGTCGCTCATGGCTGCACAAGAGAAACGGTGTTGTCAGACTGTCAGATGAACTTCTCCGTGCCGTCGCGCACACCCTCTGACATGCGGTTTACACCGAAACAGGCACTGGCCCGCGCCAATGCCGGGACATCCCGGACGCGCCGCGATGAGGGCCGTGCCGGGCAATGGGGAACGGCGCCCGCGCCCCCTTTCAAAGGCGATGCGACCGCGCCCGCCCGGTCGTCGCCTCGGAGAGTTCCGTTCCCGTCGATGGTCACGTTGGCCGGGTGTGCGGCCCTTTGGTGTAAGACTTCGCCTTCAGGTGGACACAAGCCGGGTGACAGAGAGAGCGAACGGCGAAGGAAGGCTGGCGTGTGGGCACCCAAGACGACGACTCGGCCAGGTTCACGCGGCTCTATGCCCAGTGGTACGGGCATGTCCTGGCCTACGCGCGGCGGCGTGTGCAGGAGCACACCGCCCGGGACGTGACCGCGGAGACCTTCCTGGTCGCCTGGCGCAGGATGGACGAGGTCCCCGACGATCCGCTGCCGTGGCTGTACGGCGTGGCGCGCCGGGTGCTGGCGAACGAGACCCGCCGGGCCGCCCGCGCCGACCGGCTCGCCGGGAAGGTCGCCCGCCAGCCCGTCCAGCACGGCCCCGACGCCGCCGACCGCGTCACCGGGACCATCGACGACGTCCTCACCGCGTTGCCGGAGGCCGACCGCGAGCTGCTGCGGCTCCTGGCCTGGGAGGACCTCAGCACCGCCCAGGCGGCGAAGGTGCTCGGCTGCCGTCCGGCCACGCTGGCGGTGCGCCTGCACCGGGCCCGCCGGCGGCTGCGCGCGCTGCTGGACCAGCGCGCCGGTTCCCGCCCGTCCACGTTCCCCGAGAGCTCGAAGGTGTCCTGATGCGTCGTTCGGAAACCGCCGCCCGTGACGTCCGCCGGACGCTGGCCGCGCACAACCCGGTCCCCGCCCCCGCGGTGGAGGGGCTGGACGAGCGCGCCCGCGGTGATCTGGCCGCGATCCTCGCCGTCCCGCGCGAGGCCCCCGCCCGCCGGTCCCCCGCCCATCGGGCCCCCGCCCGCCGCTGGGTGCTGGCCGCCGGTGTCGCCGCCGCGCTGGCCGTCGGCGGCACCGTGGCCGTCGACACGCTCCGGCCACCCGCGTCCGTCTACGCCGCGACCCCGCCCGAGCTGGCCTACCAGCCCGAACCCGCCGCTCCCCCGGCCCGCGCCCTGCTGCTGCGCCTGGCCGCCAAGGCCCGCACCGCCCCGCCCCTGCCCGGCAGGGGACCCTACGGGTACGTCCGCACCCAGGGCTGGTATCTGGGCACCCGGGTGGGTGACGACACGGTCACCTCCGCCGTCCTTCCCCAGCAGTCCGAACGTTGGATCGCCGCCGACGGCACCGGACGCGTCCGCACCACCACCCTGCCGCCGGTCTTCCCCGACGCCGCGAGCCGCGAGGCGTGGGAGGACGACGACGCGCCGCGCGGCCCGCACGTCGCCGACGAGCGGGCCGATTCCGCCATGTGGCGGCCCGGCAGCCTGTCCACCGATCCCGTCCGGCTCGCCCGGCAGCTGGAGAAGGGTCATCCGCCCGGCATCGGGCCCGTCGAACGCCTGGTCGCCGTCACGGACCTCGCCAGGGAGCAGCCGATCCCGCCGGCGTTGCAGTCGGCGGTGCTCAAGGTGCTCGCCGGCACCCCGACGCTCGTCTACCGGGGCGGCGTCACCGACCGCGCCGGGCGGAAGGGGCTCGCGTTCTCCATCGACTCCGCCTACTCCGGGCTGCCCACCCGCCACACGGTCATCTTCGCCGCCGACACCGGACGGCTGCTGGGGTACGAGGAAGTCCTGACCGGCACCGCCGGGAAGCTCAACGTCCGCCCCCGGTCCGTCACGTCCTACACCGTCTTCCTCCACTCCGGACGCACGCCGAACGACCGCGCCACGCCCTGACCGGCGGCCGGGTCTCAGGCGGTGGCCCGCCGGACCGGGTAGTGCCAGCGCCGGAGGGCGCGGACGACCGTCTCGGCTCCGGCGGGGTTGGCGGAGTGGACGTAGATCATGCCGATCCGGAACGGGCGGCCGTCGAAGGCCGCCTCCTCCAGCAGGGTCACGACGGGCATGATGCTGTCCTCGCCGCCCAGGTCGTGGTCGAGCCAGAGTTCGTCGATGACGCGGTCCCGGTGCTCCCGGAGCAGCAGGACGCCGTCGCGGCTGGTGCGGGCCACCCGCGTGGCCCGGGGCAGGGGACGCAGGTCGTCGACGCCGAGGATGACCGGCCGCGCGCTCTCGTTCATCCGGTCACTGCTCGGGACGGGTGAGGCGGACGTACCCGTACGGGTTGAAGAACAGGTCGTCCTCGTCGTAGCGGTCACACGGGCCGGTGCGCAGCAGCCGGCGCGGGGCGTCCTCGGTCAGCCGGAAGCCGGCGCCGTCCTCGATCTCCGCCGCGCGCGGGTCGGTCAGCAGGTAGATCGCCAGCGCGTCCAGATGGCAGACCAGGTCGGGCAGGCCGTCCTGGGTCAGCCGCCCCTCGTCGGCCTCGATCTCCACCTCGGGCGCGCCGAGCAGGTGCATGCCGCAGCTGTAGAGCACCCGGCCGTCGTAGATCGGCCGCTTCACCCAGGCGGCGACGAGCGCGGCGGCCAGGTCCTCCGCCTCGGCGTCGGCCGCCTCGTCGGCCAGCGCGAGCCAGCGGTCCCGGCCGTGCGCGATGCCGCTGCTCTCGTTCTTCACCGCGGTGGCGCCGGACCGCAGCAGGGCGGCCGTCGCCGCCAACAGCCGCCGCGAGGTGTCCACCGACAGCTCCCGCATCATCGGCGCGGACAGCAGGTAGCCGACGGTGTCGTGGGACTCCACCGCGTCCCGGTCGGCCTGCTCGAACGACACCGCGGCCATGCTGGCCTCGAACGCGTCCGGCATCCGGGGGTCGGGCTCGGTCTCGGAGTACTCGCGGTCGAGCACGAACCCGCCGAACCCGGCGGCGGTCCGTTCCATCTCCGCGAGGTCCAGCCCGGAGCCGAGCACGCACAGGACATGGCGGGGCATCGCATCGCTCATCCCGGCACGCTACCGATGATCATGGGTGATCGCGGCGCGTTCTGTCGGATCCGCCCGCTATCGTCCCCTGCGGTAGGAGACGAGCGACGACGGGGGCCGCGACGGGCCGGGCTGACGCGCGCACCGCTGCTCGTGCCGGATGAGTTCGCCCGGCTGCGTCAGAACCGGAGATCCTCATAGCTCGGGATGCCGGTGGGGATCTCTCCGTCGTCGCGCACCGCCCGCGCCGTCGCCACGCCGGCGGCCAGGGCCGCCCGGTAGAGCAGGGAGCCCGTGCTGACGCGCCTGACGCCCAGGTCGCCCAGCTCGGCCACCGTGTGCCGGCCCGGGAGGAAGAGCACGTTCACCGGGACGCCGAGGGCGGTGAGCTCCGCGATGTCGGCGGGTTCGGCGACGCCCGGGACGAAGACGCCGTCCGCTCCGGCGTCCCGGTAGAGCGCGGCGCGGTCCAGGGCGGCGGCCAGGGGGTCCGGCGTGTCCAGCCAGAACGCGTCGGTGCGCGCGTTGACGAACAGGTCCGGCGCGGTCTCCTTGATCACGCGGATCGCGTGCTGGAGCTCGGCGGGCTCGGCGAGGGTGCCGTCGGGGCGGCCGTCCTCGATGTTGACGCCCGCGACGCCCAGGGCGGCGAGCCTGCCCGCCAGGTGGGCGACGTCCCCGAACCCCCCTTCGATGTCGACCGTGACCGGGCACGGGAGCGGCGCCAGCGTCGCGGCCAGCGCCAGCGTCTCGGCCAGGGTCGCGGAGCTCGCGTCCGGTTTGCCCGCCGCCGCGGCCACGCCGAGGCTCGTCGTCCCCACCGCCTCGAAACCGGCCGCGAGCAGGAGCGCGGCGGAGGCGTGGTCCCAGGCGTTCGGGAGCAGGAGCGGGGTGTCCGCGTGGTGGAGAGACCTGAACTGAGCGCAGCGATCGACCATGCCCGCAACGCTAGGACCACGAGGTTTCGGTGCGCGCCGAATCGTTCCTGGCGGATGATGGACGCATGACGATCACGGCGGCGAAGCTCCTGGCGGACGACACGAGGGCGGCGATGTGCCTGGCGCTCATGGACGGCCGGGCGCGCACCGCCGGGGAACTGGCCCGCCATGTCGGCGTGGCCGCGTCGACCGCCACCGAGCACCTGTCGCGGCTGGTCGAGGGCGGGCTCCTGGTCGAGGCGCGCCAGGGCAGGCACCGTTACGTCCGGCTGTCCGGGCCGCGGGCCGCCGAGCTGCTGGAGATCCTCACCGCCTTCGACCCCCGGCCGGAGGTGAAGGTGAACTCCCTGCGCTCCCACCGGACGGCCGAGGCCCTGGCGTTCGCCCGGACCTGTTACGACCATCTCGCGGGAACGCTCGGCGTCGTGATCACCGACCGGCTCGTGGACCGGGGCGTGCTGGACGAGGACGGGCTGGCGGTCAGCGACGCCGGGATGGCCTGGTTCGCCGGGTTCCTGGGCGAGGAGCTGACGGCGCGTTCCCGCCGCCCGGTGGCCCGGGCCTGTCTCGACTGGACCGAGCGGCGCCCGCACCTGGCGGGCGTCGCCGGTCGGGCGCTCCTGCGGCGCTTCGTCGAACGGGAGTGGCTGGTCCCCCGGGAGACGCCCCGCGCCCTGCGGCTCACCCCGCAGGGACGGGAGGCGTTGGGCGACCTCTTCGACCTGGAACTGGACGCCGCCTAGAAGGGGCCGCGGTGCCAGGGGCCCCAGATCGCGAGCGACATGCCCACCTTCGACTGGATGTTGACGAAGAGGGTCCCGCCGTCGGGGGAGAACGTCGAGCCCGCGAACTCCGCGCCCGCGTCCTCCGCGACCGGCTCCATCCTGGCGAAGTCGAACAGCGAGCCCCGCGTCGTCAGGCCGCGCAGGTAGTTCGCCTCGTCACCGTCCTCGCACAGCACCAGCGCGCCCCGGCGGCTGTGCGTGATGTTGTCCGGCAGGTCCAGCAGGTCGGCCGACGGGGACTCGACGACCAGGCGCAGGCGGCCCGAACGCGTGTCGTACGCCCAGATCTGCCCGCGCCCGTCGCCGAAGCCGTCGGGAACGGGTTGCGTCACCGGCGCGCCGCCCTGCGTGGAGCAGAAGTAGACGACGCCCCGGTCGTGGATCGCGCCTTCGAGGCGGGAGAACAGCGCGGCCCCCTGCGCGCGGCCCTGCGCGCTGACGTGGGTGAGGGCCTCGGCGTTGGTGGGCTTGCCGGTCCAGGTCGGGTCCGGGTCGTCGATGTCCACCCAGGTCGTCTCGTAGACGACGCCCTTGGGCTGGCCCTGGGACAGGTCGGCGTTCGGCCGCCCCCTGACCGCGAGCATCTGGAGGCGGCCGCCGTCCAGCAGGCGGCCGGCGCGCATCGGGTTCTTCGGCGGCAGGTAGCGGTAGAAGCCCGAGGGGGCGTCGAAGCAGTCCTCGGTCAGGTAGATCGCGCCGGTGCGGGGGTCGCAGGCCGCCGACTCGTGGGCGAAGCGGCCCGCCGACCGGATCGGGGCGCGCTCCCCCTCGCCGTGGACCGGGACCTCGAACAGGTACCCGTGCCTCTGGGTCAGCTTGGTGTTGTCGGCGCCGCTGAAGTCGTTGCCGACGTCGGGGCCGTTGACGGTCTCCTCGCAGGTCACCCAGCTTCCCCACGGCATCGGACCGCCGGAGCAGTTCATCTGGGTGCCGTTGAGGCTCACGCGGGCGTCCAGCACCTCGCCCCACGGGGTGACGCGCAGCGTGCAGGTGCCGCCGCCCGCCATCGGGTCGTAGGCGGCGGACCGGTCGCCGAACGCGCCGACCGGTCCGTTGACCTCGTGGTTGCGGACCAGGACCACCGAGCCGCGCGGCCCCCGGAACGCGGCCATGCCGTCGTGCTTGCCGGGGGTCGTCGAGCCGTCGCTGAGCGGGGAGCCCGCCGGGTTGAACGAGCGGTAGCGGAAACCCTCGGGCAGGTGCAGGCGGACCTTTCCGTCACGCAGGTCCCGGACCGGGCGCAGGCCGCCGTAGCCGCGGTGGCGGCGACGGGTCTCGGCGTGCGCCGCCACGCCCTGGAACGGTCCACCCAGGCCCAGGGCGGCTCCGGCGGCCAGGGTGGCTCCACCGGCCAGGAAGTGACGACGTTCCATGAATGACACCTTTCGAGGAGGTTAATGCCTGGCAAACACCTATCGTCTCCGCAGGCCAGAGCCGAGCACGAACCGTTAACGATCTGGTCGGCGCCGGTGCCCGGCGACTGGAACGGCTTCGGCGACGGCGGCTGGGCGGGCGTCGTGGTCCGCTCCGCCCCGCGGACGATCCCGTAGGCCCGGCGGGTGCCGGGCCGCAGCCCGGCGTTGTCCCGGCCGGGTGTGACGATCACCTGCCGGCAGGCGGTGAGGCGGCCGGTGCGCTCCTCGACGAGCCACTGGAGCCCCAGCGTCCCGACCCCGCCCGGTCGCTGACGGGTACGTCCACCGGCAGGTACGACGCGTTGCGGAACATGTGCCGGTCGGGGCCGGGCGCCCTCTGGGTGATCGAACCGGGGCACCTAGGGCGTTTCTGACGAATCTTGAGAGGTCCCGGCGGACGGCACTGCCGTGACCGGCGTGACAGCGGATCCGCGAGAGACGATCCGCGGCGCTGCCACGCGACCTGCGGGATGATCCAGGTGATCCATCAGAAGCGCCCTAGCGGGATTGCCTTTCGTCGCCGGGCGGACCGGTCGGCGGGCTCTCAGTCCCCGAGGAGCTTGTGCAGGCGCAGCGCGAGCTGGTTCTCCAGGGCGCGGGCGGGGGCGTTCCAGTCGTCGCCGAGCAGTTGCTGAACGCGGTCCAGGCGCTGCACGACGGTGTTGACGTGGACGTGCAGGGCGTCCTTGGCCTTGGCGAGGCTCGCGCCGTGCGCGTAGTAGGCGTCCAGCGTGCGGACCAGTTCGGTGCCCCGGCGGCGGTCGTAGTCGAGGACGGGGCCGAGGACGCGTTCCACGTAGCCGCGGATGTCGGCGCGGTCGCCCAGCAGCACCCCCAGGAACCCCAGCGCGGGCAGGTCCGCGCCCTCCCCGGCGCGGCCGAGGGTGTGCAGCGCCCGCACGCAGCGCGCCGCCTCGTCGTAGGCGGCCGGGAGGTCGGTGGTGGGTCCGGCGGCGCCGGTGGTGACGGGCGTGCCGAGGGCCGCGCCGAGCTCGGCCGACAGGACGCGGGCCAGCTCGCCGGGGGTGTCGGTGGGGGCGAGCAGGACGGCGTTGCCCTGGTGGGGTCCGGCCAGGCCGCCGAGGGCGCGGGCGCGGCGGGTCGCCTCGGCGACCAGCCGGGGGCGGCGGGAGGCGTCGCAGGACAGCACCAGCACCGCGTGCGGGCGGGTGAGGTTGATGCCGAGCTTGCGGGCGCGCAGCGTGAGGCTGTCGGTGCTGCCGCCGGTCAGCAGGTCGCCGAGGAGCTCGCCGCGCACCCGGTCCTCGGCCTCGGCGACGCTGCGGCGCAGCAGCAACAGCAGCGCGGTGACCAGGCCCGCGCGCTCGAACAGGCGGCGGTCGCTGTCGGTGAGGTCGGCGCGGCCGGTGAGGGCCATGCTGCCGAGGAGCTCGGGGCCGGCGAGGACGGCGTAGATCCACGTTCCGTCGACCGGGACGGCCTGGCCGCTGGCGCGGGAGGCGGCGACGCCCTGCCCGGGCGGGGCGGCCGGGCCGGCGCCGACCCGCGCCAGCTCCAGCCCGTCGGCGTCGTGCACGACCAGGCCGCCGTCCAGCAGCGCGGCGATCTCGGTGGCGACCTCGGTGACGTCGCCGCCGCGCAGCACCAGCTCGGTGAGGCGGTCGTGGACCTCGGCGGCGCGGCGCATGGCCTCGCTGTGGGCGCGGGCGGTCTCGGTGGCGGCGTTCAGCTCGACGAGGGTCGCGCGGGTCTCCTCCAGCAGGCGGGCGTTGTCGATGGCGACGGCGGCGTGGTCGGCCAGCGACGACAGCAGCGCGACGGCGTCGGGGCCGAAGTCGCGGGGCACCCGGTCGGCGGCGTACAGCACGCCGATCACGCGGGGACCGATGCGCAGCGGGACGCCGAGGATGCCGCGCAGGCCCTCCTCGCCCACGCCGTGGTCAATGGTCGGGGTGTGCTTGAAGCGGGTGTCGGTCCGGTAGTCGCGGGTGGCGTAGGGGCGGGCGGTCTGCGCGACCAGCCCGCCGAGGCCCTCCCCCATGCCCAGGCGGAGCTGCTGGAACGCCGCCGACGCCGACCCGTCGGTGACCCGCATGAACGTGTCGCCGGCGTCGGGGTCGTTCATGGTCAGGTAGGCGACGTCGGTGCCCAGCAGGGTGCGGGCGCGGTGGACGATGGCGCGCAGCACGGCGTCGAGGTTGCGGAGGGCGGCCAGGTCCCCGGCGGTGTCGAAGAGGGCGGCCAGCTCCTTCTCGCGGCGGCGGCTCTGCTGGAGGATGCGGCGGATGTCCAGGGCGGTCTGGGTGGCCTCGGCGATGACGGCCTGCGCGGCGGGGTCGGCCCCGGCGTCGCGGGCGCGGGCGGCGGGCCCGCCGAAGTCCTCGGCGGGCGCGTCGCCCGCGAGCAGGTCCAGCAGCCCGCGCAGGGCGTTCACGGCGGGGTTGTCTGACACGTCCACGCTGCTCATGCTGGCATCTCGGAGACGGTGAGCCGCGGCGCGCGTCCCGTTCGCGACGGGTGGCGCGCCGCGGCTGGCGGGCGGGTCAGGCGATCTCCGGGCTCGGCGCCTTGGCGGTGCGCGGCCGTTCGGCCAGCACCGCCGACAGGTCGCGGCCCCGCGTCTCCCGCGCGACCGCCACCGTGATCGTGGTGACGATCGCGGCCACGCACAGGTAGAGGGAGACAGGGGTGGCGGAGTCGTAGTCCTTGAGGAGTTCGACGGCGATGATGGGGGCTAGGGCGCCGGCGATGATCGAGGACAGCTGGGAGCCCATGGAGGCCCCGGTGTAGCGCACGCGGGTGTCGAACATCTCGGAGATGAACGCCGCCTGCGGCCCGTACATCGCGCCGTGGAACAGCAGCCCCACGGTGACCGCCAGGGTGATGACGGCGAAGGAGCGGGAGTCCACCAGGGCGAAGAACGCGAACGCCCACGCCGCCATCCCCACCGACCCGATCAACGTCACCGGACGCCGCCCGATCCGGTCCGACAACGCCCCCCAGGCCGGGATGGTCAGGAAGTGGACCGCCGAGCCGATCAACACCGCGTTCAACGCGGTGCTCTTGCTCAGTTCCAGGTGGGTGGTGACGTAGACCAGCAGGAAGGAGGTCAGGATGTAGTAGGAGATGTTCTCGCCGAACCGGGTGCCGATCGCGGTGAGGATCTGCCGCCAGCTGGTGCGGAACACCTCGACGGCGGGCGCGTGCCGGTCGGCTT
>NZ_BCQR01000177.1 GCF_001552175.1 Actinomadura kijaniata NBRC 14229
ACGACAACCGCCCCGCCGCCCGCGCCACCGCGACCGCCGGACGCGCCGGGGCCGCCGCCCACGCTTTGTCCCCCGAACGCCGCCGCCGCGCCCTCGCCGTCGGCGCGGCCACCCTGGCCATCGGCCTGGGCGCCGTCTCCTACGCGGCCGGGGGACGCCCGACCGGACCGACCGTCAGCCCGGCGTTCGAGCAGTTCACCATCGAGCACGCCCTGGTCTCCGGGGACGCGCCGATGCCGGACCCGCTCACCGACACCACCAGCGTCCCGGTCGCGCCGGAGCCGTGAGACCGCCGATCCACGAGCTGCGCGGGGCCGCGCTCCCGGCCGCCGGGATGGCCGGGGCGCTGCTGCTGGCCGGCCTGCTGTCCGGGGACGCCTGCGCCGACAGCCGGGCCCGGCGCGGCGACCCCGAGGCGCTCCGGCTGCTGACCGCCGCCGTCGACGCCGCCCGGAACGTCGCCTACGAGGGCACCCGGACCCTCGCCACCTGGAGCCCCGACCAGGCCAGCACCGCGCAGGTGAAGGTCGTCCACACGCCGGGGGCGGGGACCTCGTTCACCGACGAGAAGGGCCCGCGCGGGCACCGGCCCGACGCCGGGGCCGCCGAGGCGGGCCTGACCGCCTCGGCGCTGGCGCTGCTGGCCCGCAACTACCGGCTGATCCGCGCCGCCGACGGAACGGTCTGCGGCCGCCGCGCCCGCGTCGTGGAGGCGCACCGGCCCGGCGGCGGCGTCGCCGGGCGCTTCTGGCTGGACGCCGACACCGGGCTGCTGCTGCGCCGCGAGCTGGTCGACGCGGCCGGCCGCCGGATCGCCGAGTCCGGCTTCATCGACCTGCGCGTCACCCGGCCCCCGGAGAACACGACGATGGCGCTGCGCTCCAGCCGCGCCCCCGCCACCGACGTCGGCGCCGTCTCCGCCGCCCGTCCCTGGGCCGACCACCTGGACGGCGGCGAGCTGGCCGCCCTGCGCGCGGCGGGCTGGCGGATCCCCGACACGCTGCCGGGGCGGCTGCGGCTGAACGACGCGCGGCGTTCCGACGGCCGGGACGTGCTGCACCTCACCTACACCGACGGGCTGGCGACGGTTTCGGTGTTCGTCCAGCGGGGAGTCCTGGACGATCGGCGGCTCGCCGGCTGGAAGCGGGGCCCCCGGGCGGTCTACAGCCGCGACGCCCTGCGCCAGTGGGCCCTGGCGTCGGACGGGGAGCACGTCTACACGGTCGTGACCGAGGCGCCCGAGAGCACCGCCGTCACGATCGCGCGGGCCCTGCCCCCGGACCGGTCGGCGGTGCGGTCCCGGCTGGCCCGCGGGGCCCGGCGGATCGCCTCCTGGGTGAACCCGTTCGACTGAGGAGCCCTTACGCTCATCACATGCCCCCGACGGCACGATGGGCGCGAAGACTTGAGGGAACCATGCTCGGTAGGAGAGATGGGGATGACGGAACAGAACCGCGGGCGGAACGCGGCGGAGCAGGACGACGCCGCTCCCGGGTTCGAGGCTGAGCCCGAGCGGTCGCCGACGGGTCCCCAGGCGACGCTGGTGGACCAGAAGGTGCCCGTGACCGGTGAGACCCCGGCCGACCCGGCGCCCGCCGGGGACGAACCCGCCGACGAACCGAGGGCCGGGGGCGAGCGGCCGGAGGCCGACGGGCCCCGGGACGACCTCCCGGAGGACGACGCCCCGCGGGACGGCGTCCCGGGCGACCGCCTGGTGGCGGGCTTCGCCCCGCCGGACGCCCCCGGCGAGCCGGTCCGGCTGGACAAGCCCGCCGAGGCCCCCGCCGTCGAGCACTGGACCCCCGCGCCGCAGCCCCCCGGGCCGGGCGGGCCGGTCCCGGGTCCGGAGCGCCCGCAGCGGCCCGGATTCGTTCCACACCACCAGGACCCGCACGCCCCGCGGGGCGGCTGGCCGCACCAGCAGCCCCCGCCGCCCGGCGCCCCCCGCCCGATGGGCCCGCCGCCCGGCGCGCCGATGGGCCCGCCGCCGGGCGCCATGCCCCCCGGCATGAACCAGCAGCCCCCCGGCGCGACACAGCCTCCCGGCGGCTTCGGCCAGCCCCCGAACTGGGCGCCGGTGCCCCCGCCGCCCTCGGGGTCGCGGGGCGGCCCCGGCCTGGGGATGCTCGCCGTGATCGCGTTGATCGTCGCGCTGGTCGCGGGCGGTGTCGGCGCGGGCGTCGGGGTGACCGTCGCCGGGGACGACTCCGGCCCGGTCAACCTGGGCAGCCCCTCCAGCGGCGGCGGCGCGGTGAAGAACCGCCCGCCGGACTCGGTCGCGGGCGTCGCGCAGCGCGTGCTGCCCAGCGTCGTGATGATCCGGGTGAAGGGCGCGACCGGCGAGGGCGCGGGCACCGGCTTCATCGTCCAGGGCGGCTACATCGTCACCAACAACCACGTGGTGGCCCCGGCCGCGCAGGGCGGCGGCGAGATCGAGGTCGTCTTCAACGACAAGAAGACCCTGCCCGCCACGATCAAGGGCCGCGATCCCGGCTCCGACATCGCCGTGGTCAAGCCCGAGGGCAACCACTCGCTGCCCGCGCTGCCGCTGGGCGACTCCGACGAGCTGGCCGTCGGCGACCCGGTGATCGCGATCGGCTCCCCGCTGGGCCTGCAGGGCTCGGTGACCACCGGCATCGTCTCCTCCCTCAACCGCGCGGTCCCCACCCGCGGCGAGAGCGGCGGCGACGCCTCGGTCCTCAACGCCATCCAGACCGACGCCGCGATCAACCCCGGCAACTCCGGCGGCCCGCTGGTGGACGCCCGGGGCCGCGTGATCGGCATCAACACCGCCATCGCCACGCTGGGCGGCCAGGGCATGGACGGCGGCGAGACCCCCTCCGGCAGCATCGGCCTGGGCTTCGCCATCCCGATCAACCACGGCAAGCGCGTCGCCCAGGAGATCATCAACACCGGCCGGGCCCGCCGCGCCCAGATCGGCATCGGCATCAACACCACCTACCCCGGCCCCGGCGTGAAGATCTCCGACCGGGAGACCGGCGGCGTCCCGCCGATCGTCAAGGGCGGCCCGGCCGACAAGGCGGGCCTGAAGCCCGGCGACGTGATCACCAAGCTGGGCGACCGCCCGGTGGAGGACCCGGCCGACCTGTCGGCCCAGATCCGCAGCCGCGCCCCCGGCGACAAGCTGAAGGTCACCTACGTCCGCAACGGCAAGGAGACGACCGTCGAGGTCACGCTGGCCGCGGCCAACTGAAGGTTAAGAACCCGTTCATCGGAACGGGGGATACGCTAGGGGGGCCGCGCCCGGAAAGGGCCGGCCCCCCGGCGCGTCATACGGAGGACAGGTTTTGTTTGACGTCGGAATCGGCGAGATGGCGGTGCTGGTCGTCCTGGCACTCGTCATCTTCGGCGAGCGGCTTCCCCAGGTGGCCCAGCAGGCGGGCCGCACCCTCCGTCAGATCCGCCAGATGGCCAACTCCGCCAAGGCCGACCTGCAGGAGGGCCTCGGCCCGGAGTTCAAGGATTTCGACGTCGCCGACCTGAATCCCAAGCGTTTCGTGCAGAAGCACCTGTTCGAGGACGACGACGACCACCGGGCGGCCGGCGTCAACGGCTCCGTCTTCGACGACGAGCCGGATTACGCGGCCGTCGGCACCGACCTGGAATACGGCGAACGCCCCCCGTTCGACAACGAGGCCACCTGACCGACCTCACGAAAAAGCCCCGCTCCGGTTTCGGAGCGGGGCTTTTCCCATCGAATTCAGTGTTCTTCCGGGGGCGACCCCCAGGCTCCGCGGGGCTCTGACGAAGATCCTCGCTTCGCTGCGGTCTTCGTCAGAGCTTGTTGCGCGGGGTGATGCCCAGCGACATCCCGGACAGTCCGCGGGAACGCCCGCCCAGCTTGTCGGCGATGCCGCGCAGTTCCTTGCCGGCCTCGGAGTCGGGGTCGGCCAGCACCAGCGGCCGGCCCTCGTCGCCGCCCTCCCGCAGCCGGGGGTCGATCGGGACCTGGCCGAGCAGCGGGACGTTGGTGCCCAGCGTCCGGGTCAGCTCGTCCGCCACGGTCCGCCCGCCGCCCGAACCGAAGATCTCCTGGCGCTCGCCGCAGTGCGCGCAGGTCAGGTAGGACATGTTCTCGATCACACCGACGACCTGCTGGTGGGTCTGGGCGGCGATCGCCCCGGCGCGCTCGGCGACCTCGGCGGCGGCCTGCTGCGGGGTCGTCACCACCAGGATCTCCGCCGACGGCAGCAGCTGCGCGACCGAGATCGCGATGTCGCCGGTGCCGGGCGGCAGGTCCATCAGCAGGATGTCCAGGTCGCCCCAGTACACGTCGGCGAGGAACTGCTGGAGCGCGCGGTGCAGCATCGGGCCGCGCCACACCACCGGCTGGTTCCCGGCGGTGAACATGCCGACCGAGATCACCTTCACGTCGTGCGCGGTCGGCGGGAGGATCATGTCCTCGACCTTGGTCGGCGAGTGCTCGACGCCCAGCATCCGGGGCACCGAGTGGCCGTAGATGTCGGCGTCGACCACGCCCACCTTGCGGCCCTGCGCGGCCAGCGCGGCGGCCAGGTTGACCGTCACCGAGGACTTGCCGACGCCGCCCTTGCCGGAGGCGACCGCGTACACCTTGGTGAGCGAGTTGGGCCGGGCGAACGGGATCTCCCGGGCGGGCTCGCCGCCGCGCAGCTTCGTCTGCAGCGCCTTGCGCTGCTCGTCGCTCATCACGTCCAGCTCGACCTGGACGGAGGTGACGCCGTCGAGCCGGGAGACGGCCTCGGTGACGTTGCGGGTCAGGGTGTCCTTCATCGGACAGCCGGCCACGGTCAGGTAGATGCCGACGCGCACCGCGCCGTCCGGCGCGATGTCGACGCTCTTGACCATGTCGAGCTCGGTGATCGGCTTGCGGATCTCGGGGTCGTTCACCGTGGCGAGCGCCGCGGTCACCTGCTCGGTCGTCAACTGGGAGGCCATGCGTCCATGGTATGGACTGAACGCGGGTGCGCGCGCATGCGGGTCCCGGATACGGGGGGAGGGGTACCTCACAGGGGCCAGGGGACACCAGCCGGGCGGTGCATCGCGCCCGGTCGCCGCGCGCCGTACCATCGGGACGTGACAACGCCGTCCCACCCCGTCTCCGCCGCCGAACTGACGGTCTGGCGGACCATGTTGCGCGCCCAGGCGCAGATCTCGCGCCGCCTCCAGGCGGATCTGCTGGCCGACCACGACCTGGCGCTCGGGTCCTACGACGTGCTGATGCACCTCGGCGAGTCGCCCGACGGGCGGCTGCGGATGAACGATCTGGCCGACCGGGTGCTGCTGTCGCGCAGCGGCCTGACCCGCCTGGTCGACCGGCTGCAACGCGAGGGCCTGGTGGAGCGCCAGTCGTGCACCAGCGACGCCCGCGGCCTGTACGCGGTGCTGACCCCGGCCGGGCGGGCGCGGCTGGCCGCGGCGACCCCCACCTACCAGCGCGGCGTGCGCGAGTACGTGCTGGGCCGCCTGGACGCCGACGATCTCCGCCAGTTCGGGGCCATCCTGGAGAAGCTGGCCGACGAGCGAGAACCCGCCCGGCTCTAGCGGGCCGTTCCTAGGGGAGGCTGGGGGAGCGGTCCTTGTCGTCGAGCTCCTTCAGGACCTGCTGGAGCTCCGACCGCAGGAAGTCGCGCGTGGCGACCTCGCTGAGCGCCAGGCGCAGGCCCGCGATCTCGCGGGTGAGGTACTCGGTGTCGGCCATCGCGCGCTCGTTGCGGGCCCGGTCCTGCTCGTACTGGACGCGGTCGCGGTCGTCCTGCCGGTTCTGCGCGAGCAGGATCAGCGGCGCGGCGTAGGACGCCTGGAGCGACAGCATCAGCGTCAGGAAGATGAACGGGTACGGGTCGAACCGCCACGACGCGGGCGCGAGGGCGTTCCATCCGATCCACAGCACCACGAACCCGGTCATGTAGACCAGGAAGCGGGCGGTGCCCAGGAAGCGGGCGATCCGCTCCGACAGCTGCCCGAACGACTCGGGGTCGTAGTGCGGGCGGGGCAGCAGGGTGCGGCGGACCTCGATGGGCTGGTCCAGACGCGGCGTCATCGGATCTCCTCGGCTCGGCGCAGGGCCTCTTCCTCAGGGTCGGCGCCCTCGTCGGCGGCGGCGTCCATCACGGTCTCGCGCCAGTCCTCGGGCAGCAGGTGGTCCAGGACGTCGTCGATGGTGACCGCGCCGAGCAGGTGCCCGTTCTCGTCGACGACGGCCCCGGCGACCAGGTTGTAGGTGGCCAGGAACGTCGCGACGGCCTCCAGCGACATGGTGGGCCGCAGCGGGTCCAGCTCGGTGTCCACGATGCCGCTGACCAGCGTGGGCGGGGGCTCGCGCAGCAGCCGCTGGAAGTGGACGGTGCCCAGGTAGCGGCCGGTGGGCGTGGCGGTCGGCGGGCGGCACACGTAGACCTGCGCGGCCAGCGCCGGGTTCAGGTCCGGGTTGCGGATGCGGGCCAGGGTCTCGGCGACGGTCGCGTCCGGCGGGACCACGACGGGATCGGTGGTCATCAGGCCGCCGGCGGTGTCGTCGGCGTAGGTCAGCAGCCGCCGCACCGGCGCGGCGTCCTGCGGCTCCATCAGCGTCAGGAGCTGCTCGCGCTGCTCGACGGGCAGCTCGCCGAGCAGGTCGGCGGCGTCGTCGGGGCCCATCGCCTCCAGGACGTCGGCGGCCCGGTCGGCCTCCAGCTTGGACAGGATCTCGATCTGGTCGTCCTCGGGCAGCTCCTCCAGGACGTCGGCGAGCCGCTCGTCGTCGAGCGCCACGGCGACCTCCGTGCGGCGCTTCTCCGGCAGCTCGTGGACGATCCCGGCCAGGTCGGCGGGTTTCATGTTCGCGAACGCCGCGATCACCCCGGCCGCGCCCTGCCCGTGCTCGACGGCCGAGAAGCCCTCCACCGCGTTCCAGTCCAGGACCACCAGCTCGCCCCGGCGGCGCAGCCCGTGCCGCCCGGCGCGCCCGCGCCGGACCGCGACCTTGGTGACGAGCCAGTCGCGGGTGCGGGTCGGTTCCATCGCGACGTCCACGACGGTCACCGGGTCGCCGGAGTCGCACAGTCGCACGGTGCGGTCCAGCAGCTCCCCGATCACCAGGGTCTCGGAGGCGCGCTGCTGGAAGCGGCGCACGTTGAGCCGCCCGTCGAACACGATCGCGTCGGCCTCGACGACCGTGACCCGGGTGATCGGCAGGAACACCGGGCGGCGCGGCGCCACCTCGACCACCAGGCCCAGCACGCGCGGCGGCAGCGACCCCAGGCGCAGCGCCACCACGACGTCGCGCACCCGCCCGACCTGGTCGCCGGCGGGATCGAACACGGCGATCCCGGCCAACCGGGCGGTGAACACACGTGTTGGAGGTCCGCTCATGGTGGGGACACTACCCGTGATCGTTATGGTCATCCGGAATCGGGTGCGTGTCACATTTCGGGAGCCGTACCCGTCCCAGGGGGCGACGGAACGGACCGAACCGAGGAGTGATCATGGCCCGGATCTCGCTGGACCCGCCCCGCACCCCGCTGTACCGGCTGTTCGCCTGGTTCAGCCGCAAGAAGTTCGGAAAGGAGCTCGACCCGGGGCGCGCCATGGGGCACCACCTGAAGGTGACGGCCGCCTACGGGCTGTTCGAGTTGCAGGTGCTGCGCTGGAACGCGCTGCCGCACCGGCTCAAGGACCTGGCGGTGATGGCGTCGGCGGTGCGGATCGGCTGCTCGTGGTGCGTGGACTACGGCACCTGGGAGGCGGTCACGCACGACGTCCCGCTCGCCAAGATCGAGGCGGTGCCGCACTGGCGCGACAGCGACCTGTTCACCGAACAGGAGCGGCTGGTGATGGAGTACGCCGAGGCGATGACCATGGACCCGCCGCAGGTCACCGACGAGCTGACCGAGGCGCTGCGCGCGTACCTGGACGAGCGGCAGCTCGTGGAGCTCACCATGATCGTCGCGGTGGAGAACCTGCGGTCCCGCTTCAACGCCGCCGCCGGTCTCACCGGGCAGGGCTTCAAGGAGAACTGCGAGATCCCGGTGCGGTCGTGACCGGGCGGTCGTGAGAGGTTCGTCTCGTGAGCGACGTTGAACGGATCTTCGAGGAGCACCGCGGGCTGCTGTTCGCGGTGGCCTACCGGATGCTGGGCACGGCCGCCGACGCCGAGGACGTGGTGCAGGACGCGTGGCTGCGGTGGGCGGCCTCCGACCGGTCCGGCGTCGCCGACCCCAAGGGCTACCTGGTGCGGATCACCACCAACCTGGCGGTGGACCGGCTGCGCACGGCCCAGGGCAGGCGGGAGAGCTACGTGGGGCCGTGGCTGCCCGAGCCGATGCTGACCGCGCCGGACGCCTCCGAGCACGCCGAGCTCGCCGAGTCGGTGTCGATGGCGATGCTGGTGGTGCTGGAGACGCTGAGCCCGCTGGAACGCGCGGTGTTCGTGCTCAAGGAGGTCTTCGGGTTCCCCTACGCGGAGATCGCCGAGGCGCTGGGCCGGTCGGAGCCGTCGGTGCGGCAGCTCGGCACGCGGGCGCGCAAGCACGTGGAGGCGCGGCGGCCCCGGTTCCCCGCCGACCCGGCCGCCAAGGAGGCCGCCGTCGACCGGTTCCTGGCCGCCGCGCTCGGCGGGGACATCAACGCGCTGATGGAGGTGCTGGCCCCGGACGTGGCGCTGTGGACCGACGGTGGCGGCCGGGTCCGCGCGGCGCTGCGCGTCATCCACGGGGCCGACAAGGTCGCCCGCCTCCTGCTGAAGGTGGCCGTCCAGCCCTTCGCCGGGGTGGACCCGGGCGAGTGGCGGCTCCGCGTGGTCCGGCTGAACGGCGAGCCCGGCGTCGTCATCGACGGCCCGGACGGGCCGCTGATGGCGATGACCGGCGCGCTGGACGGCGACGGCCGGGTCACGGAGATCCACATGGTGGGCAACCCCGACAAGCTGCGGTCCGTGGCGGAGGGCCGCAGCCTCCCCCTGTGATCCGCCCGCCGAGGGGGACGGGGCTCAGCGGTCGGCGCGGCGCCGCTTGGCCCCGTACATCCTCGGCGGCGGGCCCGCCGTGGTCGCCGGGGTGGGGACGGTCGGCGCGGCGGCGTAGGACGCGTCGTAGGAGCCGGGTGACTCGGTGACCGCGCCGGTGGGGGTGAGGCGCAGGACGTAGGACTCCCGGGCCCAGCGTTCGAGCTGGCCGTCGTGGCTCCCGGCGTTCAGGCGCTCCTTGGCCAGCAGCGGGGCGACCTCGTCCCACAGCGTGGTGCCCGGCTCCACCGGCTCCACGGCCGCCTCGAACGTCAGCAGCCGCCCGCCCTTGTCCTTGCTGCGCAGGATCACCGGGACCGTCGTGGCCTCGGGGAGGCCGGGCAGCGGCTGCTCGCCCTCGCCGCCGGTCAGCACGTAGACGGACCCGTCGTGCCAGACGTGCCAGGCGGCGCGGGGCTGCGGCAGCTCCGGCAACGCCAGCCACAGCAGCCCCGACTTCCTGGCCGCCTCCTCGATCAGCGCCCCGTTCAGGTCACCCATGCATGCAGGGTCTCACGACCGGGGCCCTCAGTCGCGCTCGGCGGTGTCCTCCAGCACGACCCGGCCGATGATCTCGTAGCGGTCCGGGGCGCGGAACTTCAGGTACAGCGCCAGGCCCGCGCCCAGCACCGCCGTACCGAGCACGATGTACGGGATGAGCTGGAAGAACAGCCCGGTGGAGGCGGCCCCGGCGGCGGTCTTCTGGTTCTGGAACAGCAGCACGATGACGTAGACCATCGCGATGCCGCCCACCAGCGGCGCCAGCAGCGTGCGCCACCAGCTCGCGGTCTCCGGGTGCCGCCCGCGCACGTGGAAGTAGCCGATCACCGCGAACGAGCACATCGCCTGCACGATGAGGATCGCCATCGTGCCCAGCACCGCCAGCAGCGTGTAGAGGTGGATGTAGGGGTCCTGGCCCGCCGCCCAGAACGCCACCACGATCGCGGTCGCGACCGCCGTCTGCACGAAGCCCGCGACGTGCGGCGAGCCGTGCTCGGGGTGGGTGGCGCCCAGCGTGCGGCGGGTGCCGGGGACGACGTCCTCGCGGCCGATCGCGTACAGGTAGCGGGCCGCGCAGTTGTGGAACGCCATCCCGCACGCGTACGAGCCGGTCACCATCAGCACCTTGAACAGGTCCACCGCCCAGGAGCCGAGCAGCCGCTCGGTCGGCCCGAAGAAGATCTGGCCCGGGTCCTTGCCGGAGGCGACCGCCACGACCTCGTCCAGGCCGTTCCCGGCGACGACCATCCAGGACACGAACACGTAGAACAGCCCGATGCCGACCACCGCGACCAGCGTGGCGCGCGGGATGATCCGCTTGGGCTCGCGGGACTCCTCGCCGTACATCGCGGTCGACTCGAACCCGACCCACGACCAGAAGCACATGAACAGGCCGAGCCCGACCGACCCGGCGGCCAGGCCGTTGACGGAGAACGCGTTGGCCGGGTTGACCGGGGACAGCGGGACGCCGTCGGGGCCGCCGCCGTTCAGCAGCACCGCCGCCGCCATCAGGCCCAGCATCAGGATCTCGGTGATCAGGAACAGGCCGAGGACCTTGGCGGTGAGGTTGATGTCGAAGTAGGTGAGCGCGGCGTTGAGCGCGAGCATCGCCAGGGCCAGCAGGATCCAGGGGATCTCGACGCCGAGCAGGTCGTTGACGGTGCCGTGCGCGAAGTAGGCGAAGACGCCGACGATCGACGCCTCGAAGACCACGTAGGCGAGGGTGGCCAGCAGGCCCGCGACCATCCCGGCGACCTGGCCGAGACCGTGCGAGATGTAGCCGTAGAACGCCCCGGCGGCGGTGATGTGCTTGGCCATCGCCACGTAGCCGACGGAGAACACCGTCAGCACGACGGTCGCGACCAGGTACCCGGCGGGCGCGCCGGTGCCGCTGCCGAAGCCGACGGCGATCGGCACGTTGCCGACCATCGCGGTGATGGGGGCGGCGGTGGCGACCGCCATGAAGATGACGCCGACGAGGCCGACGGCGTCCCTGCGGAGGCGTTGGACCTGGGGAGGTGTCTCGGTGGAGCCGGGTTCCTTCTCGATGGTGCTCACGGGCAGTCCACCTTCCGGGGAATGAGCCGGGCGACCCGGGGGAAAAGGCCGCGTATTTCGCGGGGGGCGGGAGCGAGAGGCGTTGCGCGATCGTGGCAGCGCGGCGGGCGGACACTCAAGAGCGATCCTTTGCCGTTTCTTTACACGATGTAATTTGGTTTCCCCGCGAGGGCCATTCGCTTTTCGGATGCGAATACCAATGCGGCGGAAAACCCCTGCCGGAGGCGGGCCGTTCCGGGCCCGGGGCGGTGGATAGCATCCGGCCCATGCGATCGCGACGTACCACCCTCGCCGTGCCCGGCAGCAACCCCCGCTTCATCGAGAAGGCCCAGGGCCTCCCGGCCGACGAGATCTTCCTGGACCTGGAGGACGCGGTCGCGCCCGCCGCCAAGGAGGAGGCGCGCGGGCTCGTGGTCGCCGCGCTCAACGAGGGCGACTGGACCGGCAAGGTCCGCGTGGTGCGCGTCAACGACCTGGACACCCACTGGGCCTACCGCGACGTCATCGAGGTCGTGGAGGGCGCGGGCGCGAACCTCGACTGCGTCATGCTCCCCAAGGTCCAGGGACCCTCCCACGTGCAGTGGCTGGACCGGCTGCTCACCCAGATCGAGCGCGCCATGGGCTACGAGGTCGGCCGCATCGGCATCGAGGCGCAGATCGAGGACGCGCGCGGCATGACCGCCATCGACGCGATCGCCGCCTCGTCGCCGCGCCTGGAGACGCTGGTGTTCGGGCCCGGCGACTTCATGGCGTCGATCAACATGCGGACCCTGGTGGTGGGGGAGCAGCCGCCCGGCTACACCGAGGGCGACGCCTACCACTACATCCTCATGCGCATCCTGCTGGCCGCCCGCGCCCACGGCCTCCAGGCGATCGACGGGCCGTACTTCAACGTCCGGGACGAGGCGGCGTTCCGGCGGGTCGCGCAGCGGTCGGCGGCGCTCGGCTTCGACGGCAAGTGGGTGCTGCATCCGTCCCAGGTCGAGGCGGGCAACGAGGTGTTCTCCCCGTCGCAGGAGGACTACGACCACGCCGAGCTGATCCTGGACGCCTACGAGTACTACACGACCGTCGAGCGGCGGGGCGCGGCGATGCTCGGCGACGAGATGATCGACGAGGCGTCGCGGAAGATGGCGCTGGTGATCGCCGCCAAGGGCCGGGCCGCCGGGCTGGAGCGCACCCGGACGTTCGACCCGCCCGCCTCGTGACGGTGCGGCGGTGTCCGGGCACGACACGTACCATTCGTTGCAGGTGCTGGAGCGGGACGGTAGGGGGTCCGTGTGACGGAACAGTCGGATTCGAGTAGCTGGACTCCGCCCGACTCCTCGTCATCCTCCTCCCCTTCTTCTTCCTCCTCCTCGGACCCGTCCTCGGCGGGCGACCGCGAGCCGGGCCGGGCGGGGGGCTACGGCAACGACCCCGGCCCCTACCAGGGCTCCTACGGCCAGCCTGCCTACGACCAGCCGCCGTACGGACAGCCCCAGTACGGGCAGGCCCCGTACGGACAGCCTCAGCACGGGCAGCCTCAGCACGGGCAGGCCCCGTACGGGCCGCCCCAGTACGGCCAACCCCAGTACGGGCCGCCTCAGTACGCGCAGCCCCCGTACGGGCCGCAGCCGGGGATGCCGGGGCCCCTTCCGTACCACGGACCCCCGGCCGCGCGGGGGCCCTGGGTCGTGCCGGTGCGGCCGGGCCTGCCGTTCCACCAGATGGCGCGGACCGACGCGCACCGCTGGTGGCGCCCGCTGGTCGGGACGGTCGCCGTGCTGGGGGCCGCGTTCCTGGCGACCGCCGTGCTGATGATCATCGGGATCATCGGCTACGTCGTGGTGAACGGCGAGCCGCCCGAGATGAAGAGCGACACCTCCCTGTTCGGGAACATCAACGCCGACCTGGCCTTCAACCTGGCCGCGCTGGCGCTGCTGATCCCGATCGTGTTCCTGGGCGCCTGGGGCGTCCAGCGCCGCCGCCCCGGAACGCTGTCGTCGGTGGTGGGGCGCCTGCGGTGGCGGTGGCTGCTGGCGTGCTGCGGGCTGGCGCTGGTGTTCCTGCTCGTGTCGTTCGGGGCCTCGGCGCTGGCCGGGATGTTCGGCGACGTCCCGGACGAGCCGGAGGGCCGCTGGGTCGGCTGGGCGGACTTCCTGCTCCCGGCGCTGATCGTCGTGGCGCTGGTGCCGTTCCAGGCGTCGGCCGAGGAGTACGTGTTCCGGGGCTGGATCCCGCAGGCGGTGGGCGCGTGCACGTTGCAGGACCGGCCCGGTGGGGGCGGCGTGCCGGGCCGGGTGCTGCGCACCCCGTGGCCGGGCATCCTGCTCGGCGCGGTGCTGTTCACGTCCCTGCACGGCTACACCGGCTGGGGCATGCTGGACATCTTCATGTTCGGCGCGATCGCCGGATGGCTCACGGTGCGGACCGGCGGCCTGGAGGCGGCCATCGCGCTGCACGTGTTCAACAACCTGATGGCGTTCCTGCTCCCGGCGGCGTTCGGCCGCCTGACCCTGGAGCAGGGCGCGGTGCCCTGGCAGTACGTGGTCGCCGACGTCGTGCCGATGCTGCTGTACGCGGCGGGCGCGTGGTGGCTGTCGCGCCGCCTGAAGGTGGAGACCGTCACGCCCGGCGCCCCCGCGCCGCGCCCGGAGGAGCCCGCCGTGGCCGGGCGGCCGGCCGACCCCGGCCCCGCCTGACCTCACAGGGGGTCGGCGAAGTCCCAGCCGCGCGCCAGCAGCGCGTCGCACGCCGCCTCCGCCGCCGCCACGCGCTCCTCGTGCGGGCCGCCGACCACGACGTACGGCATCCCGCGCCGTTCCAGCTCCTCGCGGAACCGGTCGTGCATCCACAGCCGGACCGGCTCGCCGTCGCGCCACCCGTCCTGCTCGAACGCCACCCCCTCCGGGTCGGTCAGCAGCCACAGGTGGTGCGGGGCGCGGGCGTGGAGGCGCTCGACGTCGGGTGAGGGGCCGCCGGTGTACCGCTCGTGCCACACCGTCGTCGCGAACGCGTCGGTGTCGCACACCAGCAGCGGCGACCCGGCGCGGGCGGCGGCGTCCTCCAGCGCGAGCTGCCGTTCGGCGATCACCGTGAACTCCGCCGGCTCCCACGCCAGGTCGTCCAGCCACAGACCGGGGTCCCCGGCGGCGCGGCGGGCGGCGGCGAGCTTCTCCTCGCAGTAGGTGCGGCCGTACTCGGGGACCCAGCGCGTCGCGGCCCACACGCCACCGCGCGCGGCGTAGCGGGCGGCCAGCGCGCGGGCCAGCGTCGTGGTGCCGGTGGACTCGGCCCCGACCACCACGACCCGGCGGGCCAGATGGGCGCGGACCGGCGGGGACAGCCACCGCCAGCAGGCCACCGGGTCCGCGCGGACGGCCGTTCCGCTGACCGGGAACCGCCCGCGCGGCGGGTCCACCGGAACGTGCGCCGCCCCGAACCGCCGCGCCAGCTCCGGCCCGTACGCCTCGGAGCTGAACACCGCGTCCACGGGCGGGCCCCCGGCCAGCGCCAGCCCCTGCCGGAACGCCGCCACGTGCGCGTTCCACACGTCGTCGGAGCCGTAGTCGATCTCCACGTCGTCCACCACGGGGACGACCTCCACATGCGGCTGCGGATGCGCCTCCCGCAGCCACGCGACGCGCAGCGCCAGCGGAACGCTCTCCACCGTCGACGCCGCCACCACGACGGTGACCCGGCGGCACGCGGCGGCGGCCGTGTCGATCAGATGGTGGTGACCGGCGTGCGGCGGGTAGAACTTGCCGACCACCAGTCCGTGCCCGTGAGCACCGGACCCGTAAGCACCGGACCCGTGGGTCACGCGGCCACCGCGACCGGCCCGCGCGCCGCCAGGTCCCGCCGCCACGCCAGCAGGCCGAACACGCACAGCGTCAGGAAGACCACGTACAGCCCGCTGGTCAGGTGCAGGTCCTTGTGGAAGTACAGCGGGATGTAGACCAGGTCCGCGGTGATCCACAACCACCACGACTCCAGCAGCTTGCGCGACTGCCCGTAGACGGCCATCAGCGACAGCGCCGTGGTCAGCGCGTCCCAGAACGGCACGGTCGAGTCGGTGTGGACGTTCAGCAGCCAGGTCAGCGCCGCCGTCAGCACCACGCCCGCCCCGGCCAGCAGCGCCCACTCGTTCCGGGTGGTGCGCCGCACCGGCAGCTCGTCCCGGCCGCGCCCGCCGTACCTCCAGCAGTACCAGCCGTACACCTGGAGCCCCACGTAGACCACCTGGAGACCCGCGTCGGCGTAGAGCCCGCCGTCCAGGAACACCAGGCCGAGCAGGATGACGTTGGCCGCGCCGACCGGCCAGTTCCAGATGTTCTGCCGGACCACCAGCCACACGTTGACGACCCCGGTGACGAACCCGACCAGCTCGGCCCAGCTGGTGGGCACCCCACCGAGACGGAACGCGGGCCGCAGCAGCGGCTCCAGCAGATCGTGCAAACCCATGATCCCGACGATAACGGCGGACCGGGAGCGGTCAGGCGGGCAGCAGGCCCCAGGTGGTGAGGGCGGTGACCAGGCCGGGGGCGGTGGGGAGGGCGCGGATCTCGGCCGGGGTGAACCAGGCGGCGTCGGCGGCGTCGTCGCCCGCGGCCAGGACGCCGCCGACCGCGGTGGCCTCGTAGTCGTGGATCTCGTAGACGACGCCGTTCGCGCCGGGGCGGTCGACGGTCCCGACCAGGGGGCCCACGGACACCTCCAGGCCGGTCTCCTCGCGCATCTCGCGGACCACGGCGGCGGCGTCGGTCTCGCCGGGCTCGACCCGGCCGCCCGGGACCGACCACAGCCCCGCCGAGGGGGCGTGCCCCCGCTTGATCAGCAACAGCCGTCCGGCCTCGTCCCGGACGATCCCACCCACGCATCGCACCCGCATGCGCCTATTTTGGCCGGTCTTTCCGGACCGTCGACCGTGATGACCTTGACGAGCCGAATTCCGGCACGCACGCTAGGTAACCATGAGGGCGGAGCCCACCTGCCCACGCTGCACGGGTCGGTTGCGGCCCCCGAACGCGTGGTCGAGCGACTGGATCTGTGCCGTGCACGGCGCCGTGCTGCCCCGGCAACCCGCCAAACGCCCCGGGCCCGAGGGGCTGGCCGCCCTGCTGCACGACGTCCGCGTCCCGGTGTGGACCCCCTGGCCGTTGCCCCACGGCTGGCTGGTCACCGGCTTCGGGTCGGTCGGCGACGAACGCACCGGCACCCGCGCCAGCGCGGTCGCGCTGTCCGGCCCCAACCTGGTGAGCGGGCCCGCCGACCTGCTGCTGATCGCCGAGGAGCCCGGCATCGGGCTGGGCGCCTTTCACGCCGGGCTGCCCGGCCCCGACCCGGGCGCGGGCTTCGACACCGGCCCGCCGCACGTCAAGATCGAGGTCTGCGGCCCCTCGGCGACGCCCGGCCACACGGTGCCGCTGTGGGCGGTGCCCGGCGAGGACCGCGCCGTCTTCGTCGGCGAGGCCCTCGGCAACTGGCTGTGGGCGGTGCTGTGGCCCGCCGGGGCCGGGGTGCTGATGGCCGCCCGGATGAGCCTGCTGGACCTGCGCGAGCCCGGCATGGAGGTGGACCTCCCCTACGGGGCCCCCAGCCCCCGCCTGGAGCACTGACCCCGTCGGGTAGGACCGGGGTCGGGTAGGACTGGGGCATGCGCATCGACCTGCACTGCCACAGCACCGTCTCGGACGGCCTGCGCACGCCCGCCGAGGTCGTCCGGCTGGCCGCCGACGCCGGGGTGGACGTGCTGGCCCTCACCGACCACGACACCACGGCCGGCTGGGACGCCGCCCGCGCCGCGCTTCCGGAGGGGATGGAGCTCGTTCCCGGCATGGAGCTGTCGTGCCGGTACGACGGCCACAGCCTGCACATGCTCGCCTACTGGTTCGACCCCGCCGACGCGGACCTGAACGCCGAGCTGGCCCGCGTCCGCGACGCCCGGGTGGGCCGCGCGCGGGCGATGGTGGACCGGCTCCGGGAGCTCGGCGTCGAGATCACCTACGAGCAGGTCGGCCGGTACGCGCGCGGCGAGGCGGTCGGCCGCCCGCACATCGCCCGCGCCATGGTCGAGGCCGGGGTGATCGCGGAGGAGAAGGACGCGTTCACCGCCGAGTGGATCGCCGCCGGCGGGCGCGCCCACGCCCGGCGGTACGCGCTGGACCCGTTCCGGGCCGTCGAGCTGGTCCGCGCCGCCGGCGGCGTGACCGTCCTCGCCCATCCCCGGGCCGCCCGCGGCGGTCACGTCTTCCCGGACGGGCTGATCGAGGCGCTGGCCGCCGCCGGGCTGACCGGCGTCGAAGTCGATCACTACCTGCACGACGCCGCCGCCCGCGCCCGCCTGCGCGCCCTCGCCGGACGGCTCGGCCTGGTCCCCACCGGCTCCAGCGACTTCCACGGCCGCGACGGCGAGATCCCGGCCCGCGACACCACCGCCCCGGAGGCGTTCGAACGCCTCAGAGCCGCCGCTCGCGAATCACGGTAGGGTGCGGGGCGTGGACGCGCGCATCGAACAGGTGGTGACGTCCGGGAAGGTAACCCTGGACGACACCGAGTACGACGTCGAGAACAACACCTACCTCATCGGCGACGACTCCGAGGTCATCGTGATCGACCCCGGTTTCGACGCCGAGGCCGTGCTCGACAAGGTCGGCGACCGTGAGGTCATGGCGGTGATCCTCACCGACGGCAACGACCATCATCTGGGCACCGCCCTGGAGGTCTCGGCCGCCGGGGAGGAGGACGAGGAGTACTGGGCCCCGATCGCGCTGCACCGGGCCGACCGGCTGCTGTGGCGCGACTACTTCGGCCGCCTCGCCCGCGACGAGGACGACGAGGAGCAGGCCAAGGCGCTGCGCTCGCTGGAGCCGGACATCTGGCTGGAGGACGGCGGCGTGTTCGAGGTCGCCGGGGCCCAGCTGGAGATCCAGCACACCCCGGGCCACACCCCGGGCAGCGTGAGCGTGCTCAGCGACCAGCTCGGCGTGCTGTTCTCCGGCGACACCCTGCACCGCGGCCGCCCCGGCTCGATCGGCGGCGTCTTCGAGGACCTGCGCAAGCAGCTCAACTCGATCGGCGCGCTGATCACGCCGCTGCCCCGCGACATGCGGGTGCTGCCCGGCCAGGGCGAGGAGACCACGGCCGGTGACGAGAACGCCCGCTGGGAGTCCTGGGGCGCGCTGGCCACCGAGAACGACGAGTCCTGACCCGCGGCCGCGACGAGCGGGGCGGGAGCTTGCGACCGGAGCGACGAGGAAGGGCGGCGCGTCGGACGCCGACGGGCCGCCGAGCGGAGGCGAGGCCGTGAGCGCCGAGCAGCTCGGCTTCGAGGGGATGCCGCGGCGGCTGTACACGTGCACGCCGTCGCGGCTGAACGCGTGGCTGGACTGCCCCCGCCGGTACCGGATGACCTACCTGGACCGGCCGATGCCGCCCAAGGGCCCGCCGTGGGCGCACAACAGCTTCGGGGCCAGCGTGCACAACGCGCTCGCCGGGTGGTGGAAGCTGCCGGTCGAGCAGCGCACCCCCGAGACGGCCGGGCGGCTGCTGGTGCGGGGCTGGCTCACCGACGGGTTCCGTGACGAGGAGCAGTCCGACCGGCAGCGGGACCGCGCCCGCGCCATGGTCGAACGCTACGTCGCGGGCCTGGACCCCGAGGACGAGCCGGTCGGGGTGGAGCGCACCGTCGCCACCCGCACCGACCGGATCGCGGTGTCGGGCCGCATCGACCGCCTCGACGACCGCGGCGCCGAGCTGGTCGTCGTCGACTACAAGACCGGGCGGCACGTGCTGACCGCCGACGACGCGCGCGGCTCCCTGGCGCTGGCGCTCTACGCCGTCGCCTCGTCGCGGATGCTGCGCCGCCCCTGCCACCGCGTCGAGCTGCACCACCTGCCGTCCGGCGAGGTCGCCGTCTGGGAGCACACCGACGCGTCGCTGGCACGGCACCTGGGACGGGCCGAGCAGATCGCCGCCGAGGCGCAGGACGCCGACGAGGCGTACCGGACGCTGCGGCCGGCGGAGCGGCCCCGGCCGGGGGAGGCGCTGGACCACGCCCCGTTCGACGAGGTGTTCCCGCCGAACCCGTCGGCGCTGTGCGCGTGGTGCGACTTCTCCCGCCACTGCCCCGAGGGGCAGCGGGCCGCGGCCCGCAAGGAGCCGTGGGCGGCGCTGCCCGCCGACTGACGGTCCGGCCCGCCAGACCTGGCATTCGCCGGGGCCACGACAGCCGCTCCACGCCGCCACTGTCCCGGCCGTCACCGGCCGCCCAACAATGGTGCGGTCACGTTCGGTGACCGAACGTGACCGACCTGCTCCGGGAGGCGGCGATGTCGCACACCATCCTGTTCGCGATCGACGAGCCGCGCGACGCCGGATCGGTGTTCGCCGAGCACCTGCGCGGCGTGCACGGCGGCCTGGAGGGGGCGGGGCTGCGGGTGCGGTGGGCGCGCGACGGCCGGGACGCCCTGGCCGTGGTGCGCTCGGACGCCACGCTGGCGGCCGCGCTGGCGCAGTGGGACGCGCCGGAGGCCGAGCGGGTCCTGCGGGGCCTGGCCGACCGCCACCACGACCTGCCGGTGTTCCTGGTGATGGCCGACGGGGCCGCCCACGACCTGCCGCTGTGGGTGTACGAGGTGATCTGCGGGTTCGTGTTCCCGCTGGAGGACACCCCGGCGTTCATCGCCGGGCGCATCGCCCGCACCGCGCTGGACCATGCCGACCGGAGGCTGCCGCCGTTCTTCTCGGCGCTGCGCGACTTCGAGGACCACCACCAGTACTCCTGGCACACCCCCGCGCACGCGGGCGGGGTGGCCTACCTCAAGACGCCGGTCGGGCGCGCGTTCTTCGACTACTACGGGGAACGCCTGCTGCGCACCGACCTGTCGATCTCGGTGGGGGAGCTGGGGTCGCCGCTGGAGCACACCGGGCCCATCGGCGACGCCGAGCGCAACGCCGCCCGCGTCTTCGGGGCCGAGCGCACCTACTTCGTGACCAACGGCAACTCCACCGCCAACCGCGTCGTCGGCCACCACGCCATCGCCCGCGACGAGCCCGCCCTGGTGGACCGCAACTGCCACAAGTCGGTGCAGCACGCCCTGACCATCAGCGGCGCCCGGCCGGTCTACCTGGTGCCCGAGCGCAACGGCCTGGGCCTGGCCGGGCCCATCCCGCCCGCCGCCCTGCGCGCCGGGGCGGTGCGGGCCCGCCTGGACGGCCATCCGCTGCTGGCCGGGACCGATCCGCACCCCTCCTACGCCGTCGTCACCAACTCCACCTACGACGGCCTGTGCTACGACGCCGTGCGGGTCGCCGAGCTGCTGGGCGACAGCGCGCCCCGCGTGCACTTCGACGAGGCGTGGTTCGCCTACGCCCGCTTCCACCCCCTCTACCGCCGCCGCTACGGCATGGCCGTGGACGAGGGCGCCCTGCCCGGCCCGCAGCGGCCCACGGTGTTCGCCACCCAGTCCACCCACAAGCTGCTGGCGGCGCTGTCCCAGTCGGCGATGCTGCACGTGCGCTCCTCGCCGCGCGCGCCGGTCGACCACGACCGGTTCAACGAGACCTACCTGATGCACGCCTGCACGTCCCCGCTCTACCCGATGATCGCCTCGCTGGACGTGGCGGCGGCGATGGTGGACGGGCCGGCGGGACGCCATCTGACCGGCGAGGCGATCACCGAGGCGGTGCGGTTCCGGCAGACCATGGCGCGGCTGGGCCGCCGGATCGCCGCCGGGGAGGGGGAGTCCGGCTGGTTCTTCGGCGTCTGGCAGCCCCCGTCCGTCACCGACCCCGACTCGGGGGAGCGCGTGCCGTTCGACGAGGCCGACCCGGGCCTGCTGGCGGCCGATCCGCGCTGCTGGACCCTGGAGCCCGGCGCGGCCTGGCACGGGTTCGACGGCCTGGAGGACGGCTACTGCCTGCTCGACCCGGTCAAGGTGACGATCACCTGCCCCGGGATCGACGCGGCCGGGAACCCCGGCGACCGGGGCGTCCCGGCCCGGATCGTGGCCGCCTACCTGGAGCGGCGCGGCATCGTGGTGGAGAAGACCGGCGACTACACGCTGCTGGTGCTGTTCTCCATGGGCATCACCAGGGGCAAGTGGGGCACCCTGGTCGACGCCCTGATCGACTTCCGGAACGCCTACGACGCCGACCGGCCGCTGGCCGAGGTGGTCCCCGGGTTCGGCCCGCCCGATGAGACCCTGCGCCGGTACTGCCTGCGGGTCCACCGGCGGCTCCGCGACTCCGGCGTCGCCGGGCTGCTGGACCGGGTGTTCACCGACCCGCCCGCGCCCGTGCTCACCCCCGCCGACTGCTACCAGCGGCTCATCCGCCACGGCACCGAACGCGTCCCGCTGGACCGGCTGGCCGGACGCGTCGCCGCCGCCACCGTCGTGATCACCCCGCCCGGCATCCCGATGCTCATGCCCGGCGAGGCGACCGGCCCCGACGACGGCCCGCTGCTGACCTACCTGCGCGCCCTCCAGGAGTTCGACCGCGCCTTCCCCGACCTGCCCGCCGACATCCACGGCGCGCACCGCGACGCCGACGGACGCTACTGGATCGAGTGCGTCACCGAATGACGGCGGGCGCCGCGTGATCCACGGGAAGGAGACCGCCCGGCGCTGAATTCCTCCCGAAGTGGGATGCACGGGGCATGCGGCCGTTGACAGGATGTGGCGATGATCCTCGTGGAGGAACTCGTCAAGCACTTCGGCGCGGTGCGGGCCGTGG
The DNA here is from genome assembly GCF_001552175.1 of Actinomadura kijaniata NBRC 14229. Classification (GTDB taxonomy): domain Bacteria; phylum Actinomycetota; class Actinomycetes; order Streptosporangiales; family Streptosporangiaceae; genus Spirillospora; species Spirillospora kijaniata. Next base: position 21,761 of record NZ_BCQR01000177.1, read on the forward strand.
ACGGGCTGTCGTTCGCCGCGCGGCCCGGGCAGGTCACCGGCTTCCTGGGGCCGAACGGCGCGGGCAAGACCACCACCCTGCGGATGCTGCTGGGGCTGGTGGAGCCCACCTCCGGGCGGGCGCTGATCGACGGGCGGCGGTACGCCGACCTGGACAACCCCGTCGAGCGGGTCGGGGCGGCGCTGGAGGCGACCGGGTTCCACCCGGGCCGGACCGCCCGCGACCACCTGCGCGTGACGTGCCTGGCCGCCGAGCTGCCGACCGGCCGCGCCGACGAGGCGCTGGAGCTGGCGGGGCTGGCCGACGCCGCCGACCGCCGGGTGGTGGGGTTCTCGCTGGGGATGCGGCAGCGGCTGGCCCTCGCCGCCGCCGTGCTCGGGCAGCCGCCGGTGCTGATCCTGGACGAGCCCGCCAACGGCCTGGACCCGGCGGGCATCCACTGGCTGCGCGGCTTCCTGCGGCACCTGGCCGGGCTGGGCTGCACGGTGCTGGTCTCCAGCCACGTGCTGGCCGAGGTGGAGCAGACCGCCGACCACGTGGTGATCGTCGCGCGCGGGAGGGTGGTGCGGGACGCGCCGCTGGCCGAGCTGGTCGGGGAGAACGGCGGCGGCCTGCTGGTGGGGACCGAGGGCCCGGACGACGCCGCCGGGCTGGCCGCCGCGCTGGAGCGCGCCGGGGCCACCGTGCGCGTCGAGGGCGAGCGGTTGCGGGTGAGCGGGGTGGCCGCCGCCGAGGTGGGGCGGGCGGCGCTGGCGGCCGGGGCGGTGCTGACGGAGCTGTCGGCGGGCCGCTCCGGACTGGAGAAGATCTTCCTGGAGCTGACCATGGCGGAACTGGGCGGGACGGACCCGGCGGCGGGGGACCCGGCCGTCAGCACGGAGGCGGCGTCGTGACCAGGCTGATCAGGGCGGAGCTGCTGAAGATCCGCTCGACCCGGATGTGGCTCGGGATGCTGGCGCTGTCGCTCGGCTTCGCGCTGCTGGGCCTCGGCTTCTACATCGCGCTGGCGGGCGCCGAGATGAACGGCGAGTCCGCGCTGCCGCCGGTCACCGACCCGGCCACGGTGCGCGGCATGTACGCCAGCGCCAGCGCCGGGACGCTGTTCATGATGATCCTCGGCATCATCGGGATCACCGGCGAGTACCGCTTCCAGACGATCACGCAGGCGTTCCTGGTGACGCCCCGCCGGTACCGGCTGCTGGCGGCCAAGCTGCTGTCGTACTTCCTGTTCGGGCTGGCGTTCGGCGTGGCGACGGTGCTGTTCACGGTGGCGGTCGCCTGGCCCGCATTGGCGATCAAGGGCGGGTCCACCTCGCTGCTGGACCACGACATCCCGATGATCCTCGGCGGCACGGTCCTGGCGATGGGCCTGTACGCGCTGGTCGGGCTGGGGCTGGGCGCGCTGGTCCGCAACCAGGTCGCGGCGATCATCATCGCGGTGGGCTGGGTGCAGCTGGTCGAGGCGATCGTGACGGTGGCGCTGCCGGAGGTCGGGCAGTGGCTCCCGGCGGGCGCGGTCCGCGCGATCACCCGCACCACCGGCAGGTTCGGCGGCATGGGCGAGCTGGACACGCTGCCCGCCTGGGGCGGGACGCTGCTGTTGCTGGCCTACGGCCTGGCGTTCGCGGCGATCGCGGCGTTCACGACGACCCGCCGCGACATCACCTGAGGCGGCATCACCTGAGGCGGCGTCCCCCGGGGCGGCGGGTCGGCGCGGACGTCAGGCGGGGGTCAGGGACCTGCGCTGGGACGGCCAGGTGCGGGGGTCGCGCAGGCCGATCAGCCCCTGGGACAGGTCGTAGCCCTCGGCGGCCAGACGGCGCCGGGAGCGCTCCAGCATGTCGCGGGTCGGCTTCATGAACGCGAAGTCGTGCAGGCGTTCGGGAACGGCCGTCATCGCCAGCCGGAACGACCGCAGCGCGGCCGTCACGGCGGGCTGCGGCACCTCCGGCAGCACCCCGTACATCTTCCGCGCCCAGTCCGGCAGCGAGTAGTAGCACAGCGCGCCGAACGGGAGGTAGCCGGGCTTGCCGGGCGTGAGGAACCGCAGGTTCTCCGGCATGGTCGGCCACAGCAGGAACCGCACCGTCGCGGCGGCCTCCTCGGTGACACGCAGGGAGGACCGCATGTCGTTGATGTAGGTCTCCATCTCCGCGACGCTGCCGGGGACGTCCTCGGCGTGCAGGCCGACGTAGGTGGCGGTGTGGCGCTGCTCGTCGAGGTACTGGTCGGCCATCCTGTCGGTGAGGGGGAGACCGGAACGGCGTGCGACCTCCAGGTAGGAGTGGACCTCGGCGCAGTGGACCCAGAGCAGCAGCTCGGGCTGGTCGAGGCGTTCCTTCTTGCCCGTGTCGTGGTTGAGGATGCGCAGGCCGCGGTGGATGCCGCGGACCCTGGCCGCGAGCTCGGCGATCTCCTCCGGGCTGCCGAACGTCGCCATGCCGACGAAGTCGGCCGTGCGCTGGAGCCGCCCGAGGGGGTCCTCCTGGAAGTTGGAGTTCTGCCAGACGCCCCACATGGCCATGGGGTGGAGGGCCTGGAGCATGAGGCCGCGCACTCCGCCGACCCACATGGAACGGTCGATGTGCACGCGCCAGGTGACGCTCTCGGGGGGCTGGACCGTGGCCGCCATTCGCATCTCTCCAGAATCGGGTGAGACAAATCGATGTAAGTGTGTCATTACCTGGTGGGGTGGCGGTACCCGGCCCCCTCTGTGAACGTCGTCACCGTGGGCGCCGTTGTTCCGGAGGAGAGGTGACCCCGGAGCGGGGTGGCGTCCGTACAGAGGATGGACGCAGGGTGCGCGGCGATGTCCGAGAGGTGTCGGCGCCGGTGAGAGAGGAAGTGGCACAGCATGCGCGGACGGTCCGGTGAGCTGGCGGAGGTCGCCGAGTCGGGTCTGGTCACGCGGCGCGGAACGTTCCGGGCGGTCGCCTTCCGGGACGAGCCCGGCGGCCCCGAGCACCTGGCGCTGGTGCGCGGGGACGTGCGGTCCGGGGAGGACGTGCTGGTGCGGGTGCACTCGGAGTGCCTGACCGGGGACGTGTTCGGCGCGCTGCGCTGCGAGTGCGGGGACCAGCTCGGCGGGGCCCTGGACGAGATCGCGCGGGCGGCCCGGGGCGTGCTGGTGTACCTGCGCGGCCACGAGGGGCGCGGCATCGGGCTCGTCGCGAAGGTCCGCACCCATGTGCTCCAGGACGAGCGGGGGCTCGACACGATCGACTCCGCCACCGCCCTCGGGCTGCCGGTGGACGTGCGGGACTACGGCCCGGCGGCGCGGGTGCTGCACCACCTGGGCGTCGGCTCGGTGCACCTGCTGTCCAACAACCCCGACAAGGTGGCGGCGCTGGAGGAGCACGGCGTCCGCGTCGCGGCGCGCGTCCCGCTGCTGGCCCCCGCGCACGACGGCAACGTCCGCTACCTGACCGCCAAGCGGGACCGGATGGGGCACGACCTGCCGCAGCTGGGGGCGGTGTCGAGGGCATGACGACGCGGGAGGCGACGGTGCGGGGCGTGGTGGTGCGGGACGTGATGGCGCGGAGCCCGGTGGCGTGGGGTCCGACGGCGTGGGGCGCGGGGGAGCTGGGGGCCGCCGCCGGGGCGCAGGCGGCGCTGCTCGGGCTGCTGTGGACGTCGGCCGGGCTGGGCGTGGCGGCGTGGGCGGCCGGCGCCGGGTACGGCGCGGCGCTGCTGGCGCTGCTCGGGAACGCGGTGCGCCGTT
>NZ_BCQR01000178.1 GCF_001552175.1 Actinomadura kijaniata NBRC 14229
GGCGGGGCCGGGTGCGGCAGACGCGGCGGGAGGAGTCGGCGCGCGAGCACCGGGCGGCGATGCTCACCATGATCCTCACGCTCGGGCTGCTGATCGCGGCGGTCGCGGTGACCGGCGGGATGATCGCCTCGTCGATGCGGACCCGGCCGGTCACGCTGGCCGCGCCGCTGCACGTCTACCCGGTGGCGCAGACCACGCCCGGGCAGTGCCCGACCGGGACGCAGGGCATCTCCGCGCAGGCCGGGACCGGCCCGACCTGCTACCACCTCAACCAGGGCATCGCGATCCGGCAGGTCGCCGACCTGCGGGTGCAGCGGGCCCGCAGCGGCAACGGCTACGACGTGGCGGTGACGCTGCGCACCACCGACCGCAAGGCGTTCGCGCAGCTCACCCAGGCGATGGTGGGCCGCGACCTGGCGTTCGTGGTGCGCGAGCGGCTGGTCACCGCGCCGCGCGTGGAGATGCCGATCAACGACGGCAAGGTCGCCATCACCGGCCCGCAGACCCGCGCCGACGCCGACCGGATCATCAGGGAGCTGCGGGGCCGCTGAGCCCGTTCGCCAGGTGGTCGGCGGCGGCCGGGAGCCAGCGGTGGCGGACGTTGCCGACCAGGTGGTCGCCCTCGGGGACCAGCAGGTAGGAGCCGCGCGGGGCCTCGGCGGCCAGCGGCGCGCCGTTGACGACGCCGGGGATCACGTCGGTGCCGCCCTCGACGACCAGCAGCGGGACGTCGATCCCGGCGGCGGTCCCGGCGAGGTCCACGCGGCCCGCGAAGGCGCGGGCGGCGCGTTCGCCCCCGGCCCGCAGCGTCAGCGTCGCGTGCACGAACGCCGGGGCGTCGTCCCAGGTCAGGCGGTAGGGGCCGCTGACGGTGGCGGCGGCCCGCACGCGCGGTTCGCGGGCGGCGGTGACGGCCGCGTAGAACCCGCCGAGGCTGAGGCCGATCACACCGGCGTTGTCGGCGTCGACGTCGTCGCGGCCGGAGACCGCGTCGAGGGCGCGGCCGACGACCTTGTGGTAGTCGGGTTCGAGACGGCCCCCGGTGGCGAGCGCGCCCTGTCCGGGGCCGTCGATCGCCAGCACGGCGAGGCCGCGCCGCAGCAGCGCGTCGCCCACGGGCGTGAACTCCTCCTTGCTGGAGTCCATGCCGGGGACGACCACGGCGAGCGGGGCGCGTCCGGGGATGGCCGGGCGGCGCAGCCAACCGGTGAAGTCCGCGCCGGTGACGCGTTCGGCGGTGGGTTCCAGCAGGGCGAACGCCCTCTCCAGCGCCCGGTCGGCCTCGGCCTCGGCGGCGAGGGCGTCCGGGGTGGGCAGGATCGCCGCGAAGTGGAACCACAGGGCCGCCTCCCGGTAGGCGTCCCCGGCGGAGACGGGACCGGCGGCGTTCTCGGCCTCGGCCAGGCACTCGCGGGCGGTCCGCGTGAACGCGGGGGTCCACTCGTCGAGCGTGTCCAGGCGGCCGGTGACCCGCTCGTAGCGGAAGGTGTCGATTCCGGCGGCGGTGACGCGGGACCGGTTGGCGTCCCGGAAGTAGGCCAGGTCGGTCACGGGTTCCCTCCCAGGGTCAGGACGGCGTTGCCGACGACGCGGCGGTCGCGCAGGTCGGTCAGGACGTGGGCGGTGTCGACCCAGTCGGCGACGCGGCCGATCTCCGGGTGCAGGCGGCCGGAGGCGACCAGGCCGACGAGGGTCGCCAGGTCGGGGCCGTGGGGCCCGGCGGGGTCGGCGTAGTGGAAGTGCCGGATCGTCGCGCCCTCGGGTCCGGCGAAGAAGTCGAAGAAGTCGAGCGTGACCGGCTCGCGGCTGGCCTGGCCGAACCAGATCAGCGTGCCGTGCCGGGCGAGCCGGGCCAGCGCGGCGGGCAACGACCGGCCGCCGACCGACTCCAGGACGACGTCGAAGGTGCCGTTCGCGGCGGCGACGTCGGACACCACGGCCTCGGCGCCCAGTTCCATGAGCCGCCGCCCGCGTTCGGGGGTGGCGGACACGGCGGTGATCTCCGCTCCGGCGGCGGCGGCGAGTTCGACGAGGTAGTGCCCGACGCCGCCGGACGCCCCGGTGAGCAGCACGCGGCGGCCGGTCAGGGATCCGGCCGCGCGCAGCAGCCGCAGGGCGGTGAGCCCGGCCAGCGGTAGTGCCGCCGCCTCGGTGAACCCCACGTGATCGGGCAGCGGCACGACGTCGGCCGTGGCGGCCGCCGCGTACTCGGCCCAGCCGCCGCCCGGCAGGTGCGCGACGACGCGCTCCCCCTCTGCCGGGCCGGTCCCGTCGGCGGCGGCCCGCACGACGGTCCCGGCGACGTCCTTGCCGGGCAGCCAGCCGTCCGGGTCCTCCAGCTTGAACGTCTCCCCCCGGTTGACCGAGTAGGCCGCGACGCGGATGAGCGCCTGGTCCGGGGCGGGAACGGGCACGTCCCGCTCCGCGAGCGCGACGGGCTCGTGCGCCCGTCCGGTCGGTGTGAACGCCTTCATGGTCCCCTCTCCTAGTCGGGACCAGGAAAGCCGCAGGTCAGAGCGGGCGTCCAACAACCGTTCGGCCGTTTTGACACCCGCCGGTTGTCGGGCAAGGTGAACGGCGTGGAACTCGATCTGGGCCAGGTGCGGGCGTTCGTGGTGACGGCCGGGCACCTGCATTTCGGGCGGGCCGCCGGGGAGCTGTTCCTGACCCAGCAGGCGCTGTCGAAGCGGGTCGCGCGGCTGGAGGAGTCGCTGGGCGTGCGGCTGTTCGACCGGACCGGTCACGCGGTGCGGCTGACCCCGGCCGGGGAGCGGTTCCTGGAGCCCGCCCGGCGGGCGCTGGCGGCGGCGGGCGCGGCGGTGGCGGCGGCGCGGGACGAGCGGCGGCCGTTGCGGCTGGACGTGTGGGGGCACCTGTTCGACCCGATGCGGATCCTGCGGGAGGCGGTGGACCGCCGCCCCGACCTGCCGATCGAGCTGAACCTGCGGCGCGGCCCGGACGCGGCGGTGGCGGCGCTGCGCGCCGGGGAGGCCGACGCGGGCTTCGGGCGCGTGCACGGGCCGCCGCCCGACGGGCTGGCGTGCCGGGTGGTGCGGCGGGAGCCGATGGCGGCGGTGATGGGCGCGGCGCACCCGCTGGCCGGGGCCGGACGGCTGCGCCCGGCCGACCTGCGCGCGACGACGATGTGGTTCCCGGCCGCGATCGAGAAGCTGGACTTCCTGCGGGACTTCTGCGCCGAGCACGGGCTGACCGGCGAGTTCGGCGGGGTGAACCTGGGGTTGCCCTACTTCCTGGAGTGGTTGCGCGACCACCCGGACCGGGTGTCGCTGCTGCCCGCCGCGCTGCCGGTCCCCGGCGACGCGGGCGTGCGGGTCGTCCCGCTGGTGGATCCGGTCCCGCTGTACGAGTGGTCGCTGCTGTGGCGGTCCGGCGACCGGGACCCGGCGCTGGGCGGCCTGCTGGCGGAGCTCCAGCGGGCCGCCCGCGCCGACGGGCGGCCGGAGTGATCCGGATCAGCCGCGCAGGGAGACCGGGCCGACGGGCTTGGCCCCGGCGCACTTCGCCTCGCACGCGTTGGAGTAGACCTTGCCGTCGCTGCCGATGACGGGGGCGTACTCCTTGGTGCAGACGCACGTGTCGGGGCAGGTGGCGGCGGTGGCCGTGCCGGTCAGGGCGGGGGTGGCGAGCGCGCCCAGCAGGGCGGCGAGGGCGAGGGTCCGTTTCATGGCGACGCTCCCGGTCGAGGACTGTACGTAGTCAATGAGTAGCAGTTGGTGACCGAACTGGCAGGGCGTTCCGGAAATCCGTCCGGACACGCGAACGCGCCGCGTCCTCGGGCGGGGTGAGGACGCGGCGCGGCGCGGGCGCGGTCAGGCTCCGGGGAGGGTCTCCCCCTGGACCGCCTGGATCTCCAGTTCGACCCGCAGGCTCTCCCCGACCGCGGAGATCCCGGCCTCCAGGATCTGGTTGTACCTGATGGCGAAGTCCCGGCGGTGCAGCTCGGCGGTGGCGCGGAACGCCGCGCGGACCCCGCCCCACGGGTCCGGGCCCGTGCCCAGGTAGGCCAGGTCCAGGTCCACCGGGCGGGTGACGCCGTTGAGGGTCAGGCGGCCGTGGACCGTCCAGCGTCCGGGGCCGCGCGCGGTCAGGCCGTCGCCCGCGTACTCGATCACCGGGTGCTCGGCGACGTTGAGGAAGTCGGGCGAACGCAGGTGGTCGTCGCGCATGGCGTTGCCGGTGTCGATCGACCCGGCGTCGATGCGGGCGACGACGCCGGACCGTTCCACCGGCTCGGCGATCCGGAGCCGTCCCCCGAACGACCCGAACCGGCCCCGTACGCTCGACAGGCCGAGGTGCTGGGCGACCGCGCCGACGCTGGAGTGCGCCGGGTCGATGGTCCAGGGTCCGGGCGGGGGCAGCTCCGCGCCGCCCGCGCGGGCCAGCACGGTGTCGCCGAGGTCGGCGGCGCCCGAGCCGGTCACCATCAGCGTGCGGGCGGCGGGCTGGTACCCGACCGCCGTGACGATCGCCGTGTAGGTCCCGGCGGGCAGCGGGCCGCCGCGCCAGAGGCCGTTCGCGTCGGCCTGGACGCGGGCGACCTGCCGTCCCGCCAGGTCGGTGACGGTCACGATCGCCTGCGGCACCGACCAGCCGTCCCTGGTCCGCGCCCTTCCGCGCAGCCCTTCCATGTCTCCCCCCGTCACTCGTCCGGGTGGCCGAGCACCAGGTCGTTGCCGTCGCTGTCGCCGTCCGTCAGGGACAGGGCGGCGGCGACCGGCGGGTAGCCGGTGGCGGTGACCGTGTACTGGCCGCCGGTCAGGTCGCCGAACGCATACTCGCCGTCGGGGCCGGTGACCGTGGCGGCGACCACGTTCCCGGCCGCGTCGATCAGCGTGACGCGCGCGTCGGCGACCGCCTGCCCGGCTCTGTTGCGGATGACGCCGCGCACCTTCGCGCCGGGCGGCAGCTCCACGTCCTGGCGGATCTGGCCGTTGCCGGGGATCTCGACCGGCAGCGCGGCCGGGCGGAACGCGGGGGCGCTGACGGCGAGCGTGTAGGCCCCGGCGGTGACGTCCTTGACCAGGTAGGTCCCGTCGGAGCCGGTGCGGACGGTGCCGACGACCTCGCCGCGCACGTCGGTGACCACGACCATCGCGCCCTCGATCGGGGTTCCGCCCGGGGCGTGGACGACGCCGGCGAGGCCGCCGTTGTCGGCCAGCAGCAGGTCGAAGTCGACCGGCCGGTCCCCGACGACCAGCGTCGCGGCCTGCGGTTCGTGCTCGCCCGTCGCGGCGATCAGCACGTAGGTGCCGGGGCCGGGCGTGGCCAGCGTGTAGCCGCCGTCCTCGCGGGTGAGGGCGCGGCCGAGCTGGTGCCCGCCGACGTCGATCAGCGTGAGCGCGGCGCCCGCGACCGGGGTGCCGTCGCCGCTGGTGACGTGGCCGCTGATCGGCGCGCCGCCCTGCGGGATCGCCGACGGCCCGGCCGGGACGGGCGCGACCGTCGCGGTCGTGGTCACGGCGGTGGCGGGCCGCGGCTCCGCGCCGCGGCTGTGCTTGCCCGCCGGTGCCGGGCCGTCGGCGGCGGCGCGGGCCCCGCGCAGCGGCAGCTCCTTCACGAACAGCATGACCAGGAACGCCGCGACCGCGACCGGGATGCCGACCATGAACACGGTCTCCAGCGCGCTGGTGAACCCGTTGAGGATGATGCCCTTGAGCGGCTCGGGCAGGTCGTGGATCGCCTCGGGGGTGCCGAGCGACAGCTCGCCGTCGCCCTGGGGCCGGATGTGCGCCGCGGCCATGCCCTCGGCGACCTCGTCCTTGAGCCGGTTGTTGAGGATCGCGCCGAACGCGGCCACGCCGATCGCGCTGCCGAGGTTCCGGAAGAAGGAGACGCCGGAGGTGATGGCGGCCAGGTCCGTCAGGTCGGCGGAGTTCTGCGCGGCCAGGATGAGGATCTGCATCACCAGGCCGAGGCCGAAGCCCAGCACGGCGACGTCCACGCCGATGACGGCCTTGCTGGAGTCCACGTGCAGCTGCGACAGCAGGTACATGGCCCCGGCGACGAACAGCAGCCCGACGACCGGGTAGATCTTCCAGCGTCCGGTGCGGGTGACGAGCTGGCCCGAGACGGTGGAGGTGACGAACATCCCCAGCACCATCGGCAGGGTCATCAGGCCCGAGGCGGTCGGGCTCATTCCCTTGACGATCTGCAGGTACTGCGGCAGGTAGATCATCGAGCCGAACAGCACCACGCCGACCAGCAGCGAGGCGATCGAGGTCAGCACGAACGTCGGGTTGCGGAACAGCCGCGGCGGCAGGATCGGGTCCTTGGCGAGCCGCTCGGCGAGCACCGACAGCGCCAGCAGCACGACCGCGCCCGCCGACAGCCCGTAGGTCCAGGGGGAGTTCCACTCGAACTCCTTGTCGCCCAGGGTCAGCACCAGCATCAGCAGCGCCGCCGCGCCGGTGATGGTGAACGCGCCGAACAGGTCGAGGCTGGTGTTCCGCTTGATCTTCGGGAGCTTCAGCACCTTCTGGATGACCGCGAACGCGACCACGGCGAGCGGGATGCAGACGTAGAAGCACCAGCGCCAGCCGAGGCCGTCGGCGTCCACGATGAACCCGCCGAGCAGCGGGCCCGCGACCGTCGCGACGCCGAACACGGCGCCCATGTAGCCGGAGTAGCGGCCGCGCTCGCGGGGCGGCACCACGTCGCCGAGGATGACCTGGGCGAGCGCCGACAGGCCGCCGACGCCGAGGCCCTGCACGGCGCGGGCCGCGATGAGCTCGCCCATGTTCTGCGACAGTCCCGCGCCGACCGAGGCCAGCACGAAGATGAGCAGCGCGCTCTGGAACATGAGCTTGCGGCCGAAGATGTCCGACAGCTTCCCCCACAGCGGGGTCGAGGCCGTCATCGTGAGCATGGTGGCCGCCGCCACCCAGGACAGCTGGTCCTGGCCGCCGAGGTCTCCCACGATCGTCGGCAGCGCGGTGCCGACCACCGACGTGGAGATCATGGCGGTCAGCATCGCCATCATCAGGCCGGAGAGGATCTCCAGGATCTGCCGGTGCGTGTAGTGCACCGCCGGGGCCGCCGGCCCGGGTCCTCCCGTCCCGCCCGGCTTCCCGCCCGTCACCACGCTGGGTTGTGCCACTGAGCCCCCATGTCTCGCCCCATCAATTACCTGTGTTTTGCATATATCCTATGTAGACATCCGTTTACTTGCAACCCACAGGTATTTCGGGCGGCACCCGCGACGGGAAGGGCATGGCACGATCGTGCGCGTGGAGACATCGGTCGGGACGGGCGCCAGGGCGGACGCGGGCGCTGACGGGGACACGGATCCGGCCGCCACGGGGACCGGGCCGCCGCCGCGACCGCGCCGCGACCGGGAGGCGACCCGGCGGCGGCTGCTGGAGGCGGCGCGGGACCTGTTCGGCGAGCACGGCTACGACGGCGTGAGCGTCCGGATGATCGCCGCGGCCGCCGACGCCAACGTCGCGCTGGTCAACCGCTACTTCGGCACCAAGGCCGCGCTGTTCGCGGAGGTCCTGGCCGGCGAGTCGGCCATGCGGAGGGTGATCGAGGACACGGCGGGGCCGCCGCTGCCCCGGCGGCTGGCCGAGCACGTCGTCCGGCAGGTCCACGGCCCGCCCCTGCCGCTGCCGCGCATGCTGGACCGCTCGGTGGGCAACCCCGAGGTGAGCGCCATCCTGGGCGAGCACATGGAGAGGGTGCTGGTCGAGCCGCTCGCCGCCCAGCTGCCCGGCCGGGACGCCCGCGCCCGCGCCACCCTCGCCGCGCTGGTCGTCATGGGCGGCGGGCCGGTGCGGCGGCTGCTGGGGCTGGCCGACCTGCGTTCGGCCGACCCCGAGGACCTCACCTGCCGCCTCACCGCGATGCTGGAGGCGGCCCTGCGCCCGTGACCGGCGGGGCGGAGCCTCCCTGGGAGCCTCAGGCGGGCCGGGTCCGGCGCGGGCGCCGCGCGGAGAGCCAGCGGGCGTACTCCCGCGCCCACTCCATCCGCCGCCGCGCCTCGGCGAAGTCCCACCCGCCGTCGGCGACCCGCTCCATGCAGCCGCCCACCCCGCCGTGCCGGCGCGCCGCCGCGCGGATCTCGGCCAGCGCCCCGGGGAACGCGGGCCGCGCCCCGGTCGGCAGGTCGCTGGCGAACAGCACGGCCGACAGCGCCGCCACCACCGGGTCGCGCTCGTCGGCGAGGGAGGCGCCCGGGTTCGCGTCGGTGCGGTCCATGACATCGATGCTCCGCCCACGACGGCCGCCGGACCTCCCCCGGGGATCGGACTTTTCCGCTCCTTCCTCCGGCGGGCGGGGCCCCGCCCCTCCCCCGCGAGGAGGACGCCGCCGGGCGGCGGTCCACGAAGTTATCCACATCCATGTGGATAAACCGGCCGCGCCGGGCTCCTCCGAACGGGTGAGGGGCCGCGGCGCGGCGGCCGGGTACTCCGTCCGGCGGATGCGGAGCGGGCGGCGTACCGCGCCGGGCGCAGCCGTGATCCTCGCCGGGACGGAAGAAACCGCGACTTCCCGCCACATAGGCTGATCCGCATGAGGGTGGGGGGAGCGCGAAAGCTCCGAGAGAGGTGGGACGCGGCGGGCCGGGCCACCCGGTGGACGGCCGCGGGCGGAGCGCTCGCCGTGCTGGCCGCCGGGGGCGTCGCCTGGGGCGCCGCGGCCGACGGGAAACCGCCGGTGAGCGCCGTCCAGCAGCGGATCGAGGTCGTGGACGGGCCGAAGGACGACCAGCGGGTCACGCTGGACACCACGTTCTTCCGGCCGGTCGGGCGCGACAGGGCCCCGGCGGTGCTGCTCGGGCACGGTTTCGGCGGGTCCAAGGACGACGTCCGGAGCGAGGCCGAGGAGCTGGCGCGGGCCGGGTACGCGGTGCTGACCTGGTCGGCGCGCGGGTTCGGGCGCAGCGGCGGCGAGATCGCGCTGAACTCGCCGGACTACGAGGTCAAGGACGTCCGGCAGCTCGTCGACTGGGTCGCCAAGCGGCCCGAGGTGCGGCTCGACGGGCCCGGTGACCCCCGCGTCGGGATGGCCGGGGAGTCCTACGGCGGGGCCATCGCGCTGATGACCGCCGCGCACGACCGGCGGATCGACGCCATCGCCCCGCAGATCACCTGGAACAGCCTGCCGGACGCGCTGTTCCCGAACGCGACCGGCGAGGGCCCGGACAAGGGCGTGTTCAAGAAGCTGTGGGCCGGGCTCTTCTTCACCGACGGGGCCGGGAAGACCGCCTGCGGGCGGTTCCTGCCGTCGCTGTGCGACATGTACCAGGAGATCGCCGAGAAGGGGCGGGCCACGCCCGACGCGGTCGAGACCCTGCGCAGGTCGAGCCCGGCGACGTTCGCCGACCGGATCCGCGTGCCCACGCTCATCGTGCAGGGGCAGTCGGACTCGCTGTTCCCGCTGGACCACGGCGACGCCAACGCCCGCGCCATCGCCCGCAACGGCGCCCCCGTCTCGGTCGTCTGGCACCAGGGCGGCCACGACGGCGGCGACAGCGAGACCACCCGCGTCCGGGGCCTGGTGCGGTCGTTCTTCGACCGGCGGCTCGACGGGAAGGGCGGCGGCGACCCGGCGTTCACCGTGACCCGCGCGGGCGGCATCGACTCCTCCACCCAGGCGGTGAACATCGAGGCCGCCACCGCCGGACGCTACCCGGGGCTCGGCCACCGGCCCCGCACCCTCCCGCTCACCGGCGCGGAGCAGACGATCCACAACCCGGCGGGCGGATCCCCCGCGTCGATCTCCGCGCTGCCCGGGCTCGGCGCGCTGGGCAACCTCGGCGACCTCGGCGGCGGCTCGCTGGGCGAGGGGCTGCCGGTGGACATGCCGGGGCAGGCCGCGACGTTCGACACCGCGCCGCTGACCGAGCCGCTGCGGATCACCGGCGCGGCCACCGTGAAGATCAAGGTGACGGGCCGGGGCGAGATCCCGCTGTTCGCCAAGCTGTACGACGTGGGGCCGGGGCCGCGCGGCCAGGGGTCGCCCGCCCGCCGCATCGCCGCGCCGCTGCGCGTCGACCGGGCCGACGGAGGCCGCGAGGTCACCGTCACGCTGCCCGCCATGGACTACCGCTTCGACGCCGGGCACCGGCTGCGGCTGGTGCTGACCACGACCGACATGGGCTTCGCGACCCCACCGCGGCCCGCCTCCTACAAGGTCGCGGCGGTGTCGGGGCTGACCGTGCCGACCGTTCCGGAGCTGCGGACGCAGGCCGCGCCGCTGCCCGCGTGGGTGTGGGCGCTGCCGGGCGTCGCGCTGGTCGTCGCCGCCGCCCTGGTGCTGACCGGGCGGGGACGGCGTGGGCGGTCCGCCGACGCGTTCGACCCGGAGCTGGCCGGCGTCCCGCTCCAGATCACCGGGCTCACCAAGGCCTACTCCAACGGCTACCGAGCGGTGTCGGACCTGTCGCTGCGCGTCGAGAAGGGCCAGGTCCTGGGCCTGCTCGGACCGAACGGCGCGGGCAAGACCACCACCCTGCGGATGCTGATGGGCCTGATCCTGCCCGACGAGGGCGAGATCCGGATCTTCGGGCACCGGGTCACGCCGGGCGCGCCGGTGCTGTCGCGGCTGGGGTCGTTCGTGGAGGGACCGGGCTTCCTGCCGCACCTGTCGGGGCGCGACAACCTCGACCTGTACTGGCGCGCGATCGGCCGCCGCCCGGACGAGGCGCACCTGGAGGAGGCCCTGGAGATCGCCGCGCTGGGCGCGGCGCTGGACCGCCCGGTGCGCACCTACTCCCAGGGCATGCGGCAGCGCCTGGCGATCGCGCAGGCCATGCTGGGCCTGCCCGACCTGCTGGTCCTCGACGAACCCACCAACGGGCTCGACCCGCCCCAGATCCGCGAGATGCGGGAGGTGCTGGTCCGGTACGCCGCGACGGGCCGCACGGTGATCGTCTCCAGCCACATGCTGGCGGAGGTCGAGCAGTCCTGCACGCACGCGGTCGTCATGTCGCGCGGCCACCAGGTCGCCAGCGGCCCGGTCGCCGAGATCACCGGCGCCGGGCGGCGGCTGGAGGACGCCTTCCTGGAGATCATCGGAGAGGGGACGCCATGAGCACGGGGCTCACCACGGAGGCCGCCCTCAACGGCGACCGCCCCCGGCCGCCGCGCGAGCCGCGCGCCGACGGCGGCGCGGCGGGCTACGACGTCGGCCGCACGCTGCCGCTGCGGGTCGAGGCGATCCGGCAGTTCCGGCGGCGGCGCACGCTGGTGGCGTTCGCGATCCTGCTGCTGCTCCCGTGGGTGCTGGTGGCCGCGTTCAAGATCGGCGGCGATCCGGAGCCGGACGGGTTCCCGAGCCTGGTGGACGTGGCGACGTCGGGCGCGATGAACTTCGCGCTGTTCGCGCTGTTCGTCTCCACGGGGTTCCTGCTGGTGGTGGCGGTGGCGCTGTTCTGCGGCGACACCGTCGCCAGCGAGGCCGGATGGTCGTCGCTGCGGTACCTGCTGGCCGCGCCCGTCCCCCGCGCCCGGCTGCTGCGGCAGAAGCTGGTCGTGGCGCTCGGCTACGCGGTGGTCGCGGTGGTCAGCCTGCCGCTGATGTCGCTGCTGGCGGGCACGGTCGCGTTCGGCTGGGACGATGTGCGGCTGCCGACCGGCGGCGAGGTCGAGGTCGGCACCGCCCTCGGCCGGATGGGCATCGTCATCGGGTACGCGCTGGTCAGCCAGCTGGTCGTGGCGGCGCTGGCGTTCCTGCTGTCGGTCACCACCGACTCGCCGCTGGGCGCGGTCGGCGGCGCGGTCGGCCTGGTGATCGTCTCCAACATCCTCGACGCGGTCACCGCGCTCGGCTCCTGGCGCGACTTCCTGCCGACGCACTGGATGTACTCGTGGATGGACGCGCTCCAGCCGCAGATCCAGTGGACCGGCATGGCCAAGGGCACGGCGATCTCGGTGGCGTACGCGCTGGTGCTGTTCGCGCTGGCGTTCCGCCGCTTCCAGGCGCGGGACGTGGTCTCCTGATCGCGGGAGACCGCCGGCGCGGCCACCGCCGGTGCCGTCACCGCCACCCAAAGTGAGTCGTCATCCCGAAAAACGGTCGAACGGGCCGAGGATGTCGCATAAGCTCAGCGAACCTCGCGCTCGGCGGACACGTCGAACGTAAAAGAGCCCGACATCGCTCGCTCTCCGGGTTTGAGGACCCGGTCCGACGGGGGAGATGATCACACATGGCACGGCAGCAGCTCATCAAGCGCCCGAGACCACCGCGTCAACCGAGCCCGATCGACCTCCGGACGCCGTCCGGCCGAGTCCTGCCGTACTAGACCGACCGACTTCCGGACGGGGCCTGCCCACGGGCGGGCCCCGTCGCGTTTCAGGCCCGGACGGGTTCGGGCGCCTCGGCCGCCCGCCCGGCCCGCCGCCCGACGGCCACCACCGCCAGCGCCCCGCACGCGCCCACGACCGCGAACGCGTAGAAGCCCCACGGGTAGGCCAGCCCCGCCGACAGCAGCATCCCGCCCACCATCGGCCCGACGATGGCCCCGATCCGCCCGAGCCCGGCGACGCCGCCCATGGCCGTCGCCCGGCTGACGGCCGGGTAGGCGCGCACCACGTAGGCGTACACCAGCACCTGGGCGCTGAAGACGAAGCACCCGGCGAGGAACACGGCCGCGTACAGCCCCACGGTGGGCAGCCGGACGCTCAGCAGCGCCAGGAAGACCGCGGCCCCGGCGAACCAGCCGATCCCCGAGACCCGGACGCCGAACCGGTCGGCCACCTGGCCCGCGACGACGAGGCCGACGATGGCGCCGACGTTCAGCGTCAGCAGCAGCCCGAGCGCCGCGCCCAGCGGGTACCCGGCCTGCCGCATGATCTCCGGCAGCCAGGTGTTGAGCCCGTAGACCAGCAGCAGGCCCATGAACGACGCCACCCAGAACGCCAGCGTCGCCCGCAGCATCCCGCCCTGGAACAGCGTGCGGACCGCCACGCCCTTCTCGGTCCGCCGGCCCTCCAGGAACGAGGTGGACTCGGGCAGGTAGCGGAACATCAGCGGCAGCAGCACCAGCGCGGGCGCGGCCCCGATCACGAACATGGCCTTCCAGCCGAGGTCCGGGATGACGACGATGCCGAGCAGCGCGGTGGCGACGGCCCCCACGTGGTACCCGGTCATGATCATGGTGGTGGCGCGACCGCTGCGGCCGTCCGCCGCGTGCTCGCCGACCAGGGTGAGCGCGGTCGGCATGCAGCCGCCGAGGCCGAGCCCCGCCAGGAAGCGCAGCGCCCCGAACGTCTCCGCCGACGGCGCGACCGCGCACAGCGCCGTGAACACCGAGAACATCGCCACCGAGATCATCAGCGCCCGGCGCCGCCCGATCAGGTCGGTGACCGACCCGATCACCAGCGCGCCCAGCAGCATCCCGACGAGCCCCACGGTGGTGACCACCGACGCGGTCCCCGGCGTCAGCCCCCACACGTGCTCGCGCAGCAGCACGGGCAGCACGGTGCCCAGCACCACGACGTCGAAGCCGTCCAGCAGCACCGCCGCCCAGCACAGCGGCAGCGCCCACGCTCGGGCGGGAGAGGGTCGCAACGGCATGGGCGGCCTCCAGTGGTCCAGGTCACGTCACCGACGGTGCCCTATGGTGGACCGCCTGGCCGGATCCGGACCGCCGCCGGTTCCGTTCACCGGAAAAGAACGGACAAAGAATGCATAACTCCCCCAAACAGTCCGGTACGGCGACCCTGACGACCCCCCGCCTGCTGCTCCGCCCGCTCACCGGGGACGACTTCGGCGACCACGCCGCGATGCTGGCCGACCCCGAGGTCGCCGACGGCCTGGCCGAACCGGTCGCCGACCCCTGGCGCAGCCTGGCGACGTTCATCGGGCACCGGGAGATCCGCGGCTACTCGCACTGGGCGCTGGAGGAGAGGGGGACGGGCGCGTTCGTGGGCCGCGCGGGCCCCTGGCGGCCGCACGGCTTCCCCGGCCTGGGCGTCGGCTGGTGCCTGGCCCGCGCCCACTGGGGCAAGGGCTACGCCTCCGAGGCCGCCCGCGCCGCCCTGGCGTACTGCTTCGAGACCCTGGACGCCCCGGAGGTCGTCTCGCTGATCCTGCCGGGCAACGCGAGCTCGGCGGCGGTCGCGGAGCGCATCGGCCACCGCCACCTGCGCGACACCACCTACCGGGGCCGCCGGGTCCACGTCTACGGCCAGCGGCGCCCTGGCTAGAGGCGCCCGAGGAACCTCTCGCGCTCGACGACGACCCGCTCGATCCGGCCGTCGCCGACGTTCACCCCGTGCTCGTCGACGCCGGACACGGAGAACACCACCCGCCGCCCGTCCACCTCGACGATCTCGGCGGTGACGGTGACGCGCGTCCCGACGGCGCTCGCCGCCCGGTGCGCGATCTCGACCCGGGTCCCCACGGAGGTCCGCCCCTCCCCGAGCCGCCCGGCGAGCGCCTCGACGGTCGCGGCCTCCGCGAGCGCGACCAGCCGGGGCGTTCCCAGCACGGGGACGTCCCCGCTCCCCAGCGCCCGGGCGGTGTCCGCCTCCCCGACGACGGTGGAAACCACACCCCGCGAACCGATCTCCATGCCCCCAATCTAGGGGGACGCCCGGACACGGCCCCAGTCAGCCGACGGATTCCCGCGGCCCGCGGCGTCCCTAGCGTGAGGGATGTCGAAAAGGAGATCGAAATGTCCCAGCGCCCCACCGCCTACACCGCCTCTGTCAACGACAAGGACGCCGCGCAGATCAGGGAGCTGATCGCCACGATCGAGACCGGGTTCAACGCCAAGGACCCGATGGTCCTCGACGGGGGCTTCACCGCCGACGCCGTGGTGACCGTTCCCGACGGAACCGTCATCCGCGGCTGGGACGCCCTGTTCGCCTACCACACCGGGCGCCTGGCCAACGCGGCCGCCGACTGGCGGATCGCCGTCGCGGTGACCGAGATCAGGCCCCTGACCCCCGACCTGGCGGTCGTCCTGTTCGAGCAGCGCATGACGACGCCGGACCGCACGTTCGCCAACCACGGCACCGCCGTGGTGACCCGGCGGGACGGCGCCTGGTGGATCGCGGCCCTCCACAACACCAACGTCGCGGAGTGACCTCAGCGGGCGGGGCGCAGTTCGGCGAAGGCGCGGTCCACCAGGGCCAGCCGGTCCGCGCCGTCCGAACCCGCCCACGCCCGCGACGCGCACTCCAGCGCCGCCCCCGCCGCCGCCGTCAGCAGGTCGGCGGTGAACGGCTCCACCCCGCGCTCCACCAGCGCGTCCGCGACGAGCCGCCGCGTCTCCTCGCGCCTGGCGTGGAACCGGGCGCGCAGCGCCGGGGTCGCCTCGATCAGCCTCAGGCTCTCCAGCGCCCGCTGCTCGGCGTCGATCCGCTCCGCCCAGCCCCGCAGCACCGCGTGCAGGCAGGACCAGGGGTCCTCCGCCGGGGGGCGGGCGGCCAGCTCCGCCACGATCCGCTCCCCCATCAGGTCCACCCCGCCGAGGACGACGTCCTCCTTGGCCGGGAAGTACCGGAAGAAGCTCCGCTTGGACATCCCGGCCTCGCGGGCGATGTCGTCGACGGTCGTCTCCTCGAAGCCGCGCTCGGCGAACAGCCGCAGCGCCACCTCGGTGAGCTCGGCCCGCACCGCCTGCCTGGCCCGTTCCCGCAACCCTGTCATGCCCGCATCCTACACCCGTTGACAAATCTGTCACCGAGTGACACGTTCGGGATATGGATCTCAGCAACCGGACGGTGCTCATCACCGGCGGCACAGGGGGCATCGGGAAGGAGACCGCGCGCGGCCTGGCCCGGCTCGGCGCGCGCGTGCTCATCGTCGGCCGCGACCCCGGGCGGGCCCGCTCCGCCGCCGAACTCGCCGACGACACCGGGAACCCGCGGATCGAGGCGTTCACCGCCGACGTGACCTCACTGGACGACCTGCACGCCCTCGCCGCCCGCCCGACCGGCCCGATCGACGTCCTGGTCAACAACGCCGGCGCCATGACCGCGCGGCGCGAGACCACCGCCGACGGCGTGGAGCGGATGTTCGCCGCCCACGTCCTGGCCCCGTTCGTCCTCACGCACCTGCTGCTGGACCGCATGCCGCCCGGCGCCCGCGTCGTCAACGTCACCGGCGGCATCCCCGGCGGCCCGATCGACCCGGCCGACCTCCAGGCCGAGCGGCGCTTCCTGGGCTGGACGTTCAGCCAGTACAACCACACCAAGACGGCCCTGATGGCGATGAGCCACCGCCTCGCCGAACGCCTGCGCCCGCACGGCGTCCGCGTGAACGTCGTCTACCCCGGCCACGGCCACACCCCGATGAACCGGGCGGTGACCGTCCGCGCGTTCCCCTACGCCTACCGGCCCGTCGCGCCCCTGGTGAAGCTGCTGGCCCCGGTCCTGTTCGGCGACCTGGCCAGGCCCGCCCGGTCCAGCGTCCATCTGGCCGCCTCCCCCGAGGTGGCCGACACGACCGGGACCTACTTCGGCCAGGACCGCCGCCCGCGCCCCTGGCCGCGGAGCGTCCTGGACGAACGCGCCCGCGACGCCGTCTGGGCGCTGTGCGAGCGGCTCAGCGGTTGCCGTTCGACGGTATGACCGACCTGCGCCAGGCGTCGGTCTCGAACTCGGGCGGGACCTCGTCCTTCCACAGGTCGATGCCGCGGCTCTCCAGGGCGGCGAACCACGCGGCGCGCTGGGACGGTGGCAGCTTCGCGCCGCACCACGGGCAGAAGCGGATCCGGCTCACCGAGCTCGACCCGTCATGGATGATCAGGCCGTACTCGTCGAACTTGGCGCTGTAGTAGACCAGCGCGTCCGGGCAGGTGAACCGGTCGGGGTGATGCTCGCACTCGTGTTCCACCTGCTCGGCCATGAGCTCGCAGCAGAACCGCACCGAGTCCTCCGTCATGCCCACTCCCCTCCTCCGATCGGCTCGGCCGGGCGCCGTGGCCCGCTCACCATCGTTTCGGGAGCGTATCCCGGAGATCATCGGCACACGCCGTAAGGATCGACATTTGTCCGTACCGTCATCCACGGACCGCGGACCGGCCAGGGTCACCCGTTCCGGTCGCGCACTCGCCCGAACAGGCCGGCGACCTCGTCGGTCATCCAGTACATGACGGGCGCCCCGTCATCCCCGTGCTCCCAGTACCAGCAGTAATGGCGGCCGACGGCGGCACAGTGCCGCCCCGGCCACCCCAGCACGCCGGCGATGCCGTGCCGCCCCTTCTCGATGTGCAGCATCCGCGCCAGCTCATCACCGGTGAACCTGCGCTCCGGTTCGTCGATCAGGACCGAGAACAGGGTCTTGGCCGTGCCACTGAACTTCTCCCAGACCTCTTCGGCGAGGTCCACGTCCGCGGCGGTCCACTCGGCCAGCTCCCGACCGCCTGAACCTTCGGCCTCCTCCCGAGCCTCCGGCCCCGCCAACCAGCGCGCGTACATGGCATAGAACTCCGCCAGCCGCTCCTCGGGCACCTTCACGGTGACGTCCATCATCCCGACCTCCTCCTGGAAGAAAGCTGAGATGCCTGGAACAACCTCGTTAGCACCTTCTTAGATATCTCCGAGAGGCGCTCATGTTGCGATCCGACGCAGCCCACCGGGCCACGATTCCGCACGTCACGAGAGGGAACGCGTCCCCCACGCCCTGGGCGGAGAGGCCACGGCAGGCTCCGCCGGTGGCGGCCGTTACCAGCCAGGGGATATCTCACCCCTGTCGTCCCCGTTTCCGGTCAGGTGCCGCTGGCGTTCCTCACCTGTGTCGAAGTACCTGGTGACGTAGTCGTCGGCCGCGAGGTCGCTCCCGCGCACCAACGAGAAGACCTCCGCGCCTTCGATGATCGACTCGTCCCCTCCGATGAAGTACGCCTGGGCGAGCTCCAGGTACCGCCCGTCACATGCCGTCGCGTAGTCGCGGGCCTCGGCCTCGGCCCTGGCGATGGCCTCGTCGAAGGACGCCGCACGCCAGACCGTGACGTTCTCCTCGTACAGTCGCCCGTCCTCGCGCGGCCAGCGGAAGACACAGCGAACCCCGTACCAACCTCGTCCGTCCATCTGCGGAGGCTACGACGACCGGGCGGGACCGTCGGCGCCCTCGGAAAATTGACGGGACCCTAACGCCTCCCCACCGTCGTGGTCCTCGGTTTTCGGGCAGAGTCGTTATGGATCTTGAACCGATCCGGAACCCCTCGACGAACGGTGGAAGCAACTGTGATCAATCGAGTCCGTACCGCGCTCCCGGCCCTGGCGGCCGGCGGTGCCCTCACCGCCACGCTGCTCGGCGCGGTGTCGTCCCCCGCCCAGGCCGCCCCGGCCGCGCGCCCCGGTGACAGCGGCGGCGAGTTCTTCACCATCCCCGCGGGCCAGAGCCGGGAGTCCTACCTTCGGGATCTCCGCGAGCGCCTCGACCGGGTCCACATCGCCACCCCCGGCAACAAGAAGTGCACCGGCGACTGGGACCACCCGGTCGCCAAGGTCAACTTCCAGCGGGCCAGGGGCGGGACGCTCATGTGGTCCTTCTGGCTGAGCAAGAGGAGCAAGGCCAGGTTCCGGCCCTCGGTGACCACCTCGATGCCGTACGCGTGGGTGAACGACAAGGCCATCAACCCGCCCTACCGCGCGCACTCCGAGTCGGTGACCTACAACTTCCACGGCAGCATGAACAAGTACCAGGTCAAGGGCGGCGGGAAGCGCACGATCAAGACCAACGACAAGGTCACGTTCTACTGGGTGATCGTGAGCAACCGCGACCCGCGCAAGGGCGCCTACCGCTACCTGACCTGCAAGGTCGGTCCCAAGGGCAGCCACTGATCGAAAAGGAGCCGACGATGCGGGTGCTGAACGGCCGCTACGAGCTGACCGTGCGCGGCCTCACCCGGTCGGCCGACGCGCTCGAACTGTCCTACCGGATCACCCCGCCGCTGCCCGGCGGGGACGATCCGGGACCGCCCGTCATGCTGGCCGTCGAGGCACTCGACGACCTGGGCAACCACTACCTGGACGGCGGCGGCGCGTACGGCCCCGAACCCGGCGGCGAGGCCACCAAAGGAACGATCTCCGTCCAGCCGGGCCCACCCCACGAGGCCCGCTCGGTCACCCTCACCCTCACGTTCCTGAGCGGCCCCGAGGAGTCCACGCACAAGCTGCGGCTACCGCTCTAGGCGCCGAACGCTCGCTCTCAACCGGCCGCGGCGCCGCGAAACCCGTACTCGCGCTCGACCCGAGCGACACGGATGTCGTACGAGAGGTAGTAACGCTCGCGCCCGGCGCGCATCGCGACCTGGTGTTCAGGGTGCAGGCGCCACCCCTTGAGGGACTCCTCGTCGGCCCAGTAGATGACGACCCGTTCCTCGTTCCCCTCACCGGGCAGTGATTCGCGCCCCAGGTAGCCGGGCTGCTCCTCGGACAGCTCCACCATCCTGTCGTTCAACTCGTCGTAGCCATCGAGGTCGTCGGAGAGCGTGGAGGTGATGTAGACGGCGATGTAGGGGGGCTCGGGCAGCGCCATGGCAACTCCTGTAAGGACCGTTAGCGGCTCATGCTACTGAAATCCAGACGCGTTGCGTAGAGCGAACGACGCCCGGCAGCGGGGGCACCGCGTCGTCCGTACTCACTCGGCGAGGGCCACCTCCACCGGGCAGGACAGGGCGTAGCCGCGTCGAGGCGCACCTGGGCCCGCCGTCCGATCGATCGGGGACCGAGCCATTCAGCGTCGAGGTTCTCGGCACGCCGGAGCGCGAGCTTCGCGTTTCCGAACGACACGGCCTCGCCCTCAGCTCGTCGCGGTTCCGGGACGCGAAGGTGGTGGAACCCCAGGGGTGCGACCGCTGCCAGGGCAGGCACGGACGGTCAGGCGTCCCGCTTCGTCGCGTCTCGTGCCCTGGGAACGACGATGCTGGTCAGCTCTGTGAGGATCTCTTCCCAGCCCGGCATTCGGGCGTCCGGGTCGAACAGTACGTGGACGCCCATGGCGCGGAGGGTGGCCAGGTTCGCCTTGAACGCCGCATGGCTGGCCAGTTCGGCTTTGACCTGTGGGACCGCCAGGGTGGGGACTCCCATGCCGGTCAGCTCGCACAGCATGCCGACGGCGACCGTGTCCGTGATGCCCAGCGCCCACTTGTTGATCGTGTTGAAGGTGACCGGTGCCGCCACCACCGCGTCGGCGGGCGGCAGGCCGTTCGAGGTCTCGTGCGGCAGCCGGAAGTCGGTCCGGACGGGCCCGCCGGTCAGGGCCGCGAGCCGGTCGACGTCCAGGAATCCGGCCCCCATCGGGGTCGCGATCACCCGGACGTGCCAGCCCGCGACCTGCGCCAACTTCACGAAGGTCACCAACCCGGCCGCCGCCGGGGCCCCGCACGCGATCGCGTAGAGGACCTTCGCCGCGGTCATGGGCTATTCGGCGGGGGCCACGCCGACCGGGCAGGACAGGCCCGTGCCGCCCAGGCCGCAGTAGCCGTTGGGGACCTTGTGCAGGTACTGCTGGTGGTAGTCCTCGGCGAAGTAGAAGTCCGTCGCCGGGGTGATCTGGGTGGTGATCTTGCCGTGGCCGGCGGCGGTCAGGACCTTCTGGTAGGCGTCGCGGGACGCCTCGGCCAGCTTCCGCTGGGCCTCGTCGCGGGTGAAGATCGCCGAACGGTACTGGGTGCCGACGTCGTTGCCCTGGCGCATGCCCTGGGTGGGGTCGTGGGCCTCCCAGAAGACGCGCAGCAGGGTCTCGTAGGAGACCTCGGCCGGGTCGTAGACGATGCGGACGGTCTCGGTGTGACCGGTCAGGCCGCCGCAGACCTCTTCGTAGGTGGGGTTCGGGGTGTACCCGCCCTCGTAGCCCACCGCGGTGGAGACGACGCCGGGGGTCTGCCAGAACTTGCGCTCGGCGCCCCAGAAGCAGCCGAGCGCGAACTCCGCGACCTCGACGCCGTCGGGGTAGGGCGGCGCCAGCGGGCCGCCGAGGACCTCGTGCCGGGGCGGGACGGGCATGGGCTCGTCACGGCCGGGCAGCGCCTTGTCGGGTGAGACCATCTCGGTCTTCGCGAATCCGAACACACTTGCAGGCTATGCGCCGCGCGCCCGGATGGCACATGCGCGGCCCCCGGCGGGCACGCCGGGGGCCGGAACCCCGTTCACCGAGCGGTCCGTCCATCGGCGCGGGCCCGTTCCTGGGCGGGCTGCACCGGGATGTCGACCTTCTCGACCTCGATGCGCTCCTTGGCGAGGGTCTCGCGGACGGTCTGCCGCTTCTCGGCCTTCTTGCGGCGCAGCACGACGCGCTCCACCGGAACGGCCACCTTGGTCACGACGAGCCGTTCGCGGTACAGGATGAGCTCCTGCTCGTCCTCGCCCATCGCGTGCTGCTCGGCCTTGCCGCCCTCGATGGGCTGGCGGACGATGTCGTAGTCGTCGGCCAGCACCGCGACCGTCTGGTCGTGCTCCTGGCGCTCGACGACGCGCCGGATCTTGACGCGGGCGGCCTCCTCGACGCGCTTGTCGACGCTGAGCCGCTCCTCGTAGCGGGTCAGTTCGACCTCGTTCCCGTCCTGCTCCCCGGCCGTCGGCTTCTCCGGGGCGGGCTGTCGGACCTGCCCCCGGTTCTCGGCCCGCATGTTCTCGGCCCGCGTGTCCTCGGGCCGCATCTTCTCCGTGCGGGCGTTTTCGGGGCGTGGCGTGCCGCCCGTGGCGGTCGTGCCGTCGCCCGTCGGGGACGGGCGGGGCTCTTCCGTCTTCCACTGGCGCTGGCCGGCGACGGGCCTGTCCGCCTTCGGCGTCGGGGGTGTCGCCGTCGGGCGTTCCGTGGCCATGGGCCGGGCCTGCGGCGGGGGCGTGCCGTCCGCCGTGGCCTTCGCCTCGGTCATCCGGTGCTTCTCGAACGACGCGGGGGGCGGCGATCCCGGCAGCGTGCCGTGCGGGCCCCGGTGGTAGTGGCGGGCCAGGGCCTCCTCGTCGGCGGTGGTCAGGCCCTCCTCCAGATCGACGTCGGGACTGGAACGCACCATCTCCCGGTCCAGCGGCACGGAGATCTCCTCCTCGGTGGTGCGGGCCCCGGCATAGGGAACGAGGCGCTCGCGCATCCCGAACAGGCCGTAGCGGATCACCAGCCACTCGGGGGCCTCGGAGTTCTCGGCGTGCACCACGCGGGTCACGGTGCCGAGCTCCTCTCCGTCGCTGCCGACCAGGCGTCTGCCGACAAGATGGTGCTCGCGGGTTGTCATGGCGTTTCCTCCCCCTGGAATCGCACGATTTCAGGAGGTCACTACCCGTGACCGGTTGGACGCAAGCAGTGCCCGAGGCCATTTTTGGGGGATTTTGTCAGCGGTGGGCCAGCAGGTAGGCGCGGGTCGTCTCGGCCTCGCCGGGGTAGGGCGGGCGTTCGACGTAGGCGTCCAGGGTGAAGCCCGCGTCCTCCAGGGCGGTCTCCAGCTCGGCGCGCGGATAGAACTGGAAGTCCAGGTTGACCGGGCGGTCCCACCAGCGGTCCAGGTGGCGGACCTCGTCGCCCAGGTGGAAGCCCAGCAGCAGCGAGCCCGACGGCCGCAGGACGCGGTGGAACTCGGCGAACGCCGCCGGCACCTCCGCCGGGGACAGATGGATGATCGAGTAGAACGCCGCGATCCCGCCCCACGCCCGGTCGGGAACGTGCAGCGCCCGCATGTCCCCCACGTGGAAGCCGATCCCCGGATGGGCGGCGGCGGCGATCTCCACCATGCGCGGCGACAGGTCCACGCCCAGCGTCGCCGCGCCCCGCTCGTGCAGGTGGCGGGCCACCTGGCCGGGGCCGCAGCCGAGGTCGGCGATCGGGCCGAGGGTTCCCACCCGGTCGGCCAGCAGGTCCAGCAGGGCGCGGTCCAGCGGTTTGCCCGCCAGCTCGTCCAGCATCCGTTCGGCGTAGACGTCGGCCACCTCGTCGTAGCTGTCGCGCGCGCTCATCCTCGCCCCCCGGTCAGCAGCGTGGCCCACTTTGAGTGATTACGCCCTGGTAGCGTGATGTTCGTGGTGGACCGTCGTGGGATGGTATTCGGCTTTGCCGCGTACGTGCTCTGGGGCCTGTTCCCCCTGTACTGGCCGTTGCTGAAGCCGGCGGGGGCGGTGGAGATCCTCGCGCACCGGATCATGTGGTCGCTGCTCGCCGTGCTGGCGATCCTGGCGGCCCTGCGCAACTGGCGGTGGATCCGGGCGCTGACCCCGCGGCGGCTGGCGCTGCTGACGGTCGCGGCGGTGGTCATCACCGTCAACTGGGGCACCTACATCTACGCGGTCAACTCCGGGCACACGATCGAGGGCTCGCTGGGCTACTTCATCAACCCGCTGATCAGCGTGCTGTTCGGTGTGGTGATCTTCCGGGAGCGGCTGCGCCCCTGGCAGTGGGCGGCGGTGGGGCTCGGCACGGCCGCGGTGGGCGTGCTGACCGTCGACTACGGGCGGCCGCCGTGGATCGCGCTGGTGCTGGCGTTCTCGTTCGGCGTCTACGGGCTGCTGAAGAAGTTCGCGAACATGCCCTCGGCGGAGAGCCTGGCGGTCGAGACGGCCGTGCTGTTCGTGCCCGCGCTCGGGTTCGCGCTGATGCTGGAGGGCGGCGGCGAGGCGGCGTTCGGGCACTCGGGCGTCGGGCACGCGGTGCTGCTGGCCGGGGCCGGAGTGGTGACGGCGATCCCGCTGATGCTGTTCAACGCGGCGGCGGTGCGCCTCCCGCTCAGCGTGATCGGGATGCTCCAGTACCTGGCGCCGGTGCTGCAGTTCCTGATCGGGCTGCTGGTGCAGCACGAGGCGATGCCCGCCAGCCGGTGGATCGGGTTCGGGCTGGTGTGGGTCGCGCTGGCGATGCTGACGCTGGACGGGCTGCGCGCCTCCCACCGGGCCCGCCGGACGACCCCGGAGCGCGTCCCGCCGGTCACGGAGGGAAGTTCCGTCTAGTTTCAGGCAACCTTCAGGGTTTTCCCGACATCTCTAGAGTGAAGCACCTTGAACCGTTACAGTGCCGAGCATCACACTCACCCCGCCACTCTTCACTCCGGGAGTCCCCTTGCGCCTGTTGAGCATCACCGCGTTGGGAGCGGCCCTCGTCGCGACGGGCCTGGCCTCGACGGTGGCGAGCGAGGCGACGGCCGCCGCGGGCGGACGCGTCACGGTCACCCCGAGCGTCGCGGCGGCCGGACAGCGGGTGGAGCTGCGGGTGCCGAACTGCTCGGTCGGCCCGAAGCGGCACTGGGCGCGGTCGAAGGCGTTCACCTCGGACGTGACGCTGGGCGGCAAGGGCGACGCGGGCGTGGGCACCGCCACCCTGAAGCGGAAGCTGACCGCCGGGACCTACAAGGTCACCGCGTACTGCGGCGGCCGGACGGCGACCGGCAAGATCCGGGTGGTCGGGAAGGGCGCGTGGCCGAGCCTGCTGCCGTCCCCGCTCGGCCCGCCGGCCTCGCCCGCCCCCTGACCTGCGCCCCGACTTTCACGATCATGAGCGTCCGCCCGTTCACCGGGCGGACGTTTCGCATTAATTGCGCCATCATTTTCTGGCGGTAAGGCATCTCGGGGGCCGGGACATTTGCCGACTGTGACGATTGTCACAGTTGAAGTATGAAATACACGGTGACCTCGCGCTTGATAGCGCTTTTTCAGCGTGCCACACTGCCGCTCGTCTCCGACAACCCCTAATAGGGACAAATAGAACAGAGAGCCGACGGACTCCGCCGGCCGGATCGACACGCCCAGACCCCGCGAAAGGGCACCAGGAATGACTGTTGACGTCGGCACGGCACCTCCGCGCAAGACCGTCGCCCCCGCCGCGCGCCGCACCCCACACGGACGGACCGCATGAGCCTGCCCGGTCCGCGGGCCGTCGAGCACCGGGGGCCGCTGTGACCGTCCTCACCGAGGACCTGGTGCTCGACACCGTCGCGAACGCGCTGGTCGACGAGCTGGTCACCCTGCCCTGGGGCCAGGAGACGCCGTCGGTGTACGAGACCGGACGGCTGACGTCGCTGGCCCCGTGGCTGACCGGGCACGCCGAACGGCTGCGGTTCCTGCTGGAGACCCAGGGCCCCGACGGGCTCTGGCCCGCGCCCGCTCCCGGCTACGCGCTGGCCCCGTCGCTGAGCGCGGTCGAGGCGGTCCTGAACGTCCTGCGCTCCGGCGCCACCGGCGGCGTGGCCCGCACCGCCCTGACCGGGTGCGCCGCGCGCGGCCTGCGGGCGCTCGCCGACCTGCTGCCCGGTCTGGTGCACATCCCCGACATGCCCGCGATCGAGCACATCACCCCGATGCTGGTCGCCCGGATCAACGAGCATCTGGCCGCGTTCCCCGAGCCGGCCGCCGCGCCGCTGGCCCCGCCGCCGGGGATGACCGGCGCGATGCTGCCCGTCGTGGCCGACCTGCTGGGGCACGGCGCGGAACCGCCCGCCAAGCTGCTGCACGCCCTGGAGATCGGCGGTCCGGCGGCGCGCGGCGCGATCGCGGTGCGCCCGGTGCCGTGCGGGCCGGGCCCCGGCGCGG